>CAJXMN010000004.1 GCA_913056215.1 uncultured Flavobacteriales bacterium | reverse complement strand
CTGCCAATTTTTATTTAAATCTTTCTTAAACGCCAAACCGAAAGAAGCGCCCAAATCCCACTTTCCAAAACCTTCTTCGAGTGTTTGTATGCGACTATTCCCAGAAGTTGCTTTCACATTAGTTAAATATCCTGCAAAAACACCGATACGCGGTTGTATTGTTAAACCTCCGAGTGCATCCAGCTCTTTCCAGTCGTAACTATACATCACGTCGAGCGAATGGTAACTTAGATCAATGTTTTTAGTAGATGATTCAGCATGTTGAACGCGTACCGATTTACGATTATTCAAAGTAGTCTGAATGTGAACACCGTGTTTGTCTCTAATTTGTTGATCTAAAGCTATAGCAAAACCTAATGATGCGCTCGATTTCACAGATGAAGAATTGTCTTCACGAGCGGTCCTGGTCAATGTATTATCCAACCAAGAGAGTTGAGGAAGAATATTTATACTGAGATAGGTCTGATGCTTTGATAAATCATGAATATTCAAGATCTCCCAGCCTTTTTCTGATGATAACAGATCTTCCTTAATGATCAGCGGTTGAAGACGAGCTACTGGTGAATCAAATTGCCCCCCTTGCATAGCACTATTTTTATTGAATTCAGCATGATTCAATTCCTCTTCCTGCTCAATATTTTCTAAAAGAAGTTTAGGAAGGGCTAAATTTTCGTCACTACTGGTTTGAATTTCATTGTTATTTGTAATGGTTCGATCTCGTCGAGACAAATCATGGTTCACAACCTCCATTTGGTCCCCATTCTTTATAAAATTATTCACGGTGGGTTCTACCCTCGCAATAGAATGGTTGTCCTCATATTCCCTCATGAATTCAGAGAATGTCGTTACCTCCTTCTGTGTGGAGGAATCACGTTGAAGAAAATGTGGAATGAAAAAGAAAACTGGTAATACGAACCATGCCCATCGGCTCAGAAATGATCCTTTTGGTAATACCCCCCGAGTAAGCGAACGATTGATAGCATCCCACGTCGCAGCTCTGGGGGATGTATGCAAATCACCTGCATTTTCACGATACCAATGTTTCGGCCATCCATCTAAGTCTTTGGAGATATTCTCCCAAACCTCAGATGACGGTTCTTCATCGATGTCGTTAAACTGACGACTATACCACTTTTTGATCCAATCCTTCATATTTACTGATCTCTTCAGGACTCAAATTCTTTTCCAGTATTTCTTTCAGATAGCGTTTACCCTTGTAAAGTTGAGATTTAGAAGTCCCTTCCGTAATATCAAGCTTTTCAGCGATTTCAAAATGCTTGTATCCTTCTAAAAAGTATAGGTTCAGCACCGTTCTATATCCTTCAGGTAACTCTTTAATTATTTCCAAAAAATCGGACTCCCGAAACCGATTTTCAACTTCATTAAAACTAACCAGCAGCGTGTCCATCTGATAATCTTCATCGACAAACTGTCTTTTCTTATTCCAAGTATTGACTCTAATTTGATCAATACAACTGTGAACAATAACTGTCCTTATCCACCCTCCTAATGAGCCGTCTAATTTATATTTATGTAAATTTTTAAAAACCTTAAGAAATCCTTCCTGCAACATATCATTAGCGGCATCATAATCCGCAGCGTACATCAAGCATACTCGAAACATGTCCCGCGAAAAATAATCGTAGAGTTCCTTTTGGGCTCGATGATTTCCTCGCAAACATCCCTTAATGATCCGCCTTTTTATTTTATTATCCAATGTTTTTCCTAATTTTCAAAAGTTATGCTCACCGTTTCGAAAAGATTAGATGAAAATTCTTTTACAAACGATTTACCAGTTTGGGAAGATAAATCTACATTGCTTTGTGCTTGATTTGCTGTCCATATACCATTCCACAATGCTGGCTGTATAGCATTCAATATTTTCGACAGGTCAAACGACAACACCATCTGATCACCAGTTTTTTCAATAGTCAGAAGATCTTTTGATAATTCTTTCATCACATCAACCTCAAAAGATTCAGGAGTTTCAACCTTCATGTTAAGTGATTTGCTCTGTGGTTGTCCGTTTTGTTTTACTACTTCACCTGATAATGTATTATTCTCGCTTTGTGAGAATTTAAAGGTAAAGCTTAATTCTTCGTAAGTTCCTATCGGCAATTTCACTGCCCCCTCTGACGTACCGTTATCAACCAGATTTGCATCGAACGACACATTTTGATCAGCATCAACATCCGAACCTTGAAGTGTTTTTCCGGTAATGTGAATGGCATTAATCCGTAAATTTGAAGATTGAATAGTAAAATCTCGGCCATTCTTATTCGCCCCATCTTGAAAATTCGAGTTAAACTGCAATTGAACTTCGGCGTCCTCCGACCAATCTACTTTTTCTTTTGTGCAAGATGCGCTAAGAAGTGTGATACTGATAACACACAACAAGATTATCGTTTTATTTATCTCCATCTTCATACAACACTAACGTTCAAGCAACAACAGATGGTTGCCTCAAAGCGCTGAATTATTAAAGAAAGAAGAATCAACAACAACTAGTATCAGATCCTGAAACCTCTGCTTCAGCTGAGTGAAAAGGCATTTCACCACCACACCCCTCAAATATACCGTAATGCGTCGACCAGTCTCCATAGCATTCAAAATGCTCACTGAATCGCGTTTCAGCTAACATTCTGTAGGTATTTCCACAAACAGGAATGATTTTTCCCCGTTCAAAATAGTGATGATCATCGAGTGTGAACCCATTTTCAGCATTTTCTACAGTTCCTTTATAACGTGCAGCCTGCCCGTAATCTTCACAAGCTCCTTCGAGCTCCTCTAATTTAAATAGCCGATATGTCACTGAATAAAATTGAATATTTCCCACTTTTGCTTCCAGTGCCTCATTTTCAATTGTAATAGGCTCACTTTCCACGGCCCTCGGGTCATTAAATCCAGAAGGTTTAGCCAATGTTAGAAAATCATTCCAATAAAGTGCGCCGCTTAGGCATTCCCCCCAAAGAACGGAGTCCTTTTGCAATTTTTCAGGAATCCGGCGGTCACTGTAAACATCAGAGAAATACAGCTCCCCTCCAGGTTTTAATAATTCAAAAGCATCCTTTAACACTTTTTCTTTATTACTAGCCAAGTTAATCACACAGTTGGATATAATGAGATCAAAACTATTCTTTTTCAGGTCAAGCTTATCAAGTTCCTCTATATTGCCCAGTAGAAATTCTACATTTGATGCTTCATAACCAAAACGTTCGCGATGCCATTCTTCGTGTTTCTTTGCCACTTCCACTTGAGCTATGGTCATATCTACACCAACCACACGACCTGTCTCACCTACCAGTTGAGCAGCAATATAACAGTCTCTTCCACTACCAGCACCCAAATCAAGCACTTTCAATCCTTCCAACTCCCTGGGAATAGTTAAACCACAACCATAATATTTCGATTGGACTTCCTCGTGAACGTTATCTAATGCTGATTTGATGTGAGCTGGTGGCGCACTGAGGGTACAACAAGCATTCGTTTGTAAATCCTCTGATTGTTGCAACTCAGTTCCGTAATAATCTTGAACACTTTTGTGAATGTCTTGCATAGTTGTTGTTTTAAAGTCATTATGAGTTAGTTCGCTCCTTCAATAAAAGGATCACCAACCTTATTAATTCGCCATCTCCGACATAAATTTAATCCGCATAAGGCGAAGCTCTTCTTCCGTGTAATCGCCATCGAATTCATCATAAGCTTCATCCAATGAATCGGTCTCTGCCTCAGTAAAATAATCGTAAATCTCTTCTTGATTATCTTCGTCTAAAATTTCATCGATATAGTAATTGATATTTACACGGGTCCCAGAATTGACAATCATTTCAATTTCTTCTACAATTTCCTCCATCGTCTTGCCTTGAGATTTTGAGATATCTTCCAACGGCAACTTCCGATCGATATTTTGAATCAACTGAACCTTAAGGCCCGACTTATTAACGAGCGATTTAACTACCATATCCTGCGGTCGTTCAATTTCATTCTCCTCCACATACGACTTGATGAGCGTCAAGAACGGAGCGCCATATCTTCTGGCCTTACCTTGTCCAACACCTTGAATATTGGTCAACTCTTCCTTCGTAATCGGATATTGAAAAGACATATCTTTCAAACTCTCCTCTTGAAAAATCACAAAAGGAGGGATCTCCTTTTCCCTGGAAATTTGTTTCCTGAGGTCTAAAAGCGCCTGATATAAAGCCTCATCAAATGTATCTTTTGGCCCGGTAGAAACAGCAGTGTCCTCAGACGCTATCATGCTATAATCATGCTCTTTAACGAGCATAAAAGAGGTTGGTTGCGCTAAAAAATTATGTCCTCGGCTAGTCATTTTAATGATACCATAAGATTCAATATCCTTAGATATCAACCCAGTTACTAATGACTGACGAATCACCGCGTTCCAGAATTTTTTTTCCTTATCCTTTCCACTCGCAAAAGAGGGCAATTGATCATGTCGATACGATTTAATTTCCGTGGTCTTCTCTCCGTTCAAAAATGAACAAATATGATTGGCCCGCTGCATCTCTTTTAGTTCGATAACTGCTTTCAAAAGTTTGACCACATCATCTTTACCTTCCGTTTTCTCTTTTGGATGCTTGCAATTATCGCACATATCAGAGCATTTGGAAGCATCATATTCTTCACCAAAATAGTGGAGCAGGTACTTTCTTCTACAAATTGAAGTTTCTGCATATGAAACAATTTCAAACAACAACTGTCTCCCCACTTCCTGCTCAGCTACTGGCTTACCTTGTAGAAATTTTTCCAACTTCTCGATATCCTTATAGGCGTAAAAAGCGACACATTCGCCTACACCTCCATCACGACCGGCTCTACCTGTTTCTTGATAATAGCTTTCAAGTGACTTTGGAATATCGTGGTGAATTACAAAGCGAACATCGGGCTTATCGATTCCCATTCCAAAAGCAATCGTTGCGACGATAACATCGACATCCTCCATCAAAAACATATCTTGATGTTTAGCCCGCGTAGAAGCATCCATACCAGCATGATAAGGAAGGGCGTTGATTCCATTCACCCGGAGCACTTCTGCCAATTGCTCCACTTTCTTACGCGACAAACAATAAATAATCCCAGACTTCCCTTTTCGCTGGCGGATGTATTTAATAATTTCCTTTTCAACATTTCTTTTGGGACGTACTTCGTAATAGAGGTTCGCGCGATTAAAAGATGCCTTGAATACCTGAGCATCAAGCATATTCAAGTTTTTTTGAATATCCTGTTGAACCTTAGGTGTGGCTGTGGCCGTAAGCGCAATAATCGGAACATCTGAAATAGCTTGAAATATTTGACGCAAACGCCGATATTCTGGGCGAAAGTCGTGTCCCCATTCAGATATGCAGTGCGCCTCATCAATAGCGAAAAAAGATATTTCAACGCGTGTAAAAAAGTCGATATTCGATTGCTTGGTTAAGGATTCGGGAGCGACAAACAGCAATTTGGTTTTACCTTCGCGAATATCTGTTTTGACTTTATTCGTCTCCGTTTTTGAGAGAGAGCTGTTCAGCACATGGGCTACAGCATCATCTTCACTCACACTTCGAATGGCATCCACCTGATTTTTCATCAAAGCGATGAGTGGTGAAACAATTATTGCGGTACCCTCAGATAAGAGAGCAGGGAGTTGATAGCACATCGACTTACCTCCACCTGTTGGCATAATGACAAAGGTATTTTGTCCATCCAAAATACTTTTTATGATCGCCTCTTGATCACCTCTAAATTGATCGTAACCAAAATACTTTCTTAACGCTTTATTTAACTCGGAAACTTCTGCAACAGACATACCTAACTTTAACTTTTCACCTCTAAATATACAAATAAAGGAACACGAATTTAAGGAATCATGCAGAAGTTAGACAATCTTATCAACTTCAAAACATAATTATTAGATAAAACCTTTCAAAGGATAGATTAACGGCGGTTTAATAAAGAACAAACCACACTAAGAACCCTACTAAATAAATCAATCCTAACCAGCTCAATCCTTTCAAAAACTTCCCTGGAGTGTTTTCAGATCCAATCTTATCCCTCATAACTAATCGAAAATTAAGCGCTGCAATCAACGGAGCAATGACAAATGAAAGCGTGGTGGCAGCATTGACAATCATAGAAAAACTATCAGTATCACCCTCGTAAATCAAAATCAAAGCCAGTCCACCAGCAGCAACAATTAAAGGAGCCCATCTTCGTTGGTTACGCTGAGAAGAAGCTTCGTTTTCATCTCCGTGCAGTGCAAGTGAAAAAGAGGCTAATATTGCTCGACTAAAACCATCGACTACTGTTAGAAAAGTAGAGAGCATAATCGAAAAAGCCGCTGCAGAAATGATGTAAAAGGACCATTCTCCGATCGAGGAAGTATATAAAGTTATGACAAAACTAGAAAAAGCAGCTCCAGAACCTGGAACCTCCACCGCTGTTCCATAAACCAACATAGCTCCCATTGTAATGAAAAGAAATGCCAATATCGCCGCTGACCAATAACCTATACCAAACTCTTGAACTACCTGTTTAACAGAAAACTTTTCATTGCTTTGCTTTGCTTTCTCAACAGTCCAAAGTGAATTCCAAGATGATAGATCGATTGCAGTAGGCATCCACCCCATTAAGGGCAATAAAAACCCCCAGGCCTCCTGATCGAGAGCAGGCATTAAATTCATCTCAGTAGCGGGACCTTTGTAAAGCGCTGCAAAAAAAGCAAAAATCGTCGTCACAAGTAACACTACACCCAACACCTTGACTAATTTCTCTAACACATTGAAGCGCCCCAAAACCAACAGCAACGTGCACCCCCCAAAGAGCAGGTAATGGGTGAAATGACTGTATCCTGTTAAAGCTGATAAACCAAATAAGTTCTCCATAAAACCTACCGTCACCGCTCCTACTGCTGCAGTAACAAACATCATTGAAACGAAGGTTACTACCAAATAAGCATATAACCAAAAGCGATGTAATCTGTAGTACCCTGAAATGATAGATTCCCCTGTAGCAGCTGCATAACGTGACCCGAATTCAAAAAAGGGATATTTCAAGACATTAGCTAGCGCCACAAAACCAATCAAACTAAAGCCAAACATTGCTCCAGCTTTAGTGCTTTGAACGAGATGACTCACCCCTATTGCTGTTGCAGCAAATAAAATTCCAGGTCCGAGTAATTGTTTGAGCTGTTTCATAAACACTAAATTGTCCATTCGTTATGGATAACTGCTTGTAATTTTGACTCCCCCTCTTTATCGTCAAACACAAAAATCAGTGATCGCCAATTCATCCCCATGTCATCATCCGCAGGTTTCTGTATTACCACATAAGTGCTTTCCGGGAAAAACCTTTTCACATTAATTATTTCGTTACCTATAGGGGTTAACGTATCTTTTTCCTGAAAAGTAACACGTTTATCATGCACATCAAAATCAACAACATACCTTTCAATATAAGCTGCAAACGATTGTTTAATCGTATCCCCAGTTCCATCTTCAACTCCCCAAATGAGTTGAGTTGTATCTTCTAATAATGACTGCATACGACTCATCGAAAGCTGTTGGTGAATGGTGGTGTCAATTGTTGGGTAGGGTGAAAATAAAACTGTTGACGCAAACTGAGCTTTGGTCCACCCTCCAAAATCCTGTTCCTGAAAATTGCTCGCGAGCTCTTTTGACCAATCTAAAACGGATAAAGAATCATCTTTAACGTGCTTCTTTTTTGCTTTAGGCATCTCAGAGGAGTTATTATCGCTGTTGTACTGAACTTGCTGCTCCTCTTGATTACATGCTGTAATCAATAGCGCGAAAACGCATAATACGATTATTCTCTTCATAATTTTCGTGTATAGCCTCCTCTAAATTATAATTTTCGGTGAACTTCAAACGAATGAAATACAGGAATTCAAAAACAAAAGCACAAGAATTCATGTTTTGATCAACGCAGCAGTTGTAAAACGTGTGAATTAATGTACATTTGAAAACGATAATTGATTAGAATTAAAACGCATGGAATTAGCAAGAGATAAAGTGTTAGAAGCACTGTCCAACGTCATAGAACCCGATTTAAAAAAAGACATCGTTTCACAGAATCTCATCGATGATTTAAAATTAGAGGGTAATACAATAAGCCTGACCGTAAACGTGGTCAACCCAGCAATGCACGCTCGCAAACGTATGCAAGAAGCCATTCAATTCACACTCAAGCGAATGTTGGGTGATGACATTGAAATATCAGTCAATGTCAAAGGGTTACCTGCTGAGGCAAAATCAGCGCATCGAAAAATTCTGCCAGAAGTCAAAAACATCGTAGCTGTGGCATCTGGAAAAGGCGGTGTAGGTAAATCTACCATAGTAGCGAATCTTGCAGGTGGTTTAGCAAAAAAAGGTTATAAAGTGGGAATTGTTGATGCTGATATTTACGGCCCTTCAATGCCTACTATGTTTGATGTCGTGGGAGAGCGTCCTTCTGCTATAGATGTCGAAGGCGATAAAAAAATGGTACCAGTCGTTTCATACGGTATACAAATTATGTCGATTGGTTTTTTCACTGACCCTGATGATGCTGTCGTCTGGCGTGGCCCGATGGCTTCGAAAGCACTCACTCAAATGTTTACAGATACACATTGGGGCGAACTTGATTATTTAATTGTAGATCTTCCACCAGGAACAGGAGATATTCATTTATCATTGGTACAGACTGTACCACTCGATGGGGCTGTTATCGTTTCAACACCTCAGGAAGTCGCTCTGGCCGACGCACGTAAAGGTGTAACCATGTTCGGAATGGATAACATCAAAGTCCCAATTGTTGGATTGATTGAAAACATGTCCTGGTTTACTCCAGCAGAACTACCCGAAAACAAATATTACATTTTCGGACGAGATGGTGTTAAAAATCTGGCTAAAGGAATGAAAAAAACCTTTTTAGGACCAGTACCCCTGGTACAGAGCGTTCGAGAGTCAGGAGATATAGGAAGGCCTGCTGTTTTCCAGGAAAACACACCAATTTCTGAGGCTTTTGATGATTTAGTTCGTAAGTTTGTAGATGAAACAAATAAGTAAATTAACTATGGCATTAGATGTCCAAAACATAACGAAGAAAGTGAATCAAGCCATTCACCAGCTTCGTCCTTTCCTGGAACAGGATGGCGGAGATATGGAGTTAGTTGAAATCACGGAAGAAGGAATTGTTCGTGTTCGTTTGCTCGGTGCGTGCAAAGATTGCTCAATGAGTGCCATGACGATGAAAGCTGGATTAGAGGAAGCCGTAAAAAAAGTAGCTCCTGAGGTGACACACGTTGAAGCAGTTAATGACTTGTCAACAGAAGAGGTTTCTTCAAAGTAATATCCTTGAGATCAATTCCTCGAAGTTGACTCCCATTCACTACGTCATTGGATTTCATTTCAAAATACTCATTTACGTCAATTTGAATTGAGAGACATGAAGTCTTCTGTTCACATTTTGACTACTCCTATTGTCGCTATTTCAGCTTACGTTCCGTCTTCGAAATACTTTTTCGAAACTTCACAAACATGAGCGAAATCATTTTATATAATTGAATCTTTTTGTTATTTTGACGAAAAAAATAATATGAAAAAGATACTTGTACCTACTGATTTTTCAGAATACGCAATGCATGCCGCTAAATTGGCTGCTGATATTGCACGGAAATTTGAAGCACGAATCTATTTTTTGCATGTGGTCGATATGCCCACATATGAGTCTGGGATTATACCTGGACAAAGTCAGCAAGACGTCGCTGAAGGACTTTTTATTTTAAAGAAAGTGAAAAAAGACTTTAAGGAATTGATGGATCAGGATTTCTTGAAAGGACTCAGTGTTGCGGAAGCCATTCAATTTGATGGTGTTTACGAATCAGTAGTTGCTCAAGCTGAAAAGCATGAAATTGATTTGATTGTGATGGGTACACATGGAACCTCTGGATTTGTCAATGACTTCTTTGTTGGTAGTAACACTGATAAAATTGTGCGTTTATCAAAAACGCCTGTACTTACGACACGCGAAGAAGTTAAAGATCCCTCTTTCAAAAAGATCGTATTTGCTAGTGACTTTGATGACGGAGTCGACACCTCTTTCAATCGGATCGCCGAACTCGTCAAGTTCTTTGATGCCAAAGTGGATCTCGTTCGCGTGATTACACGTGATGATTTTTACTACTCGGCTCCGATGTTGTCCATCATGGAAGATTTTGCTAAGAACAATGGTTTAAAGAATTACGATTGCCATATCCACAGTGCAGATAGTGTTCAAACTGGTATTAATGAGTTTGCTCAGAGCAATGGTGCGGACATCATCACGACTGTGACTCATGGACGTCGTGGTTTAGCGCGACTTTTTAACGGATCAATCACTGGAGATATTATGAAGTCGAGTCCACTACCTGTTTTAACTGTTAAAGCGGCAGATCGTTAAAAATAACAGTTTGAGAACGTGAACACTAAAAAAAATATGCTGGAAAATGTGTTTTTTTCGCGTTCAGGTTTGCTTCCAAAAAAAATATTTGACTATATTTGCACCCGCACAGCGATTTTGTAACGACAAATGAGTGCGGTTTTGTCATTTATCATTCAAATCAGAGCGACTGATAAATAGACAATGTGACATTGGTCAAATCATTCCTCCTTAGCTCAGTTGGTTAGAGCATCTGACTGTTAATCAGAGGGTCCTTGGTTCGAGTCCAAGAGGGGGAGCTTTTAAAATCAAAGGGTTACAGAAATGTAGCCCTTTTTTTATTTCCCATTGTAACACATTTGTAACGCATTGTTGAAATAAGAGGGTGTTTTCGGGTCAAGTGCAAAAGTTGGGGATTAGGATGAATGTTACTCAGCTAAAACAACTATTAATGTTTTTTTTCGCATTACTCCAAAACGAAACTAATAATGCTAACAATTCGGACGCTTGCGCTTTTACTTAAGTCAGAGTTGTACATGCAGACTATTATATGCCTACTATCCTTTCTATCCATCCCTTTTTTAGGTTCTTCCTTTTTCTTTTTCGTTATTTACTTTGGACTTGTTGGATATATCTTGATTAGCTTTTTATTTCATCTTCGTAGACGACTAAAAACTAATGTAACTCAAATTAGAACTTACGGAGTAGCTTTAATTATTACCGGCTGCATAGTGAGTTTAATCATGGGGGGATTTGTAGCTTTTGTCATTCTGTTTATCATCATTGTACCCGCCATGATCATTACATATTTTTTCAATACAATTGTTGATTATCAAAACCTGATTAAAAAAGGAGTATTTTACAATCCTACTCCTCGTAGAAAACATACTCCTCGAGACGCAAAATCCGAATAAAATCAGTAGCAACATTTTGAACCAAAATATTATTGATCAAATATGTTTTGTCATCATAAACAATACTGTGTTGTGTCGTATGTTCACCGTTTTTGTAATAATTGATATTCGTTAAATTCGCAAACTCATCGTATTCGTAAACATAAATACGCTCTTGTACTCCAGCACGATTCGAAGTGATTTTTAATGAATCTAACAATCCTTTGCCATTGTAGCAATAGCTGGTTTTCTTTATACCCGACGTTCGTCTCAAGCGCTCCACTTCTTCTGTAACCTGTCCATCTTCATTAAAATACGTAATCACATCTTTATAAGGAATATCATAACTATTATAAACGGTTTTCTTGCGCTGTTGATCAAAATATTGGTAGCTCGCCGTTTCAAAAGTTACAATAAATTCTTTACCTATCTCGAATTTTGTTCCCTTCGAAGCTTCTTTGGTTAAATTACGGCGATACTCTTCACGCACCACATTTCCAGCACTATCATAGGCATAGATGTAAGCGTAGAAGCCGAATTCATCCCGTTGTCTCAAAGCGGTAAGATTTCCAGCATCATCGTACTCATAAATACTGACTAAAGTATCAATCCCACCATGTATTCTCCGCGATTCGAATTGCTTGATAAGCCTGCCCGAACCGTCAAAGTGATAAGAACGATAGAGTTCTGTTTCTCGAAAAGCATCCCCAAGCTTGTAATGGGTAAAATTTCCACGAATAGATTTAATCGCATTTTTTGCTACGATCGTTTCATTAAAATAGGGTCGATCTGTAAATGCTTCACCGGATTGATTATTGAGTAATTGACCATAACCGCTGGTCGAATTAACAACTATAAAAAAGATCAAAAAAAGGACTCTTATTCTCATCACGATTTTGATTGGACTTCATATAAAAAGACCTCTACAGTTATTGCAGAGGTCATTCAATATTCCAATAACTGGCGTTTATTTATTGAGTGATTCTTTAACAAAATTAGCGATCAGTTTCCCATCCGCCTTACCAGACAAATCCTTGGTCAATTTCCCCATCACTTTACCCATATCCTGAGGACCTTCTGCTCCAAGTTCAGCGATCGCTTTTTCGACTTCAGCCTTAACTTCAGACTCATCGAGCATTTTAGGCATATAATTTTCTAAAATATCAGCTTCAAAGTGCTCCTGCTTTGCTAAATCTTCGCGACCCTCGTCCTTATAAACGTTATAGGTATCCATGCGCTGTTTGTGAAGCTTCAATATGATTTTATTCTCTTTAGCTTCATCAATTTCTCCATTGCCTGAAGTTGCTTCATTCAGCAATTTTGATTTAATATCGCGCAACACTCCCAACTTTTCTTTGTCGCGAGCTTTCATTGCCTCTTTGATATCAGTATTAATCTGGTCTGTTAAACTCATGTGCTTTATTATTTCTCTTTACTGAGGTACAGCTACCTACTAAAGCAGTCATACCCAAATATAAATTAACTACGATACAGCCACCCCTAACTTCAGGAGTAAAGCCTTAAACCTTAATCCACATTGTCGTGAAGGAACGAATTTGTTCCACGCAAAGAAGTTTTATTATCGTCTGTATCATCCGACACTTCGTACCGTGAAATATTATCCTCTGATGAATGTGGCTCATCTTCCAGGTTAATCTTTCGGCGTTTGAAAGCTGGCTCCTTTTCGAGTTCAGACAACCCTTCTGCACTCTTCAAGTGCGAAGCATATTCCTGAATGCGTTCCATCCGTGCCTGAGCTCGTCGTTGTTGTTCTTCAGGAGTTAACTCTGTAGCGTTACTTTTATTTTCAACAGCACCTTGTTGTTCCTGTTCATTGTCTTCGTCGAGGAAATAACGCTTTACATCCTGATCTTTTTGAGCCGATTCACGCTGATCGTTGCTTTCTTCATTTTGTTTCTCGCCCTGTACAGTTCGAACTTCCCAGTTCATCGTGTTCTCGCGATCATCACTATTATCTTCTTCGCCAGATTCGTTTTTCACGTAAGGCTCATCCACTTTTTCTTCTTCGTATTTATTAGCCTGAGTCGCCTTTTCGAGCGGCTCCTTGACCTCTTTCTTCTGATCATCTTCCAACACCTGTACATTCTTTTCTGGTGCCTTTTCAAAACCGGTTATAGGTGACTGTTTGAAGCCTGTTGCTATAATTGTTACACTTAAAGCATCGCCTAATGTTTCGTCATAGCCGTGTCCCCAAATAACATCTGCCGTTGATCCCGCTTCATCTTGAATGAAATCTGTAATATCAGAAATTTCATCCATGAGCACTTCTTTATCACCATAGGTAATGTTTAGCAAGACATATTTAGCACCTGCAATGTCATTGTCATTTAACAATGGAGAAGTCAATGCTTCCTGAACAGCTTCAATAGCGCGATTATCACCTTCTGCACCAGCAGATCCCATGATGGCTACTCCACTATCTTTCATTACGGTGTTTACGTCATTGAAGTCGACATTGATTGCACCCGTCACAGAAATCACTTCTGCAATTCCCTTCGCCGCAGTTGCCAAAACATCATCAGCTTGAGCAAAGGCATTACCCAGTGTAAGGTTGCCTGAAATCTCTCTCAAGCGCTCGTTATTGATCACCAACAACGTATCGACATTATCGCGCATATTTTCGAGTCCTTCTTCAGCCTGTTGGCGACGCTTACGTCCTTCAAAATTAAATGGCACAGTAACAATACCCACAGTAAGTATTCCAAGATCACGTGCTGCTTTAGCTATCACAGGTGCAGCACCCGTTCCAGTACCACCGCCCATTCCAGCTGTCACAAATACCATTTTGGCATTTTTCTCCAGAATTTCTTTAATGTCATCAATATTTTCGATGGCTGCATTCATTCCTATTTCAGGGATAGAACCTGCACCTCTTCCTTCAGTTAGAGATGGACCCAGCTGTATTTTAAAGGGAACTGGTGAAATATCCAGCGCTTGTCGATCGGTATTACACACAATGAAGTCCACACCTTTGATCCCTTGATCATGCATGTGATTAACTGCGTTACTTCCACCACCTCCGACACCAATTACTTTGATGATAGAGGATTGGTCTTTAGGCATATCAAATTCCATATTCATAATTATTTATCAGTTATTCATTATTAATCTACGTCTTCTTCAAACCAGCTTTTACCTTTTTCTAAAAGCTTGTCAAAGAAAGACCCTTTGGTTCGTTTCGAGTGCGACTTAACAGCAGCTAAAGAGCGACGATTTCGTTCGTTTGACTCAAAACCTTTTAGCACCAATCCAACACCTGTTGAATACATCGGACTTGTCAACGCTTCTTCCGTAGCCGACTGTCCTAAATGTTCATTGGGATATCCAACGCGGGTATCCATTCCAGTAATATATTCAAACAATTGTGTAATGTTGTTCATTTCGGCACCACCACCCGTCACGACGATACCACCAATCAATCGTTTTTCGTAGCCCGAATTTTTAATTTCATAGTAAATATGTTCGACGATCTCCTCCATGCGCGCCTGAATAATGCTCGACAAATTGCGGATCGAAATCTCCTTTGGTTCTCTACCCCGCAATCCAGGGATACATACAATTTCGTTACTCTGACTTTCACTCGCCAGCGCGCTTCCGAACTTCACCTTAAGTTGTTCGGCCTGACGTTTTAGTATCGTACACCCTTCTTTGATATCTTCAGTAATCACGTTACCACCAAATGGAATAACCGCCGTATGGCGAATAATACCTTCGTGGAAAATCGCTAAATCGGTTGTTCCGCCACCAATATCAACGAGCACAATTCCAGCTTCTTTTTCTTCTTCAGAAAGCACAGCAGACGAACTTGCTAAAGGCTCCAGGATTGTTTCAGAAACCTCCAGATTTGCCTTGTTTACGCATTTTTGAATATTTTTCGCTGCATTAATGCGACCCGTGATAATGTGAAAATTGGCCTCCATGCGAACGCCTGACATTCCAATTGGATCTTTTATACCCTGCTCACCATCAACAATGTATTCTTGAGGAAGCACGTGGATAATCTCTTCTCCCGGCTCCATCACCAACTTGTACATATCATCAATTAAAGCGTCGATATCCGCTTGTGAAATTTCATCCTGGGTTGTATTTCGCGTGTACATCCCACGATGTTGCAAACTTTTGATGTGCTGACCTGCAATTCCTACGTTTACTACGCCAATCGTTAAATCTCCTTCCACGCGATCCTGCGCTTCGGCAACAGCTGTTTTGATTGAGTGAACGGTCTTTTCTATATTCGAAACAACTCCACGCGTTACCCCCAGGGATTCAGTCTTCCCCATCGAAAGCACCTCGATTTTACCATGCTCGTTTTTCCGTCCAACAAAACACGCTATTTTCGTCGTTCCAATATCAAGTCCTACAACAATCTCTGACATTTTACCTATTTTTTCTTTGCAACAATCTGGTTCTCAAACTTTAAATTAATCGATTTATATTTCCCCCACCCCTCGTAAGGGATTACTTCATCGTAAAACGTCGACAGCTTTTGAAATTTTTGACGCACCATCTCTTCGGATTGCGCTTCACCAAATACAATGTTTTGCTGACCAACGCGTGGGATCATTATAAAACCATCATCGGCTGTGTAATGAACCTGCACTATTTGTGCATTATAAAATGCATCATTACAAACATAACTCGAAATTCGGTATATTTCATCCAGTTTGTATTTAGTTTTCAATGAGTCGTTGTTAATTATTTCGCTGTAGTGAACACCTTCATCAAAAACGCCTTCAAGCCCCGTAAAAGCGAGGGTTTTAGGACGTGCATAATGCGACAAATCCATGATTGCATAATCATTATCCAGATAAAAATCATCATTATTGTTTAACATGACACGAGCAATAGGCCTTCTCGTTTGAACTTCTACGTACCAATCTGAACCAATATCGGCGTAAACATGAGCCGTTTTTACCTCATTCATCGCTTTCAAAAAAGCCTCAATTGCAGGTATCTTTAGCTCGCTTTTCTGCATTTCATCAGCGTAAAAACGATTCATTCTCAACTCCTCTGCTACCTCACTCTCAGTCAACAAAGCGATACCATCCTGAACTTCGATTTGGATATCGGGATTGTTCATTGCTGTTTCCTCTTCTTGTTGATGCGCCACAACCAACAATACGATCGTTCCACCAAAGATGACCACAAGCGCTACTATTTGTATCCATTTTCTCATTGCAACGCATGTTTTATTGGTTCAACCCACTGATCAATATCACCTGCACCAATAGATAGTACGACTTCATCATCCTCATTCAGCGCACCAACAATAGCTGAGCCACTATTGAGTAACTCAACGCCCGTTGTAATTCCCTCCGCCAAAGCGGCTGACGTTACTCCCGGAATTGGTGTTTCGCGCGCTGGATATATGGGCAGCAATACGAGTCTATCCATTCGACTGAGCGCACCTTGAAAATCCTGCATAAAATCACGCGTTCGTGAATAGAGATGCGGTTGAAATATAGCAGTGATCTTTTTCTCAGGATATAATAAACGCATCGAATCTACTAGTTGATTAATTGCCGTAGGGTGGTGGGCATAATCGTCAACATAAATATGCTGTTTTGATCGTACATGATATTCAAAACGCCTTTTCACCCCCTGAAAAGAACTAAGCCCATGTCGGATAACTTGCTCACTCACTCCCATTTCATGTAGTAAAGCGACGACAGCAGTAGCATTTTCAGCATTGTGTATTCCTGGCAGTCCTAATCGAATATTTTCCCATGTCGTGTCTGGCAATCGCAAATCCATTGTAAAATAACCATCCTCTGTTCTCAAGTCATAAAGGCAATAATCCGCGAGGGAATTTCGACCGTAGGTTCGCGCAGCGACATTGGACGCAACATCCACATCAATATGTCGTATTAACCAACCATCAGGATGTAATCGATCTGTAAATTCTTGAAAAGCGGCCTTCAGTTCATCCGTATTTTTATAAATATCCATGTGATCGGCATCCGTGGACGTCACAATACTCGCAAAAGGGTGGAGGTACAAAAAGCTGCGGTCAAATTCATCAGCCTCAACGACAACATATTCACTCTGAGGCTCATGAATCATATTCGTAGAATAATTCGTCGAAATTCCGCCGAGAAAAGCACTAGCTTTTAACTCAGATCGCTTTAAAACATGCGCTAGAAGTGCAGAGGTTGTCGTTTTTCCATGCGTACCTGCTACCGTCAATGCCTTGAGGTCTTTTGTGAGCTCACCCAAGAGTGCTGAGCGCTTTAAAACAGCATACCCGTGATGAACGAAAAACTGGTACTCCCCATGATCTTCTGGTATAGCAGGTGTATACACAACGAGCGTCTCATCAACGGGCAAATCTCGATGACTGAGGCTTTCCCCACTATCTTCAAAGTGAATCGCAATACCTTCTGCTATCAGTTGTTGACAAAGGACTGAACGATTGCGATCATAGCCAGAAACGCGTATACCCATCTGATTAAAGTAGCGTGCCAATGCAGACATACCAATACCTCCAATCCCAATAAAATAGATATGTTTGAACGTATTCAAATTCACTTAAGCACTTCTTTTATGGTTTTAACGATCCGTCGATCTGCATCGTCGATCGCATTGGACTTTAATTGCTTCGAATAGTTATTACGTCGCTCTTCATCGCCCATAAGCGAAATTATTTCAAGAATCAATTCTTCTCGCGCAACGTTATCTTTTACGAGCAGGGCGGCATCTTTTTCCACCAATGCCATAGCATTTTTAGTTTGATGATCTTCAGCAACATTCGGTGAAGGAACTAAAATAATTGGTTTTCCAATGATAGCTAATTCTGACAAAGCAATAGCGCCAGCACGAGAAACAATCACGTCTGCTGCAGCATAAGCAAGCTCCATTTCTTTAATAAACACTTCAAGGGCCACACCATTCATATTTTGATCTTTCGACCAGTCGTGTAATGCCTCAGATTGGTATTGACCACATTGCCAAATCACCTGTATATCGTTCTTCTGTAACTGACCAACACCAGCTTTAAGACTATCATTTAACGTTTTTGCTCCCAAACTACCACCGACTACCAGCACTGTAGGTTTTTCTTCAGACAATCCAAAATGCTGACGCCCCTGTTTTCTTATTCCCTTTACTTGAACTACTTTCTCACGTACGGGATTGCCAGTCATTACAATTTTATCTTTTGGAAAAAAGCGATCCATTTGTTCGTAAGCCACACAAATTTTAGCTGCTTGATTGGGCAGTATTCGATTCGTTTTTCCCGGAAATGAATTTTGTTCCTGGATCACGGTCGGCACCTTCATAAGATTCGCTACTTTGAGCGTAGGTCCACTCGCATATCCACCTACACCAACGACTACTTGCGGTTTAAATTTACGGATGATGTTTCGCGCTTTCCAGAGGGAAGCTAATATTTTAAAGGGCAGCGCCAAGTTTTTTATGGTGAGACGGCGTTGAAAACCACTGATCCACAAACCATCGATTTCATAACCTGCCTCAGGCACTTTTTTCATCTCCATTTTACCTGTCGCTCCAATAAATCGGATCTGCGCATCGGGAAATTCCTTTTGAATACGGTTGGCAATCGCTATGGCAGGAAAAATATGTCCTCCCGTTCCTCCACCGGATATGATCACGCGTTTAATATCACTCATCGGATGTCTTATTTATGGCATTTTTACTATCGGTCTCTCCAGACTGATGCTTATTGGCGATCGACAAAACAATTCCCAGTGCGATACAACTCATAACCATTGCAGAACCACCCATCGCCAGAAACGGCATATTCTGCCCCGTCACGGGCATTAATCCAGTACAAACGAGCATATTCACGATAGCCTGAGACAACAACATAAATCCAATACCTATCGCCAAGTAGGTCTCAAATAATTTTTCAGCGTTCAAGCCAATACGTAAAATGCGATAAAACAAAATCAGGTATAGAAAGATAAGAATGACAGCACTCAACAATCCAAATTCTTCGACAAAAGATGAATAAAAAAAGTCTGCATATGCTTCAGGCGTATAATGCTTTAAATCTCCATCTCCTACACCGACACCTGTATAGCCACCATTATGAATAGCGAGCTTCGCATTAATCGCCTGCATATTCTCCACTGTTCCTACGTCATCTCCGTATGCTTTAAAAAATCGGTTCACCCAAGTATCAAAACGGGGCAATAAATTCATCGCTGGAACGGCCAGGTGAAGCAGGATCGTCAATCCCAGCAATGCCAAGCCACTTCCTACGAAGGTAAGGATCTTACCAAACGGTACTCGTCCAACAAACAATAACAATAACGATATCATAAAAATAATCGCAGCGGTAGAAAAATTATCCTTAGCAATAAGACCACATATAATAATCACAGGTAAGACGACAGGCCAAAAACCTTTTTTCCAAGAATCAAAATAAGGTTCTCGACTCACGAGCCGTTTCGAAACAAAGATAATAAGGGCCAATTTAGCAAAATCAGAAGACTGGAATGTTAAACCTATAATTGGCACTCGCACCCAGCGTGAGGCATCATTCACCCGAACACCAAAGAAAAAAGTAAAAACAAGTAAGAGTATCGCGAGGTAAAAAATAAACTTCGAGAGTTTAGCAATGTACTTCGGATCTTTTCGATGAATCCAATACATTGCGAAAAAACCAATAACGATATAGATAAAATGTTTGAATAAATATTTGAACGGCGAACCTCCTTCGGTTTTTACAAGAATGGGTACAAAACTATACACACTCACCACCGAAATCGCGAAAAATAACAGCGCAATCATCCAAATCACTGGATCACCTTTGAGATATTTCAGGTACCGTTGCACTAAATTTATTGCTTCAATTGTTTTTCAAACATCGCTAGCCAATTTTTCGCGTATGGTCCTGTGCCACCCGTGTACACCATTATAGATTCTTCATTTGTGATCTGCAAGAGCTCTATCCCAGAGTTGATATCCTCTCTCAACCAGGTTTGAAAGAGCGTATCATCTTCTGTAGATTCGTGACCATTTTCAAGATAATCATAAGCGATGACAGAGCGCACATCTTTTAAATCCCACTGTTTATCATCGAGACATTCATCTTCCTCCAACCTCAACAACCATACTGTCGGATTCTCGGTGTAGATTGTTGCTTTCAAATCTCTGGTCAAGTGCAATTCGGACCAACGAAAAGCGGGAATATCTCCAAACCATTTCTGCCGAAATCGCTCTTTAAAAGCCGTTTTCGTTTCTGAACGGGCTGAACGTATTAGCTCATCAATCGATTTTCCTTTCTCCATCACTTCAAATTTAAAGCGCTCGCACTGCTTGTTTAAATTGTAATCCGCGATCTTCATAATTTTCGAAAAGGTCAAAGCTAGCGCATGCAGGAGATAATAAAACTGTTTCATCCTTTTTCGCTAACTGATAAGCATAACCTACGGCATCCATTGGGGATTGCGTTTCGACAATCTGCTCGACGACACCTTCAAAAGCATCCATGATTTTTTGATTGTCCTTACCAAGGCAAACAATGGATTTCACCTTTTCCCTAACGAGCGGCATGAGCTCATCATAATCATTGCCTTTGTCAACTCCCCCAACAATCCACACTGTCGGAGCATTCATACTTTCCAATGCAAACCACGTCGCATTAATATTCGTCGCTTTGGAGTCGTTGATAAACTCAATCCCGTTTACTTTAGCTACGAATTCCAATCGATGTTCTACATTGGTAAAATCCGATAAACTCTCGCGAATACTCTCCTTTCGGAGCTCAACGATTTTACCTGTAATACCCGCTGCTAGTGCATTTTGGATATTATGCTTCCCTTTAAGGGCTAAATCATGTATTGACATAATTAATTTATTTTTAATTGTTATTGTTTCCTGTTTTTCATCGAGATAGGCTGCCACATTATTCGGTTGTTGAATAGAAAAAGCGTATACCTTAGCATTCGTTTTCACCTTTTCCATTTGTCTTTTTATCTGAGGATCATCGCCATTGTAAATGAACACATCCCGTTCCGTTTGATTCTGCGTTATACGCATTTTAGCACGTCCGTAGAGCTCCATAGATTGCTCGTACCGATCGAGGTGATCCGGTGTAATATTTAATAGAATAGCCACATCGGCTTTGAACGCATACATGTCCTCCAATTGAAAACTACTCAATTCAAGAACAAAATAATCGGGCTGACACTCCATTACTTTTTTAGCAAAGCTTACCCCGACATTTCCGGCGATTTCCACATCTAATCCTCCCTTCTTCAACACATGGTGAATCAGATGCGCCGTCGTTGTTTTACCATTACTCCCAGTGATACAAATTAATTTTGCATCAGTATATCGCGCTGCAAATTCGACATCACTGATGGGTGTGATCCCTTCAGCAATTAACTTTTGTATGAATGGAGATGCATTTGGAATGCCTGGACTCTTAATCACTTCATTTGATTGTGTGATACGCTCCAATGAATGACCATTTTCTTCCCATTCAATCTGATGATCATTCAATTCATCCTTCCATTTCTGACGAATAGATCCAGCATCGCTCACGAAAACGACATGCCCTTGACGACTTGCTAATAAAGCCGCTCCAACACCGCTTTCGCCAGCGCCCAAAATTGCGATATATTTATTTCTTGTGGTCAATTATCTCAATTTCAGCGTTACGATCGTTATCACTGCCAGCAAAATTCCTACAATCCAAAAACGCGCTACAATTTTTGCTTCATGAATCCCTTTTTTCTGATAATGGTGATGTAAAGGAGCCATAAGGAAAATGCGTTTTCCAACCCCTGTTCGGCTTTTCGACAATTTATAATATCCCACCTGTAGTATGACAGATAGGTTTTCAATGAGAAAAATACCGCACAACACCGGGATTAATAACTCTTTGCGAATTGCTATTGCAAAAACCGCGATGATCCCTCCAATAGCCAGACTTCCTGTGTCTCCCATAAAAACTTTAGCCGGATATGAATTGTACCATAGAAATCCGACACATGCGCCGACGAAAGCTGCGATAAATATTACGAGTTCCTCGGCATAAGGGATATACATAACATCGAGATAATCGGCAAATTCAACATGTGCACTGACATACGCCAGAACAGCCAGTGCGATCCCGATGATAGCAGAACTCCCCGTGGCCAATCCATCCAGACCATCAGTCATGTTCGCTCCATTGGACACAGCAATAACAATAAATATGACGATGGGAATAAAAAGTATCCAACCCCATGATTTCGCTGCGTCTCCAAGAAACCAGTTATAGTTAATTTCATTGTTTTTAACGAATGGAATAGTCGTGGTCATATCGCGCGTTTCGATCCACTTGGTATCACTATTCTCATCATCCTGATGCGCTGCTGTAACAAACTCCTCCCCTTTCTTTAATGAGTAGGCCGCATCCACTTCTTTGTGCACTTTCACGTCAGGATGAAAGAACAAGATGGACCCTACAATCACTCCAACTCCTATTTGACCAACTACTTTAAACTTTCCTGCCAATCCCTCCTTATTCTTTTTGAGTACCTTCAGATAATCGTCAACAAACCCAATTGCACCTAACCAAACTGTAGCTACAATCATGGTGATCACGTATACGTTGTGCAGCTTGGCAAATAACAACGTTGGAATCAGAATAGCTCCCAAAATAATCAGACCACCCATTGTCGGGGTACCCTCTTTTTCTTTTTGACCTTCCAATCCGAGGTCGCGTACATTTTCTCCCATCTGCATGCGTTGCAAAAGACGGATCAAGCGCTTCCCGAAAAGAATGGAAATAATCAGGGAGAAGATGAGTGCCATACCGGCACGAAAAGAAATATACTCGAATACCCCGGTCCCGGGAATATCGATTTCATGGAGATAGTGGAACAAATAATAAAGCATTACTTATTGAGTTTTTGTAAAATTTCTTTTAATATTTCGAGATCGTCAAAATCGTTTTTTTCACCATTCACTTCCTGATAAGTCTCATGTCCTTTTCCAGCAATAAGAATAATGTCATCCGGCTCTGCCATTGTACACGCTGTTTTTATCGCCTGCTTTCGATTAGCAATGTTCAATGTCTTTTGGTAGTGCTCTCCACCTACTCCGGTCATCATTTCATCAATGATAGCTTCAGGGTCTTCCGTTCGTGGGTTATCAGAAGTTAGCACTGCTTTATCACTCCATTCACATGCTATTTTCGCCATCACTGGTCGCTTGGTACGATCGCGGTCACCTCCACATCCAATCAAGGTGAAAACCGTTTCATTTCCTGTGCGGATGTTATGAATTGTTTTGAGTACATTTTCCAGGGCGTCAGGAGTATGAGCGTAGTCGACAATACCTATCACGCCCGTTTTACTTTTAAAATATTCAAAACGTCCTTCAACAGGTTGCAGACTCGAGAGTACGCGCAAAATCTCGATGCGATTATCTTCAAGTTGTTCTGCTACTGCATACACGAGCAGGATATTATAAGCATTAAAATCACCGATCAATCGTGTATACAGCTCCGTCCCTTCAAGTGACAGTACAAGACCAGTGAAATTATTCTCTAACACCTTCGCTTTATAATCTGCGACATTCTTCAAGCCATAAGTCACTTTTCTCGCCGCGGTATTTTGCAGCATGACGTTTCCATTTTTATCATCCACGTTGGTAACAGCAAAGGTCGATTCACCCAACCCATCAAAGAATGCCTTTTTTACATTCAAATACTCTTTAAAGGTTTTGTGATAATCAAGGTGCTCTCTGCTGATATTTGTAAATCCGCCCCCGTAAAAATGCAGATGACCTACGCGTTTTTGATGAATGGCGTGGGAACTTACTTCCATGAAACAGTATTCGCAACCTGCTTCGACCATCTCGCGCAACAGCTTATTAATACTCACAGGATCCGGCGTGGTCCGTTCTGTAGGAATGGTCTCTTCATTGATTTTGTTTTCGACCGTCGAGATCAAACCTACTGCCCTTCCCATATCCATAAACAGATGGTAGAGCAAGGTCGTCGTGGTCGTTTTCCCGTTCGTTCCTGTAATTCCCACTAATTTTAGATCCTTGCTCGGACGATCATAAAAATTGTGAGCCATAACAGCTAAAGCTTCATGCGTATCATTGACAATGATGTAATTGACATGATCCTGAATGGTCGTGGGTTTTTCCTCAGCTACGACAACACTCGCACCCTTCTCAATCGCATTATCAATAAAGTCGTGACCATCGGCAGCTGCACCGCGTATAGCAATAAACGCCACATCTTTCACCACATCGCGCGAATCAAAGATCAATGATTGCACTGCACAATCCGTTGTTCCAACAACTTCACGAATCGATGCTCCATACAGTATGTCTCTTATTTTTTTTGCCATCATCTTAATTCTAATGTTATCACTCCGCCCGTCACTGCTTTCCGACCGGGCTCAATAGATTGGTACATTACCTTTCCAAATCCCTTCGTGCGAACGTTTAAGCCCACCTGTTCGAGAAGGTATGTTGCATCCTTAAGCCCCATACCTTCCACATTAGGGACATGCGCCTTGCGCACGTTGAAGTCACGGATCTCAACGTTTTTGTCCGTCGATTGCGTTTTTACCCATTCTCCTTGTCCTTTAAAGGATTTATTCACTCCAAATCGATTGAGTGTTTTGTTCACCTCGTAACGCTGCCCATTTTTCACACGAGGTATTGAAACAATGGGCTGCTTTTCATTCACAGCCTGATGGTAATCGTAACTAGACGCATAAACCTTGTTGGCAATTGCGGAGAAAACAGTACCTGAAACCGAGGCTCCATAGATATCATCGGTGGGTGCCGCAATAACAACGATACAGGAATAGATGGGATCATCTGCCGGAAAATAGCCCGCAAATGAGGCAATGTATTTCTTCTCTCCTTCTTTGCCATAGCCTTTGTTACGATTCGCAATTTGAGCAGTCCCCGTTTTTCCAGCTGTTTCAAAGAAAGTGGATTTTAAACGTTTACCTGTACCATTAATCATCACACCTTCCAGGCACGATTTCATAATTTTGATATTCTTCTTACTGCTAATTTGTTCGCGAAGTACCTCAGGCTCATAAGTCTTTACTGTTTTGCGATTATCGAGTACTTTAGAAACAAATTGCGGCTTCATATATTTACCGTCGTTAGCAACAGCATTATAAAACGCGAGCAACTGAAGCGGTGTGAGTTGAAATTCATATCCTATAGACATCCACGCCAGTGAACCACCCCACCACTGCGACTCACCAGGCTCCGAATAAACAGGCGGCACTTCGCCTTGAATACTGACATCGAGGGGCTCTGTTAATCCAAACTGATGCAATCGGTCAAGAAACCGTTGCGGCTCGCTCCGGTAATTATCAAAAATCACTTTAGAAATAACATTAGAAGACAGTTCAAAAGCCTCCTGAATGGTGATTTTTCCATACCCCCATTTTCTAGAATCATGGAGCTCTCGATCATAAAATTCGTATTTACCTACGGCATTGACGGTATCCGTGATTTTAATTTTCTCATCTTCCAGCGCAGCCATCAGTGAAGCTAACTTCATGGTAGAACCAGGCACTTCTCGTGTTCCAATCGCATGGTTATAGATCTCTCCGTAATCGTTTTCTCCCGTTTTCTGCAGGTTAACCATCGCCTTTACAAACCCCGTTTTCACATCCATTACAATGGCACAGCCATAGCGCCCCCCCTTTCGATTGAGTTGATTCTCTAATTCCGTGTGTGCAACTTCCTGAATATCTTTATCAATCGTCGTCACAATATCATATCCGTTTTCTGCTTCGCGCACGACAGCCCCCGTTGGTTTCCAGGAGTTTGCAATTTTCTGCTGGATAACGACACCATTTCTTCCCGCCAAATATTGGTTGTAGGCTCCTTCTAATCCAACATACAACGTGTCTTTCCGGCGAGGCTTAACATAACCCAACGTACGCGCCAACAACTCATCATTGGGCCGTTTACGCACTATTGTTGCATGATTATCAATCAATCCTCCTTCAAACCTCCCTTCCTCAAAGATTGGAAGCTCGTGTAATTTCTTCCGCGTTTCATTGGTCACCCGTTTTTGGATCAACACATATCTTCTTTTGTTTACGCGAGCGTTCCGCAAGTACTCCTCATATTCCCGAGCAGACTTTTTGGGAAATATACGAGACAGTCCTTTACTTAATCCACTAATCCCCTCGTTCCACAATTCATCTTCTACCGTGACAGGATCCATGTAGATGTCGTAAAAAGCTACGGAAGTAACCAATGGATTCAAGTGCGCATCGAGTATTTCACCTCTTCTTGGCTCCACTGTTGCCGACCGTTGTTGTAACTTATCGGAACTCGATGTAAAAATATGGTCGCGTCCATCCATGATGATAGAAAATGTTTTAACCACCACTACACCCATGATCGCGACTACTAAAAAGTAGATCAAATACACGCGCAATATGACTGTACGAGGTGTCTTCATTCTTCCTTTTCTTTTACACGAATCACTTTAGTTGGGTTAATCGTTTCTTTCAGCCCCATCGGACGCAATTGCTCAATCAATTCTGTACGTCGCGTCATCTCTTCCAAGGCCGCTTTCTTCTCCACATAATCAGCCATCATATCCCCCACTTCTTTCTCGGTTCTGGCAATATCATTCGCCAGGTAGTTGACATAATACCCTTTGGTTACCAGCAAAATCAGTAAGAAGACGACGAAAAAGATGTAGCTCAAATTATTGACGAAAAATCCACGGGTCAAGAAATCACCGTTCATAATTTGAACAGCCGATTTCGAAGGACCGGATTTACCGCCTTTAAAAAGCTTGCGCTTCTTTTTGTTCTTCTTTTTGCGCTCCTCTGATATGTAATTATTCTCCTTCACCTCTTGCTGCTATTCTCAATTTTGCACTTCGCGCGCGTTTATTAACTGCTACCTCTTCATCTGTTGGCGTAATCGGTTTGCGCACCACCTCATCAAAAGGCTTTAACACATTCCCATAAAAGTCTTTAGTGATCTTCCCATCGAAACTACCGCGCTTCATATAATTCTTCACCAGACGATCTTCGAGTGAATGGTACGACTCCACCACCAAACGACCTCCTGGTTTAAGCACTTCTGCGGTTTGTTCCAACATTTTCTCCAGCACTTCCATTTCATCGTTCACCGCAATGCGGATTGCCTGAAAGACCTGCGCATAAAACTTATTCTCCTTGAATTTAGGTGCCAGAGGCTCGAGTAACGCCACGAGATCTCCTGTCGTCTTAATCATCTCCCGTTCGCGTTCAGTACTAATGCGCTGCGCTATTCTTCGCGGCGATCGCACTTCTCCGTATTTTTGAAAAATTGAAATCAACTCATCTTCACCCCATTTGTTAACCACCGTCAAGGCAGACAACTCACTTTGCTGATTCATGCGCATATCCAGCTTTTCGTTGGAACGAATACTGAAACCACGTTCAGGCTCATTGAATTGGTGCGACGAGACGCCGAGGTCAGCCAGAACTCCATCGACCTGTTTGATTCCCAACATGCGCAAATGATTCTTAAGGAAAGAGAAATTTGATGCGATAAAGTGAAAGTTCGGTGCCTCCCATGCATTTTGAGCAGCATCCGGATCCTGATCAAATGCTATCAATTGTCCTTTTTCAGAAAGCTGTTCAAAAATAGCGCGCGAATGACCACCTCCGCCAAAAGTAACATCCACATAAACGCCATCAGACTGGATATCCAACCCGTCCAGGCATTCTCGCAACATTACGGGAACGTGGTATTTCTCTTCGTTATTCGTCTTCATTTCCAATATTACCCATTACTTCCTCTGCCAAATCAGCAAAGTCTGTCATGGAGCCTTCGATCATTTCGAAGTACTTGGATTTGTCCCAGATCTCAATTCGGTCGTTGTAAGCGATGAGCATCACCTCTTTTTTCAGACCGACCCGTTCCATGTGTGAAGAAGGAATCAAGACTCTACCCGTTTTGTCTAGCGACACATCTTTTGCTCCCTGATGAAACAAACGGTAGAACATTCGATTCTTCGGTTTGAAGAGGTTGATCTTACTCAACGATTCGCTCAGCTTTTCCCATTCATTCATGGGGTAGAGCGTCAAGCAATCTTCAAAACCTTTATTCAACATGAAACTTTCCTGGGCAGCAGGAGATAATTGCCTTCTCAAGTGAGAAGGGAACAAGAAACGCCCTTTAGCGTCCAGTTTTACCTCATATTCTCCTACTAATCCTGCCATGTACAGTTATAATGTGTAAAAATAATGGAAATTTACCACTTTTTACCACTTTTAAAACAGTGTTGAAAACTTATTACGTAACTTTTTCGATCAAAGTTACATAAAAACTTCAAAAAAGTAGTAATAATGTGGATCTTAAGTCTAAAATCGCTTGTGGTAAAAAGTGGGATTAAAAATTAATTGTTGAAAAATAATGAGGTGTTGACGGTGTCAGTCGACGAAGTTGAATGAACAGAAAGTAACGAGAGCAAACACCTCTCGATTTGAAAGCGCTGGATACTTAATAGACAAGAGAGAAAACAAGACAAGCCAGGCGCGCTGCAATATTTGTGATTTGTGGATAAATGATCCGAATGGCGAATCGAAAACTTCTTTTTTAGGTTGGAAAGATTGGTTTAAGGATAAATCTATATTGTAATTGTTTTTTAAGCGAAAAAATTAAAGGGTTAGCTCTGAGGCTTCTATAGCTCAGATTGAAATCCGCACCTATAGAAGGTTTCGAGCTCGCTTTTTAGTGGGAATAAATCTTATATTTGAATGAATATTAACAAATTCATTACTCATAACAGACTCACGATTGTAAATTTTGCAATTGTATCCTACTTCCTGTTGTTGTGGCTGGTTTATTATTTTAAGATTGATTTGGTATTAATTGGTGTTTTTAGAGAGCTACTGACGATTCCCTTTCTACTGGCACAACTATTCTTTTTAGTATTTGGAGTGATTTATTTAGTTCAACATAAACTGAATGTCTTAAACTTAATAAGTTTGCTAGCACTCGCTATTTGTTCAGTGATTACCATTGGTAGTTTCTTTTGACAAAGATTTCTGGAAAAGTTCTGAGTTGACTGCTCATTTTTCGCTGTACCATCTCCACCTTTCAAATTAATGTTTAATTTTAAAATACAGCAGACATAGCATAGCTGTAAATCGTTAAAACAAACTAAATGTCCGAAAAAATAAAACATGTTTGGTACGCCAGTTATGGTTCTAATATTTTGGAAGATCGATTTCACTGTTACATTTTAGGTGGTCAACCGAAAGGGGCTAAAAAAACGAATCCAGGTTGTACAGACAAAACTTTACCTATAGCGAAAGAGGAAGTATCTATCAATCACCAATTGTATTTTGCCAAGCATGCGAAAGGTTGGGATGCTGGAGGTGTCGGATTTATAAATACCAAATTCAACGATAACATTCAGACGTATGGGAGAATGTACTTAATAACAGTTGACCAGTTTATTGAAGTTGTCAAACAAGAAAACAATTTCAAAGGAGAATTGCGCATTGATCTTCAGCAAGCTAAAGAAAAGGGTTCTCTTGTTGTTAAAGAGAATTCATGGTATGGAAATCTACTTTATTTGGGCGATCAAAAAGGGCACCCTATTTTCACTTTTACGAATGAACGAAAACTGACAGAAGCGATCAATCCGCCCAGTGAACAGTATTTACTCACCATTATGAACGGACTCAAAGAAACCTATAATTTGAGCGAAATCAAACTCAAAGAATATTTTGAAGATAAGGTGGGGATTAAGGGGTATGCAATTGAAAAGAGGTTAGCGGAATTAGTGAAATCGGAATAATACAACTGTGGAAAGATTGAGTTGAATTTAGCCTTATGTCTCCTGACTTCTAAATCATTTTTATACAGCTCTACACCCATTTCAAACACATCATCAATTAAAAGCAACATTTCAATCAATAAGCTGATTTCCGGACAACCTCAAACTCATTAAGTCAGTCTTTATTGAAAAAGATAATTACCCTTTTATGAACTCAAAAACATTACTTTTCTTTTTAATTTTAACCTTTGGAATCAACGCCCAACAACATGACCTTTGGCATTTTGGAGATAATACCGGGCTTGATTTCACCTCAGGAAGTCCTGTTCCGATTGGAAGCGCGATAGAAACAACTGAATCGTGCTACACAATGACAGATGCAAATGGGAATTTACTCTTCTATACAAATGGTGTTAAAGTTTGGGATTCAAATCATAACCTTATGCCTAATGGAACAGGTTTGAATGGTAGTACAAGCTCTCAGTGTATCGCTCTAGCAAAACCAAATACAACAGACAGGTACTACATCATTTATAACAGTTCTCATTCCAATATCCCAAATACCACAATAGGCACCTTCTATTCTGAAGTAGACCTATCACTAAATGGAGGACTTGGGGATGTTATAACCTCGAACAAAAACATTTTATTAAAAGGTAACTCTGGCGAATGGATAAGTGCCTCTCCTCACAGTAACTGCGAAGATACCTGGATATTAACACATGGTGATCAAACAAACCCAGTACTCAACGCTTTTAAATTAACGAACAGTGGAATTAACACCACTCCTGTAACAAGCAACATTGGTGTTGTTTTTAATAACTCAGACCATGCAAAAGGCACATTAAAACCTAGACCACAAAGCAATCAATTTGTGATGACCAAACCATTGTTTTCTGGCACCATACTCCTTTTTGATTTCAATAACAGTAATGGAACTGCATCAAATATTAATATGATCCATTCAGATGCGTCAACCCGGGGTAATGGAGCAGAATTCTCTCGTGACGGAAATGTGCTATACGTTGGAAGTCTTGGAAACGGAAAAATACATCAATACGACTTAACCGCAGGAAACATTTCAACAACACGAACAGAAATTGGTGATCTTACGCCAAGTGGAGAAGCAGGGGCTCTACAAATTGCACCAGACGATAAAATTTATGTTAACTACAATGTTTTTCCTTCGGGGTCGAATTTCCTTGGAGTCATCAATAATCCTAGTGTGACTGGTACAGGATGTGGTTATGTGGAAAATGCAGTAAACTTAGGAGCTGTAAATACAGTCTATGGTCTACCATGGTACTATAACCCCACACAATTAAGTCAGCCGCCATTAGACTTAGGAAACGACACTACTATTTGCGCTGGTGATCATGTTCAAATTGATGGGGACATTCAATCGAACACATCCGAAAACTACCTTTGGTCAGACGGAAGCACTGACTCCGTACTAACCACCAACGAGCCTGGAACTTACTGGCTTGAAAGACAGGTTGGTGCTTGTACAGTTCAAACAGATACAATAGACGTTATAGTCGACGAAATAGCATTTAACCAAAACCTCCTGGATACTAGTGGTTGTGGTGAACTATTGTTAAAAATAACTCCCGACAACCCTGATCAGTTTTCATCAGTACAATGGGAATTGGGAGATGGAAACACGAGTACATCTATGAATTTAGAACATACGTATTCCACTCCCGGAAACTATACCGTTAACTTAACAGCAACAAGTAATGCCAGTTGTAATTATACGTTACCAAACATTGCATCGGTAGAAATATTTCCTAATTTCGATTTTAACATTTCATCTAGCCCCATCCATCCAGAATATGATGATCAAATCAGTTTTGATTTAGAAACATCACAGACCGATTATCAAAATACATGGACAATAAATGGCTCAACCTACGAAAATGTTGATAAAGTAGAATACCTCCCAGCTAGCGCAACGAGTGTTCGAGCTGAACTGAATGTTATTGATAAGAATGGTTGTCATTATAAACGCTATGAATTGGTAAATGTAGAAAGTTCCGCATTTATTTACGTCCCTAATGCTTTTACACCTGATGGGAGCGGTGACAATGATGTATTTAGAGTGTCAGATATTAACAATACCGTTGAGTCCATCTCAATTTACAATAGATGGGGGCAGTTAATATGGACTACAAATAACTCCTTAGATGCATGGGATGGTACGCATAATGGAAAAATGGTTCCAGATGGAACTTACAACTGGAAAATCAAGTACAAATTAGATAATACCAAATCGAATATTATTACAGGATCTGTATCCGTTTTAAGGTAACGTTACTCATTCTGTTTAGCTTGACCTGTATGATGATTGGGCTTAGGCGATCATGTGTGTCAACCGTGGTGACAGTCGAGAAAGTCGAGAACGCAGGAAGGGCACTAGGAAAAGCAATAGATAGAATGAACAATAATCCTGAACCCGACATGCAGAAAAGTTACAACTTGCCAAAAGCTAGATGTGTTTTTATTTTAGGTAGTTGAATACGAAGATGATACATAAATTAAATTTAAAATAAAAGCGAGTTGCTATAACTAACAACTCGCTTTCTTTGAACTTATGCGTAGCTAGTCTATATCAAATCGATCTGCATCCATCACTTTTGTCCATGCTTTTACGAAATCCTTTACGAATTTCTCTTTACTATCATCTTGTGCATATAGCTCTGAATAGGCACGAAGAATAGAGTTCGAGCCAAAAACAAGATCAACACGAGTTGCCGTCCATTTCTTCACATCCTTTTCTCGATCGATGATGTTGTAGGTGTGCTCATCCGCAGGTCGCCATGAATAGTTCATGTCAGTCAAGTTGACAAAGAAATCATTCGTTAGTGCACCTACATTATCTGTAAACTGACCGTGTTTAACTCCTCCATGATTCGTACCTAGCACACGCATTCCGCCAACAAGAACAGTCATTTCCGGACCTGTAAGCCCTAGCAGTTGTGTGTGGTCCAACATCATCTCTTCCGGTTTTTGATCGCAATCTTTTTTGATAAAGTTACGATAAGCATCACTGATCGGTTCGAGGTATGCGAAAGACTCAACATCTGTCATCTCTTGTGAGGCATCACCGCGCCCTGGAGAAAACGGAACTTCAACATCAAATCCAGCATTCCTGGCTGCTTTTTCGATACCAACATTACCTGCCAACACAATAGTATCTGCAGTGCTAATACCAAACTCCTCAGCGATAGGCCGAAGTACCGAAAGTACTTTAGACAGCTGTTCGGGTTCATTTGCCTCCCAATCTTTTTGAGGAGCTAAACGAATTCGTGCACCATTGGCACCTCCCCGAAAATCAGAACCTCTGAATGTTCGGGCGCTATCCCAGGCAGTAGCAACCATTTCGCCAATGCTAAGGTTTGTCGACCCTATCTTCTCTTTTACAGCATTTATCGAGTATTCCTTTTTCCCTTTTGGAATAGGATCTTGCCAAACAAGGTCTTCTGAGGGAATATCCGGACCAAACCATCGGTCTTTAGGTCCCATATCTCTATGAGTAAGCTTAAACCAAGCTTTTGCAAATGCTTCGGATAATGCTTCAAAGTCATCCTTGAACTTTAAGGAAATTTCTTTATAGACTGGATCAAACTTCATTGCCATATCCGCATCTGTCATCATCGGATTGAGTCTTGTTTTAAGATCTTCCACATCAACCGGCATATCTTCTTCTTTGATCTCCTTTGGCTCGTATTGATTCGCTCCTGCTGGACTTTTGACGACCTCCCATTCATGATTAAACAACATTTCAAAATAACCATTATCCCAAACCGTAGGATCTGTCGTCCAGGCACCTTCCAATCCGCTAGTCATCGTATAACGACCTTTACCTGATTTGTGCGGGTTTTTCCAACCAAGTCCTTGTTCATCGACGTCAGCCGCTTCAGGTTCAGGTCCCAACTTACTTTCTTCGACCATACCATGAGTTTTACCTACAGTATGACCTCCAGCAGTTAAGGCTACAGTTTCCTCGTCATTCATAGCCATACGCTTAAAAGTCTCTCGGACTTGCTCACCTGTTTTAATAGGATCAGGTTTTCCGTTAACACCTTCAGGATTCACGTAGATCAACCCCATCTGTACAGCGGCCAACGGGTTTTCCATTGTATCTGGTTTTTCAACGTTTGAATATCGTTCATCGCTCGGTGCTAACCAATCTTTCTCAGCCCCCCAATAGGTGTCTTTTTCAGGATGCCAAATATCTTCCCGACCAAAAGCAAAACCATATGTCTTTAGCCCCATGCTCTCATAGGCAATATTTCCTGCTAAAATAATGAGATCAGCCCAACTCACTTTATTTCCGTATTTCTTTTTGATTGGCCAAAGCAAACGCCTGGCTTTATCGAGATTCACATTATCTGGCCATGAGTTTAAAGGAGCAAAACGTTGATTTCCTGTGCCACCGCCACCTCGGCCATCAGTAACTCTATAAGTCCCGGCAGCATGCCATGCCATGCGTATCATTAATCCTCCATAGTGTCCCCAATCGGCAGGCCACCAATCTTGGCTATCGGTAATTAATTGATGAAGATCTTTCTTTAATCCTTGAACATCTAGTTTTTTTAGTTCTTCCTGGTAGTCAAAGTCTTCTCCAAGTGGATCTGTTTTGCTATCGTGCTGATGAAGAATATCAAGATTTAAGGCTTTGGGCCACCAATCCATAACATCAGCTTCTTTTTCTGTATTAGCGCCGTGCATGAACGGACACTTTCCTTTTGATGATTCACTCATGTAATTGTCATTTTATAAAATTAGACTAAAATATAGTAAAAAAACGACAACTAAAACGTCCTTTTATAGACAAAAAAGATGCTGTTAGCAGCCCAAACGATTTCAGTATCCTCGTAGCTATAAATTTCTTCTGCGTATTTATTTAAAGCTCTTCAGTAAGGGATGAAAGAACCTCTTGAGTTGGTATTGAAAAGCGTTTTAAGCTACTCACTAAGCGAATTAAGAAAATCGAATTCCATTGTAGACCTCGTGACTTTATAACGAAAAATGGTGGTTTTACTAGCTTCTCTGTGCGATTAGTTAAACCCCTAATAACACTATAAACTATTGATAATCGATATTTCAGAATCGAAACAACGCTCTCACATCATATTATGCGAACAATGAACTTCTTCAACACAAAAATTATTTGTTTTCACGCTTTTTAAAGTACCTATAAGAGCATATCACCAAAAGAGAACTGATAACTATTCCCACTATTGTTAGAACTCCAAATACTTCACAAGTCTGTTCTAAATATACTGTACCCTCTTCGACTGAGTAATATCTACCTTCTGAGTTGTAATCTAGAAATACTCGTCCAAAATAAAGGCAACCTAACCAAAAGGAGAGTAATGAAATAATTATTGTAGCTGTTAAAATTAGATACTTCATATGCTTTTGCTCGCAATTGTAGCAACGGTTTCTAGGTATCAAATCGCCACTATCCATAACGGTCCTCAGCTAAGCTTTCGAGGCGCTACCACGAATGCACTTAAAGAGCTGAAGCTTAGGTGACGTTGTGGCGTCGTCATTCTTCTTTTTTAAATTTATTCTTAATTGCTTTTTCAACTCGTATAATTAAAAGCACGACCATGAATATCATTAATCCTAACCCTAATAACATTCCCAGATTACCATCTGGATTGTATATTAAACCAATAATAGAAGTTAAAGCTAAAACTGATCCAAGTTTAATCAATTCAATCGCTGAGAATTTTTGAGAAAAATCCCACCTTTTTTGATTTTTCATTGAACTCGTAGTTCTATATCCATACAGCCCATTTATTTTTTTTGGTGGAAATTTTAACATTATCAATCCGACAAGCAAAAATACTAGTCCAGTCGAGAATGGAATTATAAATAAAGGATTATCAAGAGATATACTCATAGTTCAATTAAATATCATTCATTATTTATTTACTATTGATGTTAGCATAGAATTTAAGTATTTCTAAAAATGTAATTCGGTTCAAATGCACCACAACTTTTTTATATACGCCAAAAAACTGAAATCAACAAATGAAATTCTATCTTTTTTTCTCCGCTTGAAAACAAGTTTTCAGACTACGAAATAGAACGGATAAAAAAACCCAACGCTGAGCGTTGAGCTTTTCCATTCTTTGTGACCCCGGCAGGAAATAGTTCACCACCGAAGGTAGCAACGTAGCTAAACTTATTGGAGAACTTTGAGGAACTTCATTAATTTTGATGCTCTTTATAAGAAACGCTATTGCGTAGAATTCAAAGTTCGAATCTACTCAGCGAACCTTAGCAGGGATAGAGGTTATATTGAAGAATCATCTTCATTCAAGATATTCCTATCATTGATGGCTAGATTTCACTTAAAAACTGGTATTTTTCAATCGTGATGAGATTAATGCGACAGAACCGTAATGAACCAAGATCCTGCACATAAAATAAATCCGAGTAAAGTTCCTATAATTATCTTCTTGATAGTTCAAATTAACAATTTGGATAAAGGTAAGCAAGAGTGACCCGTAGGGTTCTTTTTAGGCTGTGTTATAGAACGATCATTCAATTCTCACCCCAATAACGCATACATCATCCACCTGTTCCAAATTCCCTTTCCAGGCTTCAAAAGTCTCGTCAATTATTACCCGTTGTTCCTCCATCGGTTTGTTTTGGACGGAGAGCAATAACTTACGAAATTTAGTTGCTTTGAATTTCTTTCCTTTCTCTCCTCCGAACTGATCCACATAACCATCCGAGAATAGATAGATAGTATCTCCTTTTTGCAATTCAAAAGTGTGTGTAGTGAAAGGTTGAGGTTTGTGAAACTTTCCTATAGGTTGTTTATTGGCCTTGGTTTCCAATATTTCGTTATTTCGTATAATCCAGAGTGGATTATGTGCTCCTGCGTAATGAAGAACAGTCTGAGAGGGAGACTTGAAATCAAGCTTGCAAAGGGCTATATCCATGCCATCATTCACATCATTTTCACTTTTTTCAAATTCTTGAACAATAATATCTCTTGTCATGTTCAATATTCCTCCCGGATCGGTTAACCCATATTCTCTGACACTTCTATTCAACCCATTATTACAAACTACACTAACCATAGCGCCAGGAACTCCATGTCCTGTGCAGTCTGCCGCGGCAATCAATATTCGCCCCTCCATTTTTTCCATCCAATAAAAATCACCAGCTACAACATCTTTAGGCTTATACAGTATAAAGCTTTCAGGCAGATACTGTTTTATTAATTTATAAGGTGGTAAAATCGCATTCTGGATTCGTCTCGCGTAACTAATCGAATCAGTAATCTCTTTATGAGTTTCTTCTATTATCCCTTTTTGATTTTCAACTTCTTTTTTTTGTTTTTCTACCACTTCTTTTTGCATTCTTATCTCATGTGTTGCGCTATCGACTTCAAACTCCAATTCAATTTGACGTTTTTTAAGTTTTGCTGTTCTCCATCTAAACAGTATAAAAATGAAAGTAATAGCGAAGAGAACATAGAGACCACGTGCCCACCAGGTATGCCACCATGGAGGGGTAATGGTAAATGTATATTCAAAAGGTTCACTCCAATCTCCACTTTCGCCAATGGCTCTTACTTTAAAAGTGTATGTACCGTAAGAAAGATTCCGGTAATCAGCTTTAGGCTCTTTAGTAGGATTACTCCAGGTTGTATTTAAACCTTCCATGATGTAACTGTATTGAATTTTATACGGAGCAAACCAATCTATGGCTGAGAAATGGAATGTGAGATGATTTTTATAATAAGGAAGTTCTAAATTGAGTGGATAATTATTGAATACCTGCGCATCCTTCATTTTAATACTATTTGCAAGACTATCTGGCAAGTTACGATAATCGATAAATTGTTCGTCAATGTCCAACTGTCTAAGAAAAACTGCTGGTGAAGTTTGCGCGACCTCAAATTTTTTCATAGCGAGGGATGTCAAGCTTTTACCACTGCCCCACCACATCCGACTTTCACTATCAAGAAAGGCACTATTCACCTGAAAATCCAAACCTTTAAGACCATCTGGTTTTTTGAATCTATACAGCGAAAAATGGTCATCAGTTAAATCTTTCTTCAATTCTTCTTCGTTTTGAGTGCTAGCTCTCCCGTATTCATCAAAATCAAAAAGCGTAAGGCCATTTTCAGTGCCTGCCCAGATGTTATTTTCATTATCATCTATTAATGAAAAAACAACATTATCACTTAAGCCATTCTTTTCTGTAAAGTAAACAAAGGATTTGCCATCATATCTTGTAATCCCCTCATTGGTGCCAAACCAAAGTTTTCCCTTCTTATCTTCTATTATTGAATAAACAAAATTATTACTTAACCCTTCTTTTTCAGTGTAATGCACAAATGACTTACCGTCATACTTAGTTACTCCGCCGCCCATAGTGCTGAACCAAATATTTCCAGTCTTATCCTCGAGAATCGACCATACAAAATTGCTACTTAAACCTTCTTCCACAGTGTAATGCGTGAATGATTTACCATCATATTTACTTACTCCATGGCTTTTAGTACCAAACCATATATTTCCTTCTTTGTCCTCCAAAATACAAAGGACAGCATTGTCGCTTAGACCTTGTTTCTCTGTAAAGTGAGTTAAAGATTCTCCATCATACTTACATACTCCTCCGCCATATGTTGCGAGCCAAATATTTTCATCCTTATCTTCTATGATAGACATGATTACGTTATTTGGTAAACCTTCATTTTTTGTGTAATGTGAAAAAGATTTTCCATTATATTTACTCACTCCACCTCCAATTGTACCAAACCATAAGTTTCCCATCTTATCCTCTCCAGCAGACATTACTAAACTATTGCTTAATCCTTCCTCTACCGTATAATGCTTAAATGATCTACTATCATATTTAGATACCCCACCACCATTCGTACTGAACCAAAGATTACCCGAGTTATCTTCTAAAATAGACCAGACTGAGTTATTGCTTAGACCTTCCCTCTCCGTATAGTGCGTAAGGGATTTTCCATCATACTTATTAACTCCTCCATTACGAGTTCCGAACCATAGATTTCCACTCGAATCCTCATGAATCGACCATATGGTATTACTACTTAATCCTTCTTTTTCAGTTATGTGTGTAAAGGATTTTCCGTCATATTTATTGACTCCACCACCATAAGTGCCGAACCAAAGGTCTCCTCTTGAATCCTCGAGAATAGACCACACTTTATTATTACTCAAACCGTCCTTCTCCGTAAAGTGTGTAAAGGATTTTCCATCATATTTAATTATTCCCTGGCGAGCTGTTCCTAACCATAAGTTACCATCCCTATCTTCCTTAAGCGTCCTTATGTCATTACTGCTTAATCCTTCTTTCTTAGTGAAATGGATCAAACACTCCCCGTCAAATTTACTCACTCCCCCACCAAGCGAAGCGAACCAAATGTTTCCATTCTTATCTTCTATAATTGATTTAATTTTATTGCTACTTAGGCCTTGTTTCTCGGTGAAATTCGTAAAACTTCGACCGTCATACATGCTTATCCCTCCGTCAGTTCCAAACCAAAGGTTTCCTCTCGTATCTTCCAAAATAGTCCTTACAATACTATTAATCAATCCATTATCTATGGTGAAATGCATAAAAACATTTCCATCATATTTACCTACTCCACCTCCGTTCGTGCCAAACCAAAGATTTCCGTCTCTATCCTGAGCACTTGAAATAACATATGAGGATGACATACCATGATCCACATCTAAATACTGGATATTAGCAATCGCAGCGTCTTTAAACTCTGGAGGAAGCGCTGATGTAGCTCGAGGTTGTTTAACTTTTACTACTTTTCCTTTCACAGGTTGAGGTAAGCCTGTTAGAACAGTATCACCGGTTGAGTTGAGAATATAGTGCGAAAGAACACTTTGCGAATTATCGGAAGGTAAATCGTTAATTTTCTGGACTGAAAATTTGTTGAGTGAGTCATGGTTTACAAATCTAACCTTTAGATTATCCGGAACGTATTTTACATTGGGATTGGCATTAAAACTACTATCAGGATGTTTCACAGGAATAGTTTTGGCTTGCGTACAACTATCCATATCAATTATTTTCCCTTTAGTATCTATTGGAACACCTGTTCGAACTGTATCACCACTTTCAAGAACAATTGGATTAATAGTGTCCCCAGTAACGCTATTGACAATGTATCCATTTTCAGGGTTGGCCTCAACAGTTTGATATTGGTGATTTAACGGAGGTGGATTTGTTTCAATATCTTTTTTTCCACTACATGAAGCAAGTATTAAGCTCGCAATTATATAATTAATTTTGCTCTTCAATATTTCGCTTTAAATTTATTTTACGATTATTAGGTTAACCTCCTTGAGACTATTGTTGTAAATATAATTAATTATCTAATCAACATCTCTAAAAAGACAGCAGAACTATCAGTCAAATTTGTATCATTCGAAATCAGCACTTTAGATATACTCTAGAATTCAATTAAGCCCCAACCCGATATTGTTCGCACATATGGTTCTGTCGCATTAATTAGAGATCAGTCTCAGAAGTTGGGGAGAGATTTAAGGATTAATACTTTTTGTTGAGATTAACTAAGCTTTATGCTTAGTCCCCAACTTTTGCACTTGACCCGTTTTCAGACTGCGAAATAAAGCGTATAAAAAAAGCCCAACGCTGAGCGTTGAGCTTTTCCATTCTTTGTGACCCCGGCAGGATTCAAACCTGCAACCCTCAGAGCCGAAATCTGATGCGCTATTCAGTTGCGCCACGGAGCCATTTTGCGAAGTGGAGCGACTAAATACCAAAAGTATTCAGTTGCGCCACGGAGCCATTTTGTGTGACGAAATAGACACCTTTTATCAATCATTTTCAAGGTATCCAAAGCGCCATAAAACAACTCAAATCATCCCCCTTCAAGTGACCTCTTTCAAAGACATATTCGAAAAGCGACGAAAAAGAGCCTAACGACCCGCAAAGATATAATAATTATCCTCAAAGTTCCATACAGATATCGTGGAAATCACGAAAAATATACCTTGACAACTTTGTTTATGCTGTATTTTTTGAAACATTGACCGTTTTAACTATTTTTACTTGCTCATACATCACTGACTAACAGGTTGGTGTTATTTAAATAACAAACATGAAGTATCTATTTTTCACATTATCGTTGCTCTATTTAAATACATTAGTGTTCTCACAGCCTTGTAAACAAGCTACAATGCTCCAACCTGGATTAAAATGGGAGGTCACCGATTACAACAAACGCGGAAAAGCTCAAGGAAAGAATCACTTCGAAATTTTAGAAGCAGGTCAACAAGAGGACGGGTATTTCTGGAAGATTGCACTCGAAGTTTTCGATAAAAAAGGTAATTCACTTACAGCATCAACAACTGAAATACGCTGTAAAGATGGCGTGTTAAACATGAGTATGGAACAATTCACTTCGCCAGAAACGTATGAGGGTCTCGAAGATATGGACGTCGAAGTAGATGCTTCAGAAATCCAGTACCCCACAAAGGCGCAGGTAGGCACGACGCTACCTGATGCACGCGTGACAGTTAAAGCAGGGTCAGGTGGTATGACGCTCATGAACATCGAAACGATCGTTGAAGAACGCAAGATTGTAGACGAAGAGAATATTGAAACCGAAGTGGGAAATTTTGATTGTGTGGTGCTGGAACAAAAAACAACCGTTAAAAACAAAATTTTAACTATTGAATCTACAGGAAAAGAATGGTTTCTACCTGGGTTTGGTGTCATTCGCTCTGAATCCTACAATAAAAGAGGCAAGTTAACGGGATACACAGAGATCACATCGCTAGAAAGACCTTAAAGCGGAGTTCGTGACAGTACTTATTCCGGTACAATCAATTTAAATCCGATGCCGTGAATATTTTCAATTTCGACCTGCTCATCATGTGACAGGTACTTTCTCAGCTTAGTTATAAAAACATCCAGGCTGCGTCCCACGAAATAATCATCTTGTCCCCAAACGCCGTTGAGCACAACCTCTCTGGGAAGTACACGGTTTTTATACTCGCTCAACATTTTTAATATCTGAGCCTCTTTTTTGGTCAATTTCTTTTCGAAATCAGGCCCTGTTAATAGATAATTGCGAAGATCATACGTGTAATCACCGATCGCCACAGCCTGCTGATCTTTCTCATCATCGTGTATATCTACCCTTTTCAACAAAGCCTTAACGCGCACACTTAATTCTTCAGAACTAAATGGTTTGGTCAAATAATCATCCGCTCCTGCATCAAATCCAGCTACCTTGTCTTCTGTCAACGATTTAGCCGTCAGAAACAAGATTGGTATAGCTGTATTCAGTGATCGAACATCTTTTGCCAGTGTAATACCATCCTTCTTAGGCATCATCACATCAAAAATGCACAAATGGTAATTTTCTTCATTGAAGCGCTTAAAACCTTCTGCACCATTAGAACATAAAGTCACAGCGTACCCTTCACTCTGTAGTTGATCCGCTACTACAAACCCCAAACTGGTATCGTCTTCAACGAGTAGTATTTTTGGTTTCATATCAATTCTTTTTTTGTGGAAGCCAAATAACAAATGTACTTCCATCGCCTGGTTTACTATTCACATGAATCGTGCCATTGTGTTGTTCAATAACGACCTTAACGTAGTACAATCCCAAGCCAAAACCCTTCACATCGTGTAAATTACCAGTAGGAACACGATAAAACTTTTCGAAAATGTGCTTTTGATTCTCTTTCGCAATGCCCACCCCGTGATCGCTCACCGCTATTTGAATTCCATTTTTATTGTTGTTGGTAGCAATTTCAATCTTTAGGTCCTGCTCAGAGTATTTAACGCCGTTATCAATGAGATTAAATAAGATGTTCGTAATGTGTACTACATCGACGGCAGCACGATCATTTTCAGCTTGTAAATTGAGTGTTATTGCACCACCTTTTTCCATTTGATTAAATCGAAAACTGTCTGCTGCTTCTTCAATGAGTTCATGCAATTGAACAATTTCTTTTTCTAAAGACAGCTCATCTTTATCCAGGCGTGCAATATTCAACACGCGTTCTACCTGATTTTCAAGCCGTTTATTTTCTTTATAGATGATATGAGCGTAGCGCTGCAGTCGTTCGGGATCATTAGAAAAATCATTCTTTAACAAACGCTCACTGGATAAACTAATTGTAGAAATGGGGGTTTTCAGCTCGTGCGTCATATTATTAATAAAATCCGTCTTGACCTCTGAAATGCGCTTTTGACGTAAAATAACGGTGACCGAAAAAGCAAAGAAAATTAATAAAACAATTACGATAATCCCGACATAAATCCAGGGCGAACTTTCTGCAATCAGTTCTTCAGAAGGTTGCGCATTGAGATTAGGAAAAAATACGGTAAAGTAATGTCCATCTTTTTTCCAGGCCAATTTAGGGGAAGTAATTCCAGCTGCAGAATCTGAAATCGGAGCATATAGCGAATCTCTGGTGAATTTAATAAGGTTACCATAAACGATGCTGTCGTTGTAACAGTCGTATATTCCGTACTGAAAGTTTTGGGTAATATTATGGTCGTAAAAGGTTCGCTTCAGTAGTTGTTCCAGGTAATAAGGATGAAGGTTTTCATTGATATCTACCAGAAAATAATTGGTACTCTTTTGCTTTACAGCACCGTACAAATCGGAGCTATCGGCGTGATGAGTACTGATTTCCTCCACAGTATTGCGCAGTGCCACACGGACTTGCTCCTCAAACTGCCTCAGATTTAAACTATCCTGTCGCTCTTGAAGGATCACTGCATCTTGCTGGGCACGAATAGTACGCTTGATCCAAAAAAACTGAACGAGTAAAATACTTGCAATCGAAAGTACACCGATAATAATTACCGTTTTTATCGTTCTTCTGTTCATAACACTGGATTAAAAAAACAGGGAAACGTCATTCATTCCCCTGTAAGTAAGTCATACATTAATCAATGACCTTCAACTCTTTACCCACCTTGATAAATGCATTGATCGCTTGATCCAAATGTGCTTTTGTATGTGCCGCTGAGAGCTGCGTTCGAATTCGAGCCTTTCCTTTCGGAACAACGGGATAAAAGAATCCAATTGCATAAACCCCTTCATCAAGTAATTTGTCTGCAAACTCTTGTGATAATGCAGCGTCATGGAGCATTATAGGAATAATCGGGGAGTCACCTTCAACGATTTCAAATCCTGCATCTACAATAGCTTTTTTGAAATAACGCGTATTCTCTTCCAACTGATCGCGCAATTCTGTGGTCGTACTCAGAATATCAAATACCTTAATCGCCGCGCCGACGATAGAAGGAGCCAATGAATTTGAAAATAGATAAGGCCGCGAGCGCTGACGCAACATTTCGATAACCTCTTTCTTAGCCGTAGTGTAACCGCCCATAGCACCACCGAGCGCCTTACCTAAAGTTCCGGTAATGATATCCACGCGATCCATTACATTGTGGTATTCAGGCACTCCACGTCCTGTTTTCCCAATAAATCCAGCCGAATGGCATTCGTCGGTCATGACAAGTGCATCGTATTTATCTGCCAGATCACAAATCTCATCCATTTTAGCAATATCACCGTCCATGGAGAATACCCCGTCTGTAACGATGATGCGGTGTCGCTGATCTTGTGCTTTTTTAAGTTGATCTTCTAAATCGCTCATATCGCTATGTTTGTAACGATAGCGCTGTGCTTTACAAAGTCGAATACCATCGATAATAGAGGCGTGATTTAATTCGTCCGAAATAATTGCGTCTTCCTTCGTAAATAAAGGCTCAAACAATCCACCATTTGCATCAAAAGCCGCCGCGTATAAAATCGTATCTTCTTTACTGTAGAACTCCGAAATTTTGCGCTCCAGCTCTTTATGAATATCTTGTGTACCACAGATGAAACGAACAGATGACATTCCAAAACCATGTGTGTCCAATGCATCTTTTGATGCCTTGATCACATCGGGATGCGAAGATAAACCGAGGTAATTGTTGGCACACATAATCACCACATCTTCGCCTGTTTTAACGTGCACTTCCGCTCCTTGAGGTGTAGTGATGACACGTTCCTGCTTAAATACACCATCCTCACGAATGGATTTCAATTCTTGCTGTAAATGATCTTTTATTTTTCCGTACATTGAATTATTTTTTACTAACAAATCTAAACAATATTGTCGAAAAGAAGCTTTCTCGTTCAATAGAATTGCAGAGCTATACCAAGATGACACCAGCGAGTACTAAAATAAAAAAGACAAAGAAGATAATAGCGGAAAAGAGACCGATTAACGCAAGAGGGCGTTTGTATTTTTCACTTTTAGTTATGAGATCTGCAAGCAATGATAATACACTTGCAAAAAAAGCAAGAAGAGCTGGAATCAATGGCAATATCAATGAAATCGACATAAAAAAGGCTAATGCGATGGATAAAACCATAATTAGCGCAAATACAAAACTAATAACTGCAAGAGCGTTAGCAATTGTTGATAAACCGCTAGATGCTTCATCCGGTTCATTCCATGTGGCGTTGAATTCTATTTTGTTGCCAGTTGGCCTCGGAATGACAACAACATTTTTCTGATTTGAATTTAAACGCTTTTCCTCGGTAATCACAGAAGAAGTAGAGGGTTTAGCTTTTTCCTTGGTTCCATTTTCTAAAAAGGCTTTTTTCTGTGATTGATCCGTAGCTTTTAGCTGTTCATGAGAAGTCATTGGTTTGTGATTACCATTTCCTGTTAAACAGGAGCCTTTTCTGATCTCTAGCTTGGTAGTGCTATTTTCCTTTTTTGAATGATCATTTATAACGTGTTTTTTAAAATGAAACCCCGGACGGTGTATGCGTTTTTCAATAGAGCATCCAAAAACAAGGAGTATCAGAAACAGTAACATGTATCTCATAAGTGAAAGATACAAATTATTGATCAACTGAAACACCTGGATGACTTATACCTTTGAAGATCCGAAGCTTATAAAACCAATTTCATCTTGTATTTCAGAATAAGTAGCTAGAGGACTTCTTGCTTTTTACTATAGTATTTCATTGACGAATTATAACAGGAGCTTCAATGATGTGAGCTTTGAATATGCTGTCAGCAGATACAGGTATCCACGATAGGAATAATAAGCTATACCACACATAATAAAAGGGTAAAACAACTAATAGTAATGTTGCTTTCATGGTTGTACAATCATCGCAATGATCAATCGTATTACTCGAGGCATTTGCACGGTTTATCAAATTCAACCGTGGCTTCAGGAAATGCTTTTACCCATTTCTCAACAAAAGAAGGTGAAAAGGTGGTTCCTCTAAAATCAATAAACGCTAATTGCTGCAATTCTGCAAAATCAGGATCAATCCTTGTCAACCGATTGTCCCAAATATCTAAATACCTGAGGTTTCGCAAAGCCTTAATTCCGGCGGGAATGCTACTCACCTCATTGCGACTAATATCCAGCACTTCCAGTTGATCGAGGTAAAATAACTGATGTGGAAAATGATTCAACTCGTTTTTACTGAGATAAAGGTGAGTGAGTTGATCAAATTTTTTGAAATAATCCGGTAATTCTTCGAGCTTATTCTTGTTGAGTTTGAGCCCCCGTAGATTCTTGTACTGTTGAAGTTCATCAGGTAACGATTTCAAGCGCTCACGGGTAAAATCAATGGCAAAAATAGTGTCTGGATCGGCGGTTTGACTCACCTTCCAGGAATAATAATTCAGAGAGTCAGCAGGTGATTGACACCAAGCCGAACTAACCATTAATATCATCCATCCAATCACGAACCAACTGCTCGTCTTTCGATATTTGCTGTTGAAGTGCATCTTTATTCTCAAATTTATGTTCATCACGAACGCGCCATTTTAATTGCAGCGTGAGTTGCTCGTCGTATATCTCTTGGTCAAAATCTAAAATATGCACCTCTATTGAGGGCTCAGTGCTATCATCAACGGTCGGTCGTGTACCGATATTGAGTATCCCCGTATATTTTTTTTCATTACTCGTGACTGTAACCGCATACACTCCCTGTTTGGGGATGATTTTCGTTTCATTCTCTATAGCTATGTTAGCCGTTGGAAAACCAATTGTTTTACCAACTTTGCGACCATGAATTACGCGACCACTCAATTCAAAAGGTTCTCCCAGGTAATTGTTGGCGCGTTCGATATCGCCCTCCTTTAAAGCATTGCGGATTTTCGTTGAACTCACATTGACCTCATCAATATCCTCAGGACCAATTTCTATCACATCAAATTCATACACTGGGCTGAGTTCTTGCAGTAATTCCAATGTCCCTTCACGATTCTTTCCGAATTGATGATCATAACCAATAACAACCGTTTTCACCTTCAACTTATTCACCAGGTAATCGCGCACAAATGCCGTAGCTGATAATCGAGAAAATTCCTTCGTGAACGGATGCACAACGACATTTTGTAAGCCCATTCTGTTCAACTTGTCAATTTTTTCTACCTGCGTTTGAATGAGCTTGAGGTTATGTGAATCCGGGAAAAGCACCATGCGCGGATGCGGATAAAAGGTAAAAAGCACCGACTCCCCACCGACTGCTTCGGCTACTTCATTCAATTGGCGAATGATTTTTTGATGCCCCAAATGAACTCCATCAAAAGTGCCAATAGTCAGCACTGGGTGTGGAATTTTAGTCAATTCATCGAATCCTTGAAAAACTTTCACGCTTTTACTTTTTTTCAAAGATAATGATTCGATATCGATGAGCGCAATGATTTGAAACGACTTCTTTGGGGGAGGTATAAGTAATGAACTAATTCTCGTCCTATTACAAATCTAAACAGACTGTTGATCATCGCTCTTTTCTAAAAAATGGTGTAGCAGGTAGCGCTACAAATAATCAACCTACGATCCTACCCTCAAGACTATATCAACGAAAACCTTCACGATTGACGATATCAATTTTTTTTCAAAAACTTAAATAATATGCTTGCATAGTAAAAAGAATTAAAGTATATTTACTCATCTAACTGGAAACGAATAAAAAAAACATATAAATCATGTCTAAAACGAGTACAAAAGAACGGGCAATCAAAGGTGGTGAATACATCATCCGCGATACCAAGCCCGAAAACATTTTCATTCCCGAGGAATGGAACGAGGAGCAAAAAATGATTGCTTCAATGTGTGATGATTTTATCGAAAAAGAAGTGGTCCCTCACTTGGATCGAATTGATTCTATGGAGGAAGGACTTATGCCTTCAATTCTCGATAAGGCAGGAGAGCTAGGTATGCTCGGAATGTCTGTTCCTGAAGATTTAGGAGGAATGGGAGTAGATTTTAAGACCTCACTATTGGCCACTGAGAAATTAGGAAAAGGTTATTCATTTTCTGTTGCCTATGGAGCGCATACGGGAATTGGAACACTTCCACTCTTGTATTACGGAACAGAGGAGCAGAAGAAAAAATGGATTCCAAAGTTAGCTTCAGGAGAAATGAAAGCGTCTTACTGTTTGACGGAGCCGTCAAGTGGTTCCGATGCGAACTCAGGTAAGACAAAAGCTGAGCTCACGGATGACGAGAAGCATTATATTCTCAATGGTCAGAAAATGTGGATTACGAATGGTGGATTCGCGGATTTATATACGGTATTTGCTAAGATCGGAGATGATAAGAACCTCACAGCATTTATGGTTGAAGCGGATAGTGAAGGTATTTCTTTGAACCCCGAAGAACAGAAAATGGGTATTAAAGGTTCTTCTACGCGCCAGGTATTCTTTAACGACGTCAAAGTACCCGCAGAGAACATGCTTTCAGAGCGCGGGAACGGCTTTAAAATCGCCTTAAACATTTTGAATATCGGTCGTATTAAATTAGCAGCAGGTGTTCTGGGAGGTGCAAAAGATGCTGTTACACACTCCGTGAAATATGCGAATGAAAGAGAACAATTTGGTCGTCCGATCTCAAAATACGGTGCTATCCGTCACAAGATCGCTGAACAAGTAATTCAATCTTATGTTTTAGAATCTGCTACCTACCGCGCAGGACAAAACATTGATGATGCTATTCAATCGCTCATTGATGACGGCATGTCGAAGGCAGAGGCGACATTAAAAGGTATTGAAGAGTTCGCTCCAGAATGTGCCATGTTAAAAGTCGCAGGTTCGGAAGCCTTAGATTATGTGGTAGATGAAGCGGTTCAGATTTATGGAGGAATGGGATATTCTGCTGAGTCTCCTGTAGAACGTGCTTATAGAGATGCACGTATTAACCGCATTTTCGAGGGTACCAATGAGATCAACCGCATGTTAACAGTTGACATGGTATTGAAACGCGGAATGAAAGGTGAATTGGACTTAATGGGACCTGCTCAGAAAATTTCAGATGAATTGATGAGTATTCCAGATATGGACGACGACAACGAAGGTATATTTGCTTCAGAACATAAGGCACTGACAGGATTCAAAAAGACGATTTTAATGGTTGCTGGATCTGCAGTACAGAAACTAATGGAAACATTAGCGAAAGAACAAGAAGTACTGATGAATATTGCTGACCTCTCGATCTGGACTTATCAGGCAGAATCTGTATTATTGCGCGTCGAGAAATTGATCGCTCAAAAAGGTGAAGAGGCGTGCGAGAACGAAATCGCAATTGCCAAAACTTATTTTTACGATACTGCAGACAAAATGAATAAGGCAGGTAAAGATGCCATCAATTCTTTTGCTGGAGGCGATGAAGCTCGAATGATGCTGATGGGGCTCAAAAGATTCACGAAAATTGATGGATTCAACGTGAAAGAAGCACGCCAGAAGATTGCGCAACGCGTGATCGATAGTGGCAAATATGACTATTAAGCGATCTGCTTATCAATAATAAAAAAAGGGCGAATGTGATATTCGCCCTTTTTTTATAGATGCTATATTTTAACCTATTTGTCCAAACGAATTCCTTCAGCAATAAACGTCATCGTGTACTTCGGTTCCGTAATCGCATCAATTTCCTCTTGAGGCGCTTCTCCATCCTCTAGATAGTGACGTTGGTCATCAACCGACACAGTGTCCTGGATCGCTGTACCCGTAAGATAAGCCATAGAACCTGTTTTCGTTTCAGTAGGTATGGTAAAATGATCCTTAAATCGAACCATAAAAGGTTCTCCAGCATCATTTTTAATATTTACCCAACAACCCATTTTTGAGCAAACTTCATTGATTTCTCCTTTAAAAGTCGCTTCCATTTCAGTTTTTCCCTCAAACTGCTCTATCAACTCAGCTGTAGAGATTGCTGCAGCAGTGTCCACTTCTTTAGGTCCAAAAGCGACCTTATCCGATGCTTCTTCATCGTTTTCCTTATCAGCATGGTCGTGACTATCACCTTCTTTATGATCCTCGTGTTGTTCCTTATGATCCTCCTTCTGACCACCTTCCTTTTCTTTATTTTCACCACAGCTCATAAAGAGTGAAGCCGCGATAATACCTACTATATAAACTTTCTTATTCATACATTTAATTTTTTCACGAAAGTAGCACTTTCTGATGGTTTAAAAAAAAGAAACATCAAGACTTTCCAAAGTACTTTACCCATAATAACGCTTTTATTACAGCGGATCATCAGAGGTATATGGGCGTCCATTTACTGTTTCATCCTTATTGTAAACAAACTAAAATAGTAGCATGTATTGCATAGTACTATAATTTACATATATTTGCCCTTCATAATGTACTAACATGAAAATCGAAAATACAAAAGCGCAAATGCGAAAAGGCATCCTGGAGTATTGCATCTTGTCTATACTCGCCCAACAGGAGCACTACCCTTCCGAGATCATTGCAGCACTCAAAAATGCTGAACTGATCGTTGTCGAAGGAACACTATACCCATTACTGACGCGGTTAAAGAATGCAAAATATCTCGAATACCGCTGGGTTGAATCTTCCTCAGGACCTCCCCGAAAGTATTACACACTCACCCAAGAAGGAGAGCTATTTAGAAAAGAATTAGAAGCAACATGGACGGTTTTACACTCGGCCGTTGTGCAAATCACCAAAAACGCGAAATCATGAAAAAGACGATCTCAATAAACATTTCAGGGCTTGTATTTAACATTGAAGAACAAGCATATCAATCGCTGCAACTATACCTGGAAGAAATCGAATCCATTCTTTCTGACCAAGAAGGCGTTACAGAAATCATTCAAGATATCGAAGCGCGCATCGCCGAACTCTTTCACGATCGCATCGATAAACACAAAGAAGTCATTACAGCAGAAGATGTGGAAGAGATCATCAATATTATGGGCAACCCCAGTCAGTACAAGATCGATGACGAAACCAGTGATGACTCCACCCAAGAAAACCAGGAATCACAACACGTTTATACAGCTGAAAAAAGGTTTTACAGGGACGAAGATGAAGCTGTTATTGGCGGAGTTGCAGCCGGTTTAGCGCATTACCTAGGAATCGATCCCGTGATCATTCGCGTAATCTTCGTACTGATGTTCGTCCTTGGTGGTTCTGGTGTCTTGCTCTATATTATACTTTGGATCGTAATACCCTCGGCAGAAACAACAGCACAAAAATTACAAATGCGTGGTCAACCCGTAAATGTAGATAACATCAAAAACTATGTCCACAACTTTAAAGACGAAGCGAAAAGCGGAGTATCCAATGCATCGAAATCTGTTCGAAATGCCGCGAAAAAAGGAAGTTCTGCATTTGCCAAAGTACTAAACATACTCGGTCGCTTGATCGGATTTGGAATGATGATCCTTGGCATCATATTATTGGTAGTTATCCTTCTGGTTCATTTTGGTAGTCTTGGTACTTTCATGATCGTCGATGGGGATATGGCCAGTAATCTTTATTCTTTAACAACTCTAGTTTTTCCTGAAGGATCAGAAACAATAGGTTTCTGGGCGCTTTTCCTGGCCATTCTTCTTCCTTTAATATTTCTCACTATATTAGGAATCAGATTATTATTCCATTTAAAAGGAAAGGTTAAAACGAGCTTCATCACAGGACTAGTTATTTGGATCGTAGCGATCTCTACCCTGGCATTTGTCGGTGTTGAAACAGGCCTGGAATTTAAGAACGACTATACGTACGAAGATCAAGTAGAGCAGCAAAACGTCATGAAGCGTGATACATTGTTTGTAAAAATGAAAGATCCTTTGTGGAGTGATCAGACCATTGATTTTCGACACAACGATTATGTTGCAATTGACAGGTATTCAGTAACGGTCGGTTTTCCGTTGATCAGGATTAAGCGCGATCGTTCGATTCAAAACATCAAAGTATCCGTTATAAAAAGAAGTAATGGCGCCACAATCAAAAAAGCGAGATCATTTGCCGAGCATATCGCATATACCTCAAAGTTCAGTGGCGATAAATTGTTCATTCCTGCCAGTTATACGTTTCCAACAGAAGATAAAATCAGAGGCCAATTCGCTTCATTATTAATTCGCGTTCCCGTAGGCAAACGTATCGTGATGCCAGCCAATTTGGATAATTTCCCTGTAGACTTTGAAGAATGCGAGCACTTCTCTGATGATTTTTTGGAAGAAGCCTCTGTATGGGAAGCAACTGAAAATGGGATGCAGTTCATAGCTTTATACCGGGCAGAAGGGAAATCAGCAGCCGAGGATTTCGGAGATGATGATGAATAAAGACGGGAATTATGAACGTAATTAACGCTACTTAAAATGACATAGAACCCATTTATTTAAATGAAGAAACCCAATATTGATTGATTTAATAGATTTTTAGGTTCTTTCGTATCACGAGTTTCTTTTGCCACGAGTTTCTTTTGCCACGAGTTTCTTTTGCCACGAGTTTCTTTTGCCACGAGTTTCTTTTGCCACGGGTTTCTTTTGCCACGGGTTTCAACCCGTGGTCAAAAAAGATTAAATGTAATAGTGCTCAATTAGAAAGCAACTTTTCGGCATTTCCAGAAACTCCATTCTAAACAATCATTATCTTTGTTGCAAAGAATAAGAAGCATGGAGATTCCAAAAAAATACGAGCCTGGAAAGGCGGAGGAAAAGTGGTATGATCACTGGCAAAAGCAAAACTATTTTCATAGTGAACCGGATGACAGAGAACCATATACGGTTGTCATTCCCCCTCCAAACGTCACAGGTGTGCTTCACATGGGACACATGTTGAACAATACCATTCAAGATGTGCTCGTACGCCGCGCCCGCATGCAAGGTAAAAATGCGTGTTGGGTTCCGGGAACGGACCATGCTTCGATTGCTACAGAAGCGAAGGTAGTTAACAAACTACGCGATGAAGGCATTAAAAAGTCAGATCTTTCGCGCGATGACTTCATGAAACACGCGTGGGAATGGAAGGAAAAACACGGCGGCATCATTCTCGATCAACTCAAGAAACTCGGTGCTTCTTGCGATTGGGAACGTACCAGCTTCACCATGGATCCCGAGTATGCAGAATCCGTTGTAGATGTATTTATCGATCTATTCAAAAAAGATAAAATCTACCGTGGCGTTCGCATGATCAACTGGGATCCTGCGGCTAAAACTGCCCTTTCCGATGAAGAAGTGATCCACAAAGAGGTCAATTCAAAGCTCTTTCACGTGCGCTATAAAATCGAAGGAAGTGAAGACGAATGGTTAACGATTGCCACTACGCGACCTGAAACGATATTAGGAGACAGTGCGATCTGCGTCAACCCTAATGATGCACGATACGCTCACCTCGTGGGAGGACATGCTGTCGTTCCTATTGCTGATCGCGAAATCCCAATTATTCAAGATGAATACGTCGACATGGAATTCGGTACGGGATGTTTAAAGATCACCCCTGCTCATGATGTCAACGACTATGAACTCGGACAGCGACACAATTTAGAAAGTATTGACATTCTAAATGCAGACGGATCGCTCAATGCTAAAGGACTCCACTACGAGGGCAGAGATCGCTTCGAAGCAAGAAAAGCTATAGCCAACGAACTGGAGGATAAAGGTTACCTTATTAAAGTGGAAGACCATATCAATAAATTAGGTTTTTCAGAACGTACAGACGCCGTTATTGAACCACGACTCTCGCTGCAGTGGTTTGTAGATATGAAGCAATTATCTGAACCGGCACTCGAACATGTCATGAATGGTGATATTAAATTCTATCCAGACAATATGAAAAATACGTATCGCCACTGGATGGAAAATATCAAAGATTGGTGTATTTCGCGACAATTGTGGTGGGGTCATCGTATTCCAGCCTGGTATTATGGTGAGGATGACGATGATTTTGTGGTAGCTAAAACCGCTAAAGAGGCCTTATCCCTAATTGAAGACAAAACAGGAAAACAGCTCTCGGAAAATGACATACAGCAAGACGAAGATGTTATGGATACGTGGTTTTCCAGCTGGTTATGGCCCATTTCTGTCTTTAATGGTTTGACACAGCCTGGAAATAAAGAAATTCAATATTACTATCCGACAAACGACTTGGTTACGGCGCCTGAAATAATGTTTTTCTGGGTTGCCCGAATGGTTATTGCAGGCTATGAATACATGGATGAATTGCCTTTCCGCAATGTTTACTATACAGGTATTGTACGCGATAAATTGGGTCGAAAAATGTCGAAATCTCTCGGTAATTCGCCCGACCCACTCGAACTCATTAAAAAATACGGAGCGGACGGGGTTCGCGTTGGTATGCTAGTATCCTCTCCCGCCGGAAATGACCTGCCCTTTGATTCCAATCAATGTGAGCAAGGAAGGAATTTTTCCAATAAAATGTGGAATGCTTTTCGTTTGATCGATTCATGGGACGTAAAAGAGGATTTAGAACAACCCGAATCTTCCCGTATTGCAATCGACTGGTTCGAGAGTCGATTCAACCAGGTACTCCTGCACATCAATGAACAATTTGAAAAATTCAGAATCTCTGATGCTTTGATGGCGACTTATAAACTGGTATGGGATGATTATTGCTCATGGTTTTTGGAAATGGTGAAGCCCGGTTATCAGCAACCGATTGACAGCAAAACCAAAGCGAGATCTATCTTTTATTTCGAACAACTCTTGAAACTCGTTCATCCGTTTACACCCTTTGTCTCTGAAGAACTCTGGCATCTCATTGAAAGACGCGAATCAGGAGATGACCTGATTGTTGCAAAATGGCCTAGAGATGGGGCTATCGACGAAGCGATTATCGACGATTTCAAGGTCGTTTCAGAAGTCGTGACAAATATTCGCAATGTGCGGAAACAAAACAACATTGCCAATAAAATCAAAATGGATCTCAACATTTTAAAGTCAGCGCACCATCCTTCAAACATGGATGAAGTTTTGCGCAAGATGGGTAATCTATCCGCTCTCGAATATACTGATGAAAAGATGGGAGATGCCTTTTCTTTCATCGTTCAAAACACGGACTATTTTATTCCGTTTGGTGAAAATGTAGATACTGAAGCGGAACGCGAGAAATTGCAAGAAGAACTCGATTATACCAAAGGATTTTTAAAATCTGTACAGAAAAAACTTGGCAATGAGCGCTTTGTAAATAATGCTCCAGAACAGGTTGTAGAAGCTGAAAAGAAAAAACAAGCGGACGCTCAATCGAAAATCTCAATGATTGAAGAAAAACTAGACGCTATGAAATAAGGGTCAAGTATAAGCGTAGTGCGGGATTTCGGAGCGATTCACTCTCCGTTTACACCTAACTTTAATAGATGCCAAAATACTGAATTTTAGCCACACAACCCGCATTACGCTTATACAATGTTCTCTGCTGGCTTTCTTCCTTCTGCTTGGTTTTCAGCGTTGTCAGAGACATACTCTTTTGCAATTTTGGCTTGCGCGGCTGGCTGCAGCGAATTGCAAATGTGTATGGCTTTAGCTTTGGCATATTCTTTACTATTTAAAAAAACCATATTCATCATCAATCAGCAAGGAACGGTCAAGAAAACTATTAAATTCTTCGCAAGAGTTTTCCGGCAATAATGAGCAAGAATAACAAGCTGCCATATTTAATCCACCAACACCTTGACCATCTTCTGTATTGTAACAAATTGGATCTGAAGCACAATCTTCTGCCCTATATAAAGCTGAATCTAATATTCGGTTGAAATTCTTTTCAGAAGCTTGAGAAACTAAACCGCCATAACTTCCTTCTGCACCTGCAACGGTATAAATTAATACTCCCGCCATTTGATTTTCATCAATAAACAGCCGCTCGTTTAAAGAGGTTGCAGGATAACCACACAAGAATTCCAATTCTTTAATCAAAATGTGTGATAAAGTGTGAATAAGCACAAAGCGAGATAAATGATTTTCATCCTTAAATTTTTTCTGAACACTCGTTAAGTCACTGTTTTTTGAGTTCTCAAATAATTGTTTTATTCTGTCCTTAAATTTTTCATTTCTGTTTGAAGCGTTAAGCCATTTATTTATTTTTTCTTCTTCGAGTGAAAGGAAAATACCTTCGCCAAAACTTTCAATAGCAGGTAAATATTTTGTTTGGTTTGCCCATTTTGAAGTGTATTTTGCTTCGATATTATTCTCTGATTTTTCATCATTTAAAAATTGATCACTATCAATGGGTTCCTGTCTTGAATAAGCCGTCTGAACGGTTGTTATTTTTAGGCGTTTTATTGCTGTTAAATTATTTATGCCATATTTGGATAACTGAGTTAATTTCTCCCTTTTAAAAACCAAATTATGGTCATCTGATTCGGCTTTAGGATATTTCTCTCTGCTTGGCTCTGTAATGAAGTCAAACTCTTTTAATCTGTATTCAATTTCAGGCTCAAATTCTCCTTCTATATTTCCATTAATAAAGTTTTTAATTTTTTCTATAGGGTATTTTTTTTTAAGTGCCTTGAAAATGAAATCAAGATCTTCTCCTTCTTCGTTCCAATCTTTTATTGCTTTTTGGTCTTCAATATCAATTTCTCTTTTTGTTGGCAAATAAATACTACTTACCAATATTGGATAATAGCAACTATTACTGGTCCTTAAAACGGGTTTGAAATAAATGTCATTTTTCTTTGGAACCCTCACCCTTGTTCCAAAAAAACCGGACAAGGTATTTTTAGCACCACAATTTTTACACTCGATGCGAATACCCGCCAAATCAGAATACTTTTGCGATTTAAAATATTTCAAATCAGGGTTGTCGCAACATAAATTTTCCCAATCAAAATGAATTCCGCTTTTCTTTTTATCAGTACTGTCATCTTGATTTTCTGAGAACTCTTTTGTAGCCTTGTTCCACCGTTCCCAAGGGAAATCTCTTATTTCACCTGTTGGTGCTGTCATCACGAACCGAACCTGTTCTAAATCATAATAAAAACGGTTCCATTTGCCGCTTTTTTTTTGATTTTCCTTGACTTTATCATAGCAATACGGACATTTAGGCGGAATAAAATCACTTTTATTTGCTTGTCCTCTGTGTTTTTGAATAATCCTTTTCCATTCTCGCCACCATTCGTGAATATTTTTAAATCGTTCGCAATTATTACAATAGAACCATTCAGGGAAATAGGTTGAGCTAATCGTTTCTAAAGAGTTAACTGGAATTGATTTATTTTGGGGATGTGCGTGATTAGGTGGAATTCTCAAAAATTCTTTGAGTTTCGGAAATCCTTTTTGAGTTTGAAGACGTTTTAATAACCTATTGTCGTTAATAACAAATTCTTCCGGTTGAATTTTACCATCTTGAATAGCCCTAAAAAATGGCCATTTGTCAAAAGGCTCAATTTTCAATGCTCCTTTAGGTGTTTCGATGATTGACTCAACACCGCCATAAGAGCTTATAACTTTTCTTGTTTGCGTTTCGGTATATTTATAATCACTCATCTCTAAAGTTCGCTTTAATATTAATGTAGGTATTGCTGTCAATTTCTCTCATCGATTGCATTAAGACCCAATCTTGGTTCTCATTTTTCTCTGCCGGCTTTTTTAATAATTCTTTATATTCTTTTATGCCTGATTCTCTAATCCTTGCAATCCAATCGTAAGCTAAATTGTCTAATTTCCGTTCAAACCAATTGAACTCCGCCGTATGTTCTCCGAAACGATTTTTTATCAAGGTTTTTAGACCTTCAATATCTTCTTTCTGGAAGTGCACGACATCTTTATTTCCTGTTTTTCCGGGTATCTTATTTCTGATGTAAGTTACCATTAAACTTGAAAGCATTTTATCAATTGTATTGTCCGTAAATGGCGTTATACTCAATGGTTCTACATTTTTATAAAATGCTTGGTGAAAATTATTAAAATGTTCGAAATATGATTTTTCTCTTGCTCTATTGGGATTTAAAAGAGTTATGGCTAATCCTTTTGTACTTCTTCCAATTCTACTGGATGCCTGGATGTATTCAGCAATGTTTTTAGGCATACCATTAATAAGCATAATATTTAATCTGCTTATATCAATTCCAACCGAAATCATATTTGTAGCTAAAACAAAATCTACTACATCATTTAGATAGGTATAACCTTTTTGACTATGCGTTATATTTTCATTGTTGAAGGACGTCTCAATTTTCCCTAAAACTGATTTTATTTTGGTGCTATCAATTCGACTGGTTAGTTCCTGTGTGCGATTTGGAAGTCCAAAGTGGTTAAAGGTATATTCTTTCGAACCGTCTCTAAAAATTTCATTTAATCTATGTTGCAATGTTGACGTGAAAGTTGAGACTTCATCACCAACTTTATTAAATATTTTCCCTACATCCTTTAAGCTGTTGTAATAAGAAACAATCGTCCAATATTTATCAATCGAATTTTTAGTTTTTTGGTCATCATAGACTTCTAAGCGGGCTACTAATAAATGCGCCAACATTTGCAACTGGGTATCAATTGAAGTTTTACCTGTTGGCATAAACCCAATATATCTACGTTTGCTTTTATCACTTTCTACGGCAAAATAGCTGTCATTATAATTTGTTCCTGAAGGGGGAAATACATTGACATCTCTATTACCATAAAGATTGTTAACCTGAAATTCTGTATTTCTTGTAGTTGCAGTTGAAGCAATTATTTTGGGGGGTATTCCGTTTTTAGTTGCCAAATCTTCAATGACACTTTCAAAAATTCCTGTTATAGAACCAAGTGGACCACTTAATAGGTGTAATTCATCTTGAATAATCAAATCAGGGGGTAACTTTTCGTCATCTAAAGAATTAAAAAAGTTGTGCGCTTTGTTTTGCCAAGCCAACATCGCAAATTTGTCGACAGTACCAAATAGTAGGGTAGGCGGCTTTTGATATAGTTCTTCATCAATAACTTGTACAGAAATTCCATTTGAGCAAGTCAAGCTTCGTTATTACACTTCATTATAAAACCTTCTTTCTTGCTATGTGAGAATCCCGATTTCCAAACAACATTTCCACTTTTAGTTGTGTAAGGTGTAATTAATTTCGTGCCACACCAAGGGCAGCTACTTATCTGAAATGAATTCTGCTCTTCCGGGTTTCCGTTTTTTTTGTTGCATTCATTTTCGATTTTACGAATTTGACTTTTAGCTCCTTTGATATCATTAGGTGTCGAACCCATTCCCACCCATAAACCAATTGAGATTGGTTCGTCTTTCAAATCATTAGAAAATTCTTTTTGCTTTCTTAAAAATTCTAATGCTGTTATCAAACGAGAAGCCCTTTCAAATTGTTGTGCAGTAAGCAGTCTTAAAGTATAACGCATTATGACGGAAGTACCTTCAAATCCGGTTTCATTATTTAACCTTCTGAAAGCAATCGTTAGTGCTGCAACTGCCAAATATGCTTCTGTTTTACCGCCACCTGTGGGAAACCAAATTAAATCAACTATATTATTTCTTGATTGACTTTCTGGGTTTACAATACCATCTATGCTTAAAAGTAGAAATGCCAATTGAAATGGCCGATAAGCAGGAACAAAATCAATTTTTCCGTTTCGGACTCTTTTTTCAGCATCATAATTTTCAAAAAAGTTTAAACTGTCAAGGTTCTCTTTTGATGCATCTTTGAGCTCCTTTTCCGTTATTGCAAAATCATCATCATTTGAAGTAATGAGTTGAATATACATTGCGGTGTTGGCTATCCTGAAAGCTCTTAAAACATCTTCATCTTGTAATAATTTTATATTTTTATTTAATCGATTTAAGTTTGCTTCTTGTCGGTCAATTATATCTTTTCCGATTTTTTGATTCTCTGTATTTTCTTTACTGTTTAACTCCTTCTGTTTTTCAATCCAATCGGAATATTGGGCGATAAAATAATCGAGATGTTCTATTAAGTCATTTTGATTAAGCCCCCATACAGACAGGTTTTTGACATCTAATGCTCTATTTAGCTTTTTATCTTCTTTACTAAATGTATTTACGGTGTCTTTAACATCTTGAACTGGAAGAAATGTAGTCTTTATTTCAGTGTGACTTTCATCCCAATACGTAGAACAATTGTGTCCGATTGAATAATTATTTATGGAACGATAAATAAAATCTAACTCTTTTGCTTCATCATCTTGAAAATCTTTACTTCTTGGACTATGGTTTTCAAAAGGAAGAAAATGTACGGAATTCACTTTAATTTCAGCTTGGAAGATACTTTTGAGATTTAAGTTCTCATTCTTATTGGAAAACCTTTTTTGCGATTGTTTTTCAGAAAGGTTGACCAATTGGACTTTTATAAATTTCCTATTGCCTTGTTCAATAACCCTCATATTATACCCTATATCCGTTCCTTTGTTTGTTTCACTTTCTATATTTAAGGAAGTTGGATTTTCTGTGGATTGAACAGGAATAGTTTTTTGAATTTCATAGTCAACTCGTTTCCAAACTCTACTTTGACTAATCAATCTGTCGAGCCTATCAATGTAATATTGTGCTGAAGAATCCTTTAGATTACTTATTCGTTTAAATTCATCAAACTGTTTATACTCTCCACTTCGTTGTTTCCCTTTTCCACCTGCAAACCCTTTTAAAGGGCGTTCCAAAAACATAAATCCATCTTCGTATTTCAAAATATCTTTGAATGGAAACCCGTAGGGAATATGCTTTTCTTCAAAAAAGGAACGATATCCCTGTTCATTAATTTTTATTTTTATATCCTTATTTTTAGGTTGATGATATAAGCCAAATGAAAATATAACATCAAATTCAGCCGTTTCTTTAGGCACACAAACTGAGAGACCGATATTGGTTGGGAAAAAATTTGTCTTGCTAATCTTATCTGCTTCGCTTTCAGAACTCGATTGAGGTTTATCTTGTTCTTCTTCGCTTTCTGCTTCAGTACTTTCATTAGGTTCTGGATCGGCTATTTCAGAATTGCTCTGCAGTGATGCGGTATCTTCTTCATCTTGTGTGGTAACTTTTTCTTTTTCAGGGAATAAAACACCCGAAAAATATCGTTGTAACGGCGTATCATTAGAAATAATTTCTTCTCTGTCTGGTAAACCCCAAGTATCAGAACCCGGACCAATCATTCCCTTTTGAATTCTATTTTGGAATTTTTCTCTTGCTAAAAAGTCTATATCATTCTGTTTCATTTTGTTCTGTAATATTGATTTCACTGATGGTTTTTAAAGGTGCGGTACTTTTAACAATTGACTTTATCTCATCATCTGAAAAAGTAGATAAGATTTCTCCTTTTTTACCTTTTAAAATATAATCCATCACTTCATCGCTCAAATCACGCCCCAAAGCTATCATTATTCCGTTGTAAACTTCTTTGCTTTTGATTATTTCCGGTAATTTACTTTTAAAAACTGGATTATCAATGCATTTATTTATAGCATACAAATCATCTGTTTTTTGTGGAAACTTAATGGTACTTTCAGAACTTAGCCAATTACGAAGTGTATAACTACTAGTAATTGAAACCCCATTTTTCTGTAAATCTTTTAGCAAATCATCTTCAGAATATAGTGCATTTTGGTTACTGTAATATTCCTGAAGGCATTGTTTCCAAAGTTGTGCATTGCTTTCAATTTTTGAAAAGCTACCACTTTCATCTTGTTTAGTTGCAGTATCAAATAGGATTTCTTTTCTTAGATTTGAATACACTCTTATTTTGTCATCTCTTTTTAAACTACGTACTCTAATTCTTCTCTTTTTGTGCGTGTTTTCCAATAAGACGGATTTACTGCCTTCTACAATAATTGGTTCACCATCCACACACTCAATTTCGTAGTTAACTGATTCTGAGTACTCATAAGTATAGCGACCATTATTTGAATGGTCATTGCTGCTTATTCTCCCGATGAGTTCGGCAATATTTTCTGGTTCAGGCTCATTTTTAGGAATAGAGAATTTAACTTCACTTAGTTCCCTGCGGTTCTTAGAGCTTAATTCTTCTAAGACCTTTCGTTTATGCCGATTCTGTAAAGTCTCTACAACTTGTACTTCTTCAGGGTAACATAAAAATTGATAATTGTGATTTGTGTTCCTACAAAGTTTTAGCAAATCTTCAGTGTAGATTTGATAACCAAATGGACTGATAAAAAGGAAGTTTTTTACAGTGGTAAACCCATCTATTCTTTTCTTAAATTCTTTAAAGCTTAGAAGCTTAAAATCACTTTCATCTTTCCATATATCTTCAAAAAAGTTAGGAACAACCAAAAAGTCAAACTCTATATCATTTATTTCGTCGAATTTTATGTTTTTGAAAACTTTAAAAATCTCATCAACTTTTTTAGCAAACCGAGCTAAAGTCTCTTGTGGGTCAATATTTTGATTAAGTAATTCAGACTTAATACTTTCAGTGAAGTCTTTGTTTATTCGATAGCGAATGTATTCTATTTGGTTTGCTATTCTACCTTCTGTATTGGGCAAGGCTAAGGCGTATAAAAGTTTCTTTATTTTCGCAAAGGAAGGAAGCTCAAAACTGTATTTACTTTTTAGTCCTTTTATGAAAGTTTCAACTTTTACTATTTGGCCTATAAAATTGTTTTCTGGAACTTCTATACTTGAGATAACAGCTTGTTCAATATCATTTAGTATAGATATTTCTTCCGGTGTCCATTTCCATTGTAGAAATAAATCATTATCGTCATTAATTTCTTCGTTGCCGATAAGAATTGAAAAGGGAACTTCTTCATATCTTAGATCTTGCTTCAGTTTTAGCAAATCATCTTCTTTGTACTTGTTTTTCCCGATTATAATTACTGATTCAATATTGATTCCTTGGTCAATAATATTTTCTTTGATGGTGTCATAATCGGGTCCCATATAAATCATTGGGTCAATAGGAACCTTTGGGGTTTCAAATTTTCCATTTTTGTTAACCCATTGAAATGGGATAGCCTTTGTAAGATCAATGTCAGTAAAGGATTGGTCTTTGAGTTCCTTTAGAAAAGGTTTTTTGTCAAGGATTATAGTTGCTTTATACTTGAATTGATAAGGCAATTGTTCGCCAATTCCTTCAAATACTTGGTTAAAGAAGTTCTTATAGTGTTTAAACCCTGTTTTAACCTTTCTATTCGATAATTTGGCATTTACTTTGGCATATTTTCGTAAATTTTTTGATGAAACTTCAGGATAAACTGCGCTGGATGTTTTCAAGCGATGCGTACCGTTATTATTTTTTTTAACATATTCATATCTTGTTTTACCTTTTTGTAAAATATCACCCACTTTGTATTCTACGTTGTCATTATCACAATAATTTTTAAAGAATAAAGAAATAGCGATAGTCAAAAATGAAGGTCGGTAAGTTTCATTTCTCTGTTTAGGGTCGTTTACCTGTATGTATAAGTTCCGCTGCTGATTGATAGCTTTATCTAATAAATAGAAATTTATCAACTCAAAGTTTGATGGACGGAATGCATTAAGATTGTATGCTTTATTGAGGTATTTTTGAGATTTTGAAGTTAATTCTTCTAAGTATTTTTCTATTCCATCCATTTTCCTAAATTACATCATTTTTTTATGTTGGCAAGAAACAGCTCTTTTGGTTTTTCTACGTTGGCTCGTGTGTCGGCAAAAACCAAATGTGCTGTTTGTGCGGTGGGTTTTTAAGCTTGCCCATAACGGTCTCGGGCTATGCAGCGCCGCCTTCACCCTTAAACTTTCCTCTAAGATACAAAAGTTTCATATACCTTTAAATTATCCACAGCGATGCAAGGTGGCGGTGATTGTATAGCCCGTGTTATAACTCGTTCATCCGCACACTACGTTTAATATCTTCATAAGTATCAATCGACCTAACCCATTCCGCAGTTTCAGGATTTAACCAGTAGAGTACATCCAAAATATCTTCATGTTTCTGATCGAGTACCTCTGAATCCCAAATAATTGGTTCGTAATGATAAATTCTATTTCTAAAGGTTCGAATATGGTTTAGTTTCGCAGATATTTCTGAGCGTTTTCTTTTATGTTTAGGTATGTGTTCAAATATTCTGTGTAATGGCTTCCAATATGTTTTTGCAAAACGTCGATTAAAAAGAATTGTCCAAAAGCCAAAGTTTAATTCTGCGAGTATGCTACTGTTCGAAATGTGCTTTTTACGCTGTACAAGCTTTTGTTCAAGATCTGTAACTTGTTTGCCCATAACTGGAGGCAAGATGTTACGAAGCCAAAATTCGTCACCAAAATGATCCTTAAAAGACTCGTCTATTTTATTTCTCAAGGTCACTTCTAAAGCTGAAAGTGGCGCGTAAAAAGATTGTGAAACCTTTACATTGTATTCATAAAGCATAAAAGCCTTTTTTTGGTCTCCATTACACCTCAATAAATACGGCTTAAAACGCTCATTAGAAATGTCTTTTATGATTTTTTGGAGTTCCATATCTTAAAAATACAAAGAATATTCGTATCTTTGTTACGCAGTCCTCAGTAAATCCTCTCTCACTCTCGTGGTGATGATGAAACTGGGGTTTTGTGCTTTTAATTAGGATGTGGTCTCGGATGAATGAGTTATAACTCGTTTATAACATTACAAAATGTACAACATATTTATTACTTCATTTTGCTTAGTGTACAATTTGTCCCAATAGTAAAGTAAACATAATGATTTTTTATAGATCGTCTAACGGGCGCTTGATTTTCTTTCTATTTTTGAATCATGGCGTCACAAGTAATCGGTTATTTCTGTGTATCCAATAGTTGGGGAGGTTTGGAAATGAACCAACTCAGGAATGCTGCCTGGATGAAGGAAAGGGGGCATCGCGTTGTGATCCTGGGGTTAAAAGGCTCCAGAATCGTGCAAGAGGCTGAAAATGCTGGAATTGCTGTCGCTCACGTCAGACAGCACAAGAAGTATTATGATTTTAAACGAGCCATCCAGTTAAAACGCCACATTAAAAATAAGGCCATCACTCATCTCATTTTGAGAGATCCCAAGGATATCAGCCTGGGCGTTACAACGAAGAGGCTGCTCGGTGGAACACTTTTTCTAGCTTACTTCATGGAAATGCAGTTGGGTGTTAAAAAGACTGATTTTATTCATACCTGGCGATTTAAAGGGCTCGATCTATGGTCTTGTCCGCTGGATTTTTTAGCTGAGCAAGTGAAAGCAATGACAACGTTTCCTCATGAACGTATCCAAGTCATTCCTTCAGCCATGGACTTATCAAAATTTGATGCTACTCCAAACCAGACAGAAGCACGTAAACAATTGAAACTACCGCAGGAGAAGGTGATCCTGGGGCTTGTAGGTCGATTCGACCCTTTTAAAGGGCATCAATTGCTACTGGATGCTTATACGCTGTTATCCGATCAATTGCAGAACAAAGTTGCACTGGCCTTTTTAGGAGAACCAACAGTTCCTGATGTTGACAATTTTTACGATGAATTGATGAGTCGTATCCAGGAAGACACTTTTCAATCAAAGGTTCATATTTTACCTTTTCGACAAGATGTGGAAACATTTTATGCTGCTATCAACTGTTTTGTAATGGCTTCAAAAGCGGAAACTTTTGGAATGGTGACCATTGAATCAATGGCTGCAGGGACACCCGTTCTTGGTTCTAATGCAGGAGGGACCCCCGAATTGCTCGGAAATGGTGATCGCGGTATCCTTTTTGAATCCATGAACAAAGCATCACTTGCTCGTGCCATTGAACAATTCGTCAACGCGTATGATTTGGATTCCAGTCAACTCAAATCCTATGTTCGCAAATACAGTCACCACGAGGTTTTCCAAAAGGTTGAGCAACACTTAAGACTAACCTCACGCAAATGAACGATTCTTCTATTTTCACCATTTATCAGCATTTTCCAACTCCTTAAAAAAATGCGTCCTGCCGACCGTAAAGGCATTTAATAGAAAATCTCTTCCGCTACAAAACACCAAACTATTACTAACTTCGTTAGTTCTTTAAGAGTTATGATCCTTCGTCGTATCACATTTCTGCTGTTGGTAGTTTTTTCTACGCTATTTCGTTCTGTTTACGGTCAGGAAAGCAATTTGGTTATCCGCAGAATCGCCCAACCTCAAGACACTGTAGTACTGGACAGTATGACTATCTACCCTGCATCGCTACGTATCTACTGCCAGGATAAAAAACTAGATACCACCAATTTTTATTTTAATGAAAACACACAACAATTTTTTGTGTCTCAACCGTGTTCAGACAGTCTTGATCTCGTTTATCGGCATTTCAGTTTTAATCTAACCGCACCATATCAACTGATGGATACCAGTTTAATCTTCGATAATAAAGGAGATGAAAAAGAGTATTATTTTGAGCAACCGTCAACACAAACAGATTTTTTTGGCGGAGAGTCGATTCGAAAATCAGGTAGTATCTCCAGGGGGGTGAATTTTGGCAACAGTCAGGACTTGTCAGTTAATTCTACGCTAAACCTGCAACTATCAGGGAAAGTCGCAGACAATATGGAGATTCTGGCCACAGTTACTGATGATAATTTACCCATTCAACCAGACGGTAACACCAATCAGCTGCAGGAATTCGACCAAGTCTTTATTCAACTTTTCGGCGACCAATATAAAATCATTGCAGGAGACTTTTGGTTAAAGAAGCCGAAAGGTCATTTCATGAATTATAACAAACGAGCGCAGGGCTTATACGGACAGTATCAATGGAAAAACGATAGGGGTGATCAATGGAAAATACAAGGAGCCGGAGCATTATCGAAAGGTAAATTTGCCCGTAACACCATTCAGGGAATTGAAGGTAATCAGGGGCCCTACCGACTTCGCGGAAATGAAAACGAACCTTTTATTATTGTATTGTCGGGAACTGAAAAAGTGTACCTGGATGGTAAATTGATGAAAAGAGGTCAGGAATTTGATTATGTAATCAATTACAACACTTCTGAAATTACATTTACCCCCCGCCATCAAATCACCAAAGATGTCCGAATTGTTGTCGAGTTTCAGTATACTGATCAAAACTATGCCCGTTCGCTGTTCCAGGCAAAGACGGAGTATGAGGGAGAAAAATTGAATTTTTGGCTTAACATGTACAGCGAACAGGACGCCAAAAATCAAACCATACAGCAAGATCTCAGTCAACAAGAGCGTCAACTATTAACCTCCATCGGTGACAGCCTCGAGCTCGCACGCTCCTCATCAATTGACAGTATCGGATTTGTCGATAATCAGGTCACCTATAAATTGGTCGATTCCGCTGGTTATGATTCCATACTCGTCTACAGTGTCGATCCTGATTCAGCCGTTTACCGCGCCACATTTACCCAGGTAGGACAAGGAAATGGTAACTACGTATTTGACCGGTTCACCGCAACAGGCCGAGTCTATAAGTGGATACCTCCGGTGGGTGGTGTTCCTCAGGGAAGTTTCGAACCATCGCGCTTAATCGTAACGCCAAAAAAACGATCCATGATCACTGCTGGAGCCTCCTATCAATTGAATAACCAATGGAAATTACAGAGCGAATGGGTGTCGACCAATAATGATCGCAATACCTTCTCATCACTGGATAGCGATGACGATCGTTCTTTTGGGAACTTCACGACTTTGGCAGGTAAATTCAGACCAGGAAACGGTAAACAAGACAAATGGGAGATTGGTACTGAAGCAGGATTGGAATACCGATCTGAAAACTTTGTATACATCGAGCGATATAGAGGAGTTGAGTTCGATCGCGACTGGAATATACGCGGAAGAGACTATCGCGGATATCAAGCGCTCGGAAATATAACAGGCGGACTGAAGCACGACGATTTTGGTCAAGTACAGCTCGAAGGACAAAACCTCACCGTGGGCAATGACTACCAAGGTAATCGCGCCCGTTTCACCGGAGACTGGAATCAGAATGGTTTTCAAGCTGATTGGGACGGAAGCTTTTTGAAGGCGCGCAGCGATAATGAAAATACATATCTGCGGCATATCGCCGACGTCAGTCAAAAGTTGGGACCGATAAAGATAGGGTTTAAAGACGATCACGAATTGAATCGCTTTGTAGCATCCGATTCGCTGTTGCGCCAATCTTCCTATCAGTGGTACGACTGGCAAGTGTATATCGCTAGTGCAGATTCAGCTAACAATCCATTTAAGGTGTTTTATCGCGAACGCTACGATTGGAAAAGTGACAGCTCCCAGCTTCAACGTGCCGCAAGAGGTCGCTCTGTAGGGGCTGATTACGAATGGCTTTCCACGAAAAATTCCAACCTCAGCACTATGGTAAGTTACCGTCAACTGGAAATTGAGAATGAACAAATTATAGACGCCACACCCGAAAACACATTTTTAGGACGCGTTGATCACCAGCTAAAATTACTTAAAAATGCCTTGACGATCAATACTTTTTATGAAGTTGGTTCAGGCCTGGAGCGCAAAAAAGAGTTTTTGTACATACAAGTAAATTCGGGGCAAGGAGTTTATACATGGAATGATTACAACGGTGATGGCATAAAGGATTTAAATGAGTTTGAAGTTGCACAGTATACGGACCAGGCAGATTACATCCGCGTATTTACGCCCAGCGATGAATATGTGACGACTTATTCCAATGAATACAACCAGAGTATTTTTTGGCGTCCAGAACGCATTTGGTCCAACGAAAAAGGATTCAAGCGCCTCATGGCTCGATTTTCCAATCAAACCCGTTTTCGCGTCAATCAAAAAACGTCAGACCAGACTGCGGACACTTACAATCCTGTACAACGCAACATCAGTGACACCAGCTTGATAAGCTACAATTCTACCATTCGCAACACATTGTTTTTCAATCGAACCAACCCTATCTTCGGGGCCGATTATACGGTGTCAGAAACAGGTTCTAAGACTTTATTGGCGAATGGATTCGATGCACGACAGGTGGCCTTTCAGAAATTGGGATTCCGTTGGAACATCAAGAAAAAATTCACTGTAAAATCAGCTATCGAAACCGGCGAAAAAATATCAGAAGCTGACTATACAACAGGTCGTAATTATGCGATCAACTATAATAAAATCGCACCAGAATTCATTTATCAGCCCAACACCAAATTTAGAATAGCACTATTATCACGCTATGAGGAAAAAAACAATGATGACAAATACGGTGGGGAAGTCGCTATTGTCAGAGAATTAGGGGCTCGACTAAAATTTAATCAAGCTGAAAAGGGAAGTTTACAAGGCGAGTTTAAAACGGTAAACATTGATTATACAGGTACAGGGAATAATGCGCTCGCATTCGAAATGCTGGAATCATTACAAGCAGGTGTCAATTACACGTGGAACTTGCGCTATCAACGCAGCTTATCGAACAACCTCCAAATCAGTGTTCAATACAACGGTCGGAAATCAGAAGAGAACGAAACCATTCACGCCGGCGGTGTTGAAGTGAGAGCTTTCTTTTAATTGATTGCCTACGCACTCAGAGGTTGATTAACGCAATAGATTCACATGTCCCACCATCGCCTCTTTATTGCCTTCGGTATCCTCGTATTTAATCTTCCAAACATAGGTGCCGTCTTTACAAGGCTGACCATTATAGGTTCCGTCCCATTGGGCATTAAAATCATCCGTTTCAAAGACGCGCTCGCCCCATCGATTATAAATTTCCATGTGGAATGTTTCGATATTCCCACCCTCTACAGAAAAGTACTCATTGTATTCGTTTCCATCAGGTGTAAAGCTGTTGGGTACATAAATAATACCTTCGAAACTGATACGTACGGCATCCCTTGCTCTGCAACCGTTTTGATCAACGTAGAGCACTCGATAGGTTATTGATTCAGGGGGTGTAGCAATTGGAGACTGACAGTTTACACATGATAAATACTCTGTTGGCGACCAGGTAAATGATCCGTGTTCATTATTTGTCGAAGCATTCAACTCCACCTCATCACCGGCAAAACCGTAATAATCGGCGCTGGTTTGTACATATGGTTTTGGATAATGTTTAATTTTCACGTCCGCTGTTGCAGAGCATCCATATTCATCAGTCACCACGACCTCATAAGTCAGCGGATATTTGGGTTGTGCCATGGTCGAATCCGAAGTTGGGTCCTCTACACTTTGTGGTGGTTTCCATTCATATTCTACACCTCCGCTGGCCCACAAATTAACAGGTTCTTCAGGGCAAACAATCGTGTCATTGCCCGCCTCTGGAAACACCTCAATCACATCAATGAATGTACTATCTGGAACTGTTCCACAAGGATTGGTAAAATCAACATAATACCACCGATCAACCGTTGTCGAAATGATCACGGTAGACCCAGAAGTTGTATTAATATCCGTGTTGGGCGACCATTGATAAGTCGGAGCGCCATCTGCCACTACCTGAACTTCGTCCCCTTTACAAACGGACACCGTATCCGGTAATACAGGTTGAGGAACATCCTGAAATACTTCAATGAAAATCGTCTCGACGATGGTACATCCTTCCACGGTGTATATTTCTACTTCGTACTCTGTATCTATTTCCGGAGCGACTATAGCAGTGTCTGGAGCGGGTACGCTTACAATATCATTCGGATCGAACCAACTATAATCTACTCCTCCAGTTGACCATAGCGCAACAGTATCTCCTTTACAAATCATCAAATCATCCGTGGCATCGGCATTTCCTCCATACGTTTCCAACGTAACCGTAAGAGTGTCTGTTCCACAACTATCCGAAACGATCACCGTAAAGACCGTTGTTGAATCCACGGTAGCCGTAGGAGTAGCAATTGAAGGGTCGTCGAGTACGCCAGCAGGGCTCCATTCATAAAACTCACCTCCAGAAGCTTCTAACTGATAAGGGGTTCCTGGGCAGATAGGATCTGGCGGAATACTCACAGCACCCTGAAATTCAGCTATAACTATATCAATGTAACTTGTATCTGGTTCGTAACAACCATTCGTATCACTCACTACAAAAGTCACCTGGTAATTACCGGGAGTCGTATAATAATGAACCGGTTCTTGAGCCGTACTCGTATTGCCATCTCCAAAATCCCAGAAATAGGCATTCCCATTTTGAGAATTATTGTTAAAAGCAACAGAATCAGGTATACAAACAAAAGGATCCGGAGCAGAAACAGCTGATTCTATATTACTTAAATCAAATTTCCAGGCAGCCAAATTACAATTAGAACTTGCGTTATTGGGAGCATAAACGCCTGGTGTTGTAGTAAACCCATTAGCGTTTCCACCACAACCGCCACAAACAGCATGGTAAATCCTTCCTTTTTTATCAAAACGGCTCGTTCCTCCATCCACGTGATTAGCACTACTGTTTACTCCACCCATGAAGGTGGCATAATTGAGTTGCAGTGCATTTTCATCGAGTACAGCCACATAGAAGTTATTCCCATTTGTATTCGACTGATAAGCATCTTGTGTTGTTGGGAATCCAGATGAAGTACTTGATGTTGCCTGACCTGATTGATTCGTCTGACCTCCCCATCCTGCATAATAAATTTCATAACAATCAGAAAC
>CAJXMN010000003.1 GCA_913056215.1 uncultured Flavobacteriales bacterium | reverse complement strand
TTTTTCATCTGTTTAGAAGAATCGACAATAAATCCTGTTGATACTATTAATGGTCTCTGCACATACAGTATCGCACTCTCTAATTACCAGATTACTTTAAAAATCTTTCATCGGTTCTATGTAAATACAACTTCCAGTCCTGTAAGGCCATATACAGGTTGGTGCAAGCTCTAACACTTACGGCTCTTTCCTAAGACTAGCGTCCTCCAGGGGAAAAGCCCGTACCAGAATCCGTTCCTTCTATCACGCGAATTCCATTTTTGTACTCTTGTTCTTCAACAACTTCCCCTTCATCATTATAGATCTTCACTTTACCATGTTGCTTACCCTTCTTATAGTCGATTTCTGAGATAAGCTTGTGTCCTCTAAAGGTATACGTTTTCATTGTACCATGCAATTCTCCTTTTTTATATGGGGAGATGACTGCTGGTAATTCTCCACCAGGATGATAAGTGATCCAGTCCCCATGTTTTTCGCCTTTTTTAAATTTTCCTTCGTGTGTTCGCTTAAAATCTTTATCGGAGTATTGTATAAATTTGCCATGTTTTACGGATACTTGTTGATCGCGGTCTTTCATTGGACCATAATCAATTTTAGACTTTTTTGTAATGACTTTATATTCTTTAAGGTCCTTCAACATACCGTTTTCAAAGTAATGCTTCCATTCTCCAGTCTTTAACCCATTTTCGTATGCTCCTTCATTGAGCTGTACACCGGAAGGATAAAAAGAAACCCACTCGCCGTTTAATTTTCCGTCCTTAAAAGTTGACTTATTTTTCAATTGACCGTTCTCCCAGTAATTTTTCCAAACTCCTGCTTCAAGACCCTTTTTATATTCGCCTTCCATGAGTAAGTTACCGTTCTCATACCAGGTTTTCCAAGATCCGTGTTTTTCATCATTTGCAAAGGTTCCATGCTTGAACTTAGAGCCATCCTGATAAAAATACTTCCATTCTCCATGCTTATTACCTTCTTTATAATACGCTTCATAAGACAACGTTCCGTCGGGGTAATTATAACGCCATTCTCCATGTTGCATTCCGTTTTTAAAACGACCTACCATGTCAATGACACCTGAGTTCGTATACCACGTCCATTCGCCTGTTTTTTTCCCTGCTTGATATTTCCCTTCTACATTAAGTTGACCGTTATCGTAATAATATTTATATGTTCCATTCAGTTCTCCTTTATCATAATGAGCAATTTTTTCGAGATCACCCGTATAATAATAATATTGCCACTTGCCATCAGGTTTGTTTTCATAAAAAGCTCCTTTCAATAAGTAGTAACCATGAACAGAGCCTTCTTCAAAAGGTCCGTGTTTCAAGCCATCTTTGTAGTTATACCAAGCTTTGAGTTCACCATTACTAAAATAGTCTACCATCTCACCGTTGCCATCTTGAACGATATGTGTATGAGCGGAGTCGGGTGCATAGTACTGCCATACATAGGATACTGTATCTACAATTTCTTCAACCATTTTCAATGTCCCATCCGGGTAAAAGTAGCGCCACTCACCAGTTGGCTCATCATTTTTATAATAGCCTATTTCGCTCGTATCTCCCGTTAAATAATACTTGTAGTAAATGCTGTCCTGAACACCTCTTTCGAAGTAACCCTCATCTTTTTTTCGGCCGTTATTGTAATAGGTAATCACTTTCCCATGGAGATCATTTTTGTAATAGTTGCGTTCCTCTTTCAGGTTTCCTTCGCGGTCATAAAACTTCCAACCACCATGGCGTTCTGTTGTTTCGCCCAAATCATCAACGTAATAAAAACCTTCACTTTCTACTTTAGATTTTTGAAGCGGATCATAATAAAAATATTGTCTTTTGGACAAGTTCCTTTTTTTTACTTCTTGTGCCAGGTTCCAGGTAGAACCTAATAAAAATAATATGACGATAACTTTGTTCATTGTTTATTTCTTGAGTGGTATAATGAATTATTCACTTTGATGTTACACCCTATTTAACGGACCCAAACGATAATGCTGTTAATAACGAGAAAAATGCCAAAGATCATCAATATAGCTCCCGTAATTTGATTGAGTGAGCGCAACAGTTTCGTAGTTATAAAGGGGCGCAGTCTTTTCGCTCCAATTATTTTTAAAAAATCGATAGAAAAAAATGTCACTAATATTACCGATAGGTATAAAAACATTTCCCAACCTGTAAAAACTGTTTCTTTTCCAGACTGACCCAATGCCATCACCGAAAACCAATAAAATATAACTAAAGGGTTCGCTAGATTAAGTAGCAGCCCTTTTAAGAACAACACCCAATAATCTTTGGGTTTGCGAGGTGTATAGCCCGTTTCTGTAACGTCAACGGTTTTTATTTTTTTAAAAAATGTGATTGCTCCATAAAGAAGAAACAAACCACCACCAATAGTTAGAATAAGTGCATTATCTGTACCAGTCGATAACTCTTCAACCTTTTGAATAAATACATAGGCAATGACGATATATAACACATCTGAAACGAGAACTCCAGCGTCAAAGGCAGCAGCAGCTCTCAAACCTCTTCTGATGCTGGTTTCCAATAATAAAAAGAATGCAGGACCCAACATCACACTCAAAATGAGTCCGGTCACAATACCTTTTATGATTAATTCAAACACTTATTATCTCGATTACTACAAATTTAACAAATCCTTTTTTTTCGACTCAGCTATACGCCATGATGTTTGTCAGTTATCAATGTATGTTATATAAAATTAATCATTTAGCTTTAAAACAGCTAGAAAAGCTTCTTGTGGCACTTCCACTTTTCCTACTTGACGCATGCGTTTTTTTCCTTGTTTTTGTTTTTCAAGCAACTTTCTTTTTCGCGAAATATCACCCCCATAACATTTAGCAGTCACATCTTTTCGCAGCGCTTTTATCGTTTCACGTGCGATAATTTTTGCACCAATCGCGGCTTGAATCGGTATTTCGAATTGCTGACGAGGTATAAGCTCTTTCAATTTATTGCAAATCTGTTTTCCCAAATCAAAAGCATTCGATCGGTGCACCAACGCGGACAATGCATCCACTTGTTCATGATTCAGAAGTACATCAACTTTAACTAAATCAGATTGTTGATAACCAATTGGAAAGTAATCAAAAGAGGCATAACCGCGCGAAACAGATTTTAATCGATCATAAAAATCAAACACGATTTCAGCCATCGGCATATGAAATGTAAGCTCCACGCGATCTTGAGTTAAATACACTTGATTTTGTAACTCCCCTCGTTTTTCAATACACAAGTTCATCACAGGGCCGACATATTCAGACTTCGTAATGACTTGCGCCTTTATGAAAGGCTCTTCAATATACTCAACTCCTGCAGGGTCAGGGAGCTCAGAAGGGTTATTGACTATGATCTGCTCTTCCGGATCCTTCTTCATATAGCAGAAGTACGAAACGTTGGGAACCGTCGTGATGACAGTCATATTAAACTCACGTTCCAGTCGTTCTTGAATAATTTCCATGTGCAACATTCCCAGAAAACCACATCTAAATCCAAAACCGAGTGCAGCAGAAGCCTCTGGTTCAAAAACTAAGGAAGAGTCGTTTAACTGTAGTTTCTCCATCGAATAGCGCAACTCCTCAAAGTCGTCTGTATCAACAGGGTAAATCCCTGCAAAAACCATCGGTTTCACATCCTCAAACCCTTGTACAGCCTCTTCACAGGGGTTTTCCAACGTAGTTATTGTTTCCCCAACCTTCACTTCCTTGGCCTGTTTAATACCTGAGATGATATAGCCCACATCTCCAGTGTTAATCTGTTTTTTTTGGACTGGTTTCATTTTGAGTATACCTATTTCATCGGCGGTATACGACTTGCCCGTATTCACGAACTGAACTTTTTCGCCTTTCGCCAAAGAACCGTTCATAACGCGATAATAAGCTATAATTCCTCGAAACGGATTAAAAACGGAATCAAAAATCATAGCTTGTAGCGGAGCGTCAGGGTTTCCGCTCGGTGACGGTACACGATCAACAACAGCCGCTAATATTTTCTCAACCCCCATACCTGTCTTCCCAGAAGCTGGAATAACATCATCTATTTCACAACCAATCAATTCGACAATTTGATCTGTCACTTCTTCCGGTTCGGCACCCGGCAAATCCATCTTGTTGAGCACGGGTATAATTTCCAAATCATGTTCGAGTGCCAAATAAAGATTAGAAATCGTTTGTGCCTCGATTCCTTGTGAAGCATCTACGATGAGTAATGCTCCTTCACAGGCAGCAATCGATCTGGAAACTTCATAGGAGAAATCGACATGACCAGGGGTGTCAATCAGGTTCAATTTATAGTTTTCGCCCTGGTATTCATAGTCCATCTGAATCGCATGACTTTTAATAGTAATACCTCGCTCGCGCTCAAGGTCCATGTCGTCCAGCGCTTGTTCTTGCATGTCACGATCGGAAATTGTTCCAGTCGTTTGTAACATCCTGTCTGCCAACGTGCTTTTACCGTGGTCAATATGAGCGATGATACAAAAGTTTCGAATATTTTTCATTGATATGTGTTTGTCGAATACCGCCTATTCAAGGCGATCATTTTCTCTTTGCGAATTTAATGGAATTATAGAACTTATCCATTGATTCATTCACAAGATTACCAGTGAAAATATAGTGATTAGTAACCCACTTTATTCATGTATTTTTTATAAAACATCAGTCCGTTAGGATTAAGCATGATGCAATGCGACTGATGAAAGTACTCAGCAGCATAAACGCTTCGGGTTTTATGTACCTTTAAATTATAATATTTTAAGTGGTTTGCTCTTGCTCCGTACAAAAGCAAGCGGAGGAACTAGCGGGCGCCAATTCCTCCGATTTTAACACTACTACTTATGAAACCTAACATGCCTAATAAAAGCAAGTATTGTGCCAAATTAAAAACATGACACGGTTGCAGACTGCTTTTTAAGCTATAATGGTTTTATGATAATCAATATTGTTTCTATAAGTTTCAGTTATCAATCCATTGTGAAACGCTCTTTTCAGTATTTCCTATTGATCCGGTATTCGTTTACTAAAAATAACCGCAAATCAATCGATTATACGCTAATGAAATATTAATCATTTATTGTACCGGGATAAAAAGACAAAGGAGAAAGCGGGCGCCTTCTCCTTTGTCACACTACTACTTATGAAACCTAACTACTACTTACGATATTAACACACTTCTTGAGCTTTTGTTATTTTAAATTCGTGAAAAAATGTTAACCTTTTTTAAGGTAGCAACAAACGGTCATTAATTATCGGTTTTCCACAACAAAGGTATATAACAAAAAGCGAAGGAGAGAACGGGCGTCCTCTCCTTCGCAACTAACACTACTACTTATGAAACCTAACATCTGTATAACGTGAATTCAAGTGATTTGTTTCGTCGCATGTGTAAATATATGTTAAAGAAAAAGTGGGTGCCAAAAATTGACACCCACTTCCTTAACTATTTATAATTAGTTGGTTTTATTTCACCATCAACTTTCTAGTTACCTTTTTACCAGCAACGTTTAAGTTAAGGTAGTAAACACCTGTTGACAAGTTAGACCCATCAACTGTTATTTTGTGTCCACCAGCAGCAACAGTACCTTCATTTTTGCTCATCAACTCTTTTCCAGCAACGTCAACTACAGAGTAGCTCACTTCACCAGCATTCTTCAAGTTGTACTCAATTGAAGTTGTATTTGTGAATGGGTTAGGGAATGTCTGACCAATTACAGCCTCTTCCGCGTTTATTTCATTCACTGAAACATTAGGGTTTAGATTTGCACGAACAACAATTGCACTAGGGTCTGTTAAGACTGCCAATTCTCCATCGGAAGCAGCACCTGCTACAAAACCTTGAGGGATAGCTTGCGCCATTCCGAATGCCACATCATCGATGTTTGCATCCAAAGAACCATTGTGTCCCGCTAGCAACAAGATGTCGTCTCCTGCATTCACCTGAATTGGAGTTGGGAACGTCAACGTAACCATCGTTCCTAAGTCAGAAGATTGCAATGCGTAAAAATCAGTAGATCCTTCAAAAATGTAATCTGTACCGTCAAACTTCTGGATTTCTCCATAAATTTCTTGCGTTTCAGCATCTGCTAAATCTCGAACGAACACAGACATAGAAGTGATGTATGTGTCTTCCATGATTTCCATGTTGTTTCCGATTTTAAACGCTTGGTTTGAATTTCCCTGGAAATTTGAGATGAACCCAGAAATATTTCCATTGTCTACAGAGTAAACACTATCCGTAATTGTAAACACATCCATCTGTTCGTTATCAGATGGCTCTTGTTCAGACTCTGCTTGATTTGCAGATAGTGTGAGATCATAAACTGTTCCAGGAGTTCCACTTGGCAACCAATTAGTTGTAGCCACAACAGAGTCCACTGCATCAGGGTTAATAGTAGCACCCGCTGAAGAAACGTTGTCTTGGTTTGTACCATCATCAGCCACTACATCTAATGCAGCGCTGGTTTGAGGATCTAAACCAATATTTCCAATAAGTGCAGAAAACTCTACATCTACGAGCTGCTCTGGCGGAACTTGGTGATAAGGTATTTTCAACGCTCCTGAAGCAAGGAAATAGTCATTAAGAATAAGGTCATTATTCAACGACTCAATAATCGCCACATCGTCCAATTGCCAGAAATAGTGAGTTGTTCCACCTGATCCATCAAACAAGAAACGGATTTGAACATTCGCTAAATTTGATGCGTTCGCAATGAAATCACTCAAATCAACTTTCGTGATAGAAGTTGGCGCTGCATCATTCACGCCTACACCTGGTATCCCTGCACCGTAAACTTCAGAAGTAGCAAAACCATCATCTGACACCTCCACTTGTGGTTCGAAACCTTGAGCACAACACGTTCTATAAGTGTGCTGGAATATTAATGTAAGATTAGTGTAACCTGTAAAATCGATTACTGGTGTTTCTAACCAACCTACGTGATCAAAAAACCCTCCACCAGGTGTTGGAGATTGGTTGGCATCAGCATCATAAATCATGAAACCATTACCTGCCGTAGTTGACTCAATAATCTGTTCCGCTGGGTCAGAGTACTGTCCATTCGGTCCATCTGTATCAAAAGCCCAGATGTCCTGTGCTCCACCTGTATTCCATCCTGGAGCACCATTAAAGTCCTCAGACCAAATAGAATCTCCAGAGGCCTTGGTGTAATTCAAGAAAGGGGTCTTGTGAAAAGATTTCACCGCTGGTGCTTGACCCACCTTTTCGTAAGCATCCTTTGTTTCTGTTACTTGCTGCATACCTTGTTGAGCTCCCGCAGCAACAGCAAGACTTGCTGCCATAACACTTAAGTAAATTTTCTTCATAATATTAAAATTTTAATAACAAATATATAAATTAAAAAACACTTTAAATAAAAGTATTCCTCTTCTTATAACGTAACCTTTACGTTTAGCGTTGGTGCAAAATAAACATTATTTCTTAATTTGGGCTGATTAAAACCAATGTCCGATGGGCCAATTAATACTTTCAAAACATGAAAAAACCATTTTGCTTTATTCTATTCAGTTTGTTCTTTTTGTCGCTTTTCTCCCAACAAAAGGTCCTGGATCATAAGGTTTACAATGATTGGAGGTCTTTAAAGCATGCTCAAGTTTCGGATCATGGAACGTTTACTACTTATGAAATACAACCACACCGCGGCGACGGTTCTCTCGTTTTATATCATCCTAAAACAGAAGAACAAACACGTTTTTCCCGTGGAACTAAAGCTCGTATTAGTAACAAGGAAGACATTCTTCTATTTTCTATCCATCCGGGATACGATACACTGCGAACGCTTCAATTAGAAAAAATTGATCGCGAATTGCGGGTCAATGACTCGCTGGGAATCTATTATTTAAATAACGATAGTCTCGTTAAATATGCCAACCTCATCAATTTTAAGGTTCCTAAAAAAAACAGTGTTTTTGCTTATACGCTCCTTTCTGATTCCCTAAACCAGAAAAAGAAGAAAGAAAAAAAACGCTGTTGGTTTTTCAATCGAAAAAAGAAAGAAAACTCTAAGGAAGAAATTAAATCAGATGGAAATACACTTTTTATTCAGTTTGCAGATGTACCTGAACCAATGCGTGTTAAAAACGTAAAAGATTTTTGGTTTAGTCCTTCTGGTGAATCACTCGTTTTCATTACTCATAAAAAGGTGAATAACAACGATAGTTTAAAATTACATCGCATCAATTTGGAGGTAAAAAAAATACTTACATCAACACACTATTTCTCATCCATTGCTAAATCTAGCTTTAGCAAAAAAAATGGTGATTTTGCTTTTGTTGCTTCTCGCGACAGTTCGGAAAAGCATAAATCATATGACCTATATGTCTGGAATGAAGACGAGGAAAAACCACAATTAAAAATTCATGCCAACCGCAGCGATCTCGATACAAACATGCATGTAAGTCCGCATGCTTCGATCAAGTTCTCGCTCGACAATAAAAAGCTGTTTTTGGGCATCACTGAAAAGCCCATAGAAGCTTCTGAAGACACTTTACTCAAAAAAGAAAAGGCTGTTTTAGACGTCTGGCACTACAAAAATAAGCGGCTTCAACCACAACAGCTCAAAGAAAAAAAACGCGACAAACGCGATAGTTACTTGACAGTGCTTCACCGTAAGGAGAATCGTTTGATTCAACTCGAAAATGATACCCTGTCTGTTCGCACTCTGGACCAAGGAAACAGTAATTATGCTTTGGGTTTCGCTAACGAACAATATGCACACACCTATAACTGGACCTACCCATGGCCCAGGGATTTTTATCAAATCAACCTGCAGTCTGGTAAACATGAGTTACTCGGTAGACGCATAAATTATATGGAAGAACTTTCTCCTAATGGCCGTTACTTCATCTATTTCTTAAGTGACACCAACAATTACTTTTTCTACGACACGAAAACAAGAGAGACCGGTTGTATTACCTGTTACGAAAAAGACAGTATTGTTTGGAAGAGAGATATTAACGGAATGCCTTTTAAAGCGGGCCCCGTTGGTACAATAGGTTTTACAAGTCCAACTGAACTACTCATTCACAGTAAACACGATGTTTGGAAGTTTAATTTCGGAAGTCGTACCCTCAAAAGTCTAACCAACCGTCAAGGAATGCTCACCAATACAAAATTTCGTTTGAAACGATGGTCGGGAGATAGCACCTATATCAATCTTGACAACACCTATCTTCACGGTGTGAATCAAACCAGTTACAACGAATCCATTTATCATTTCGAAGATTCGCGTAAAGGCCTGGTACTTGTCTTAATGTACCAAACAGACCACAAACTGATAAATGTAAAGAAGGCTGAAAATGATACTCGCGTTATTTTTCAGCAAATGAATGTGAAGGACTATCCCGACCTCTATACGACCCGTACTACTTTTGAAAGTCCAAAAAAGATATCAAACACCAACCCTCAGCAGTCTGAGTACGTATGGCCAGAAGTTGAACAGGTTTCATGGACCACTTATGATGGAGAAAAAAGAAAGGGTTTACTGTATAAACCTGACAATTTTGATTCCACGAAAAGTTACCCGATGCTCGTATATTTTTACGAAATGTTATCACATCGCAAACACTATCACTACATACCGAAGCCCACTGCATCGATTATATACCCGACAGAATATACCTCTGCCGGTTACGTGGTCTTTATCCCTAACATTCGATACGAACCTGGTCATCCTGCGGAAGGTGCGTACAATAGTATTATGAGCGGTACGGATCATGTTTTGGATTTGTATCCAGCTATTGATAGCACACGACTCGGGTTGCAAGGACAATCATGGGGTGGATATCAAACTGCACAACTCATCACGATGACAGATCGCTACGCTGCAGCAATGGCTGGTGCACCAGTCAGCAATATGTTTTCTGCTTATGGAGGTATTCGCTGGGGAAGTGGTTTGAATCGTGCTTTTCAATATGAATATACACAAAGTAGAATTGGTAAAACGATCTGGGAAGCACCCGAGTTATATATTGAAAATTCTCCTTTATTCGGAGTGCCTCATATCGAAACCCCCTTACTTATAATGCACAACGATGGCGACGGTGCTGTTCCATGGTATCAGGGCATAGAACTTTTTACTGCAATGAAGCGACTCAATAAACCCGTTTGGATGTTGAATTATAACGGTGATCAGCACAATTTAATGCAAAATGCCAACCGCGTTGATTTATCAATACGTATGCGTCAGTTTTTTGATTATTTTCTGCAAAATGAGCCCCCACCCGAATGGCTAAAGGTTGGTGTTCCTGCAATTGAAAAAGGTGAAAACTATGGTCTTGAGGAGTATAAAGCTGATTAATGGTTCTAGATCTAGGAACAATAAACCCCAAAACTTTATGACACGTGCCATGGAAACTCGCTTGGTCTGCTTTTCAATGATAAGATTGTAATCATCGTTGCTCATCAATCATTCCTTTCCATTATCTTTGACCCCACGATAAATATAGGTGCATGGATAAGAAAAGATATACTGTTACTGCCGCATTACCATACGCCAACGGACCTCTTCATCTGGGGCATGTTGCTGGCGTTTATTTGCCTGCTGATATTTTTGTTCGGTTTTTACGCCACAAGGGTCATGATGTTGCTTTCATTTGTGGTAGTGACGAACATGGGGCAGCAATTACTTTGCGCGCTAAAAAGGAAGGTGTAACACCTCAAGAAATCGTTGATAAATATTATACCATCTTAGCGGACTCTTTCAAAAAATTCGATGTTAGTTTCGATATTTTCCACCGCACATCTGAACCTATTCATCGGGAAACAGCACAAGACTTTTTTAAAACGTTACATAACAAAGGTGTTTTCACTCAAAAAACCAACCAACAGTATTTTGACGAAAAGTACGAACAGTTTTTAGCCGATCGCTATATTACGGGCGAATGCCCTAAGTGTGGTTTTGCTGAAGCTTATGGTGATCAATGTGAAAAATGCGGTAGTGCTCTAAGTCCGAACGATCTAATTCGACCCATTTCGAAATTAAGCGGTGATGCACCCGTACTCCGAGAGACAACCCATTGGTTTCTTCCCATGGAACGCCATGAAGACTGGCTTAAAGACTGGATTCAAAATGGAAAACTAGAAGAAAAGCAAATTCATGACCCCAAGAAATGGCGCAAACAGGTGGTTGGTCAATGTATGAGCTGGATTGATGGTGGTTTACAACCAAGAGCCATGACACGTGATCTGGACTGGGGGATTCCCGTACCATTAGAAAATGCTGAAGGGAAAGTCCTTTACGTCTGGTTAGATGCACCCATTGGATATATTTCCGCAACCAAAGCCTGGGCAGTAGAACAACAAAAAAACTGGAAAAATTACTGGACTGGCGATACAGAACTCGTCCATTTTATTGGAAAAGACAACATCGTTTTTCACGCATTGATTTTCCCTATTCTCCTGAAAGAACATGGTGATTTTATTTTGCCCAAAAATGTTCCTGCATCGGAGTTTTTGAACTTAGAAGGTGACAAGTTCTCCACATCGCGAAACTGGGCGGTTTGGTTACACGAATACCTGGAGCGCCATCCCAACAAAACGGATGAACTCAAATACACTCTAACAGCGATTGCTCCAGAGAGCAGAGATAGCGAGTTTACCTGGAATGGCTTTCAATCGCGCGTTAATAATGAATTGGCAGATGTTCTCGGTAACTTTGTCAATCGTGCGCTCGTTTTAACCAATAAGTACTTTGACGGCGCTGTTCCCGAATTAGGTACTGTTGAGCCAGAAGATCAACGTGTCATCAAAGCTATTGGTGAGGTTTCCCCATTAGTAGAAGAAAAGCTCTACAACTACAAGATCCGCGAAGCACAGGGAGAAGTAATGAGTTTGGCACGCATCGGCAACCGTTATTTAGCCGAAACAGAGCCCTGGAAACTCATTAAAACGGATAAGGAAAGGGTTAAAACAATTCTTAATATTGCCCTACAAATCACAGCTAACTTATCCATTTTGCTCGACCCTTTTCTTCCTTCAACAGCGCGTAAAATGCGTACTTTCCTAGATCTTGAAGCGTTCAATTGGTCACAATGCGGCAAAAAAGATATCCTTCCTGCAGGTCATCATACGAATAAGCCCTCGATTTTATTCGAAAAGATAGATGATGCTTTTGTCGAAAAAGAGCAGGATTTATTGCGCGCATCCCAACAAGTAGAAGAAAGCAACCATGAAACACAAAAAGAAACGGTTGCGTTCGACGATTTTTTAAAACTCGATATTCGCGTAGGAGAAATTCTCAGCGCAAAAAAGGTAAAAAAAGCAGATAAATTACTCGAATTGAACGTTGACACTGGTCTTGATCAGCGAACTATTGTTTCTGGAATAGCACAACATTTCGCTCCGGAAGATATTATTGGTAAAAAAGTGAGCGTGCTTATGAATTTACCTCCCCGTAAAATTCGTGGAGTTGTATCTAATGGAATGCTGTTGATGGGAGAAGACAAAGATGGAAAACTCACTTTTATGAGTCCAGAATGTGATTTAGAAAATGGAGCTACCATTCGGTAACGTCTCTATTTTTGAGCAAATAAAACACCTTCTTTTAAGGCCGCTGGTGAAAAGTAACACTGCTTAATATCCAGACGTTCAAGGACCCACTTAGTCTGAAGTGCTGCAATGTGTATCATTTTCCTTCTGTAATTGGGGATCCAAAAATTGTCGCAACGCTCTTCAAAACTGCTAGCAATCAATTGGTTTAAGGTATGTTTTAATGCATTAATTGGTAGTTCATGAGTTTTAAACGTATCATAGGAAGCAGATTTTGTGATCAACTGGTAATATGTTTCAAAACTCCCAGCGGCACCGATAAGAACCCTCGTTTGGCGACTTTCGAAAACTTGAGGCGATGCCTGCTCCATAAACTGGATCATTTGTTCCTGCTTTTCTTTGTTTAGTTTTCCTGGTGAGTCAAACAATTGCAATATCCTCGAAACACCAATATCTAGACTTTCTTTATAGCTTACACCCTGTTGATCCGCAAAAATAAATTCAGTACTTCCACCGCCAATATCCATGATACAAGACTTTTGTTGAAACGGATGGATGCCTTTAATTCCCTCATAAACCCATTGCGCTTCTTGATCTCCTCGAATAATCATGATGTCAATTCCCAGCTTTTGCTTTAACTCTGCTTTTATTTCAGCGCGATTTTCAGCATCTCGTAAAGCAGATGTTCCAAAAGCACGAATATGCTCGATGTTAACATGATAATCGAAACAAGCCTGTAAAAAGTGTTCAAGGGCGAAAAAAGCTCTTTTTTTCGCCGCGAGTGTTATCTGATTCATTGTACTTCCTCGTTCACCAAGGTGTACAAAGGACTTATCGGTGTAGAGCACTTTAAAACGACCTCTTGCTTGATCATGCTCAACAATAATCAAATCAAACGTATTGGTGCCCAGGTCAAGTACAGCAGTGCGCATATTAATTTTTTAACCACCTCATAATTTGTCCAAGACGCAAACGGTGCCCAAAATGGAGCAACCCGTTTTTGTAAATCCTAGCAGCAAGTGCAAAAACTCCCAGCGCGGACAATAGAAGCAAAAATAGCGAAAAATAAAGTTTCCAGGATTCTCCTTCTCCAAAGCCATATGCCAAGTCAACCATCAATACCACAGGAGAAGTGAATGGTACAAAACTGAGTATTTCAACCGCTGTACTTCCTGGAAACAACACCGCATAATAACCACTGGCTAGTGCCAGCAACAAAAGGAAAACCATGGGAATGACAAATTGCTGACCGTCCGATTCAGATCCAACACTCGCACCTATCATGGCAAAGAACGCGCCATAAAAAAGGTAGCCTCCTAGAAAAAACAACACGAAAAACACAATCATATTCGTATATTGAATCTGATCAAAAAGGAGTTCGACAAAAGGGCTTTGATTCGCATAAACGTCCACCTCACTCACTCCCTGGCGTGCCGCTTCAGCAACTAAAGAAGCATCACTAAGGTCTGGAAAAAGTGTCGTTCTCATGACCCAAAGCCCTACAGCAATAATGAACGACCAGATTGTAAACTGAATAATTGCGGCGATACCAATTCCGAAAACTTTTCCAGTCAAAAGTTGTCGTGGGTTAACGCTTGCGAGTAATAATTCCACAATTCGATTCGATTTTTCTCGTGCAACACCGCGTAAAATTGTCATTCCAAACGTTAGTAAAAACAACACTATCAGGCTTCCAAAAGAAAAACCTACCCACCCATTTTGCGTAGCCTTCTTATTTTTAGGGTCGTTTGCATCTTTCAATGTAAATTGCAGCGGCTGTTTTACAGCGCGGAATTCTTGTAGCTTTAAATCAGTAAACTCCTGGACCATTATTTCCTCCAATCTTCGCTCAACAATGTACTGCAGCCTCCGCTGGACATGTTCGGACGGTTTTTCCCGGTAGGAAACAATGACGTTTTTATTAGAAACAACCTTTTCATTGATCCAGACACTCAAATCATAATCTTCAAACTGTGGGTTTTGAGCAAATTCGTCGTAATCTACAAAAGCATTAATAAAATCTACAGCGAACAATGGATCTTCTTTAGGTTGTAGCTTATTCTCAAACAGTTCATTTTTATCCATGATCAAGACGTTCCAGGTCGATTTTTCCGTTGCTGTCATGGATAAGAACAAATAGATGACCGCCAACACTACTAGTGGCCCAAGAACGGTCATTCCTATAAACGAGCGCGATGATAAACGTTCTTTCAGTTCCCTAAATGTTATAATCGCAGTTTTACTCACTTCGCTCCTCTTTTTGGGGTTCTACATGCGCTGTAAATATGGCTTCCATACTGGGTTTAACTGTTGTTACTTCTATAATTTTCACAACATTCATGATTGTTTGAAGTAAATTATTGATATCGTTGTCATGGCGCATTTGTAACGTGACCTCATATATTCCTTCTGAAACTTCTTTTTTTTCTGTAATTTCAAAACCGACCCATAGGGCATTTGCAAAAGCTAACATGTTTCCTTGAAAAGTGACTGCAAAAAGCAACTCTGTCTGTGCCTCCTGAAGTTCTAGAACATTTCCTTCAAGTACTTTTTCCCCTTTGTTGATCAATAAAACGCGATCGCACAATTCTTCTACACTGTTCATGTTATGCGTCGAGATAATGATTGCTTTTCCTTCATTTTTAAAGTGTTCTATTTCATGACGCATCACCCTGAGATTGACAGGGTCAAAACCACTAAACGGTTCATCTAAAATTAATAAATCAGGTTCATGAAGCACTGCAGCAATGAATTGGACTTTCTGAGCCATTCCTTTTGATAGCTCTTCAATTCTTTTGTGCTTCCACGAAAGAATACCTAGCTTTTCAAGCCAGTGTTGCGTTTGTTGAATCGCAGCTTTCTTGTTCAAACCTCGGAGGCGCCCTAAAAAAACAAGATGTTCTTCTACAGCCATCGTTTTGTATAGCCCTCTTTCTTCAGGTAAATAACCAATTTTCGAAATGTGTTTTTCGCTGAGTAATTCTTCACCAAACGAAATGTGCCCTCGCGTAGGTTTCACAATTTGATTAAGAATGCGCATGAGTGTGGTTTTACCAGCACCATTTGGACCGAGTAACCCCAAAATCTCACCTTCGCGGGCGTAAAACGAAATATCGCTCAAGACCTTCTGTCGTTGAAAATTTTTCGAAATTTCGTTGACTTCTAACATTTTTAAGAGTGTGTTTCTTCTATTTCAAAAGCGCTCAACAGTTTTATCTGATTTCTATAAAGCAACAGCAATTCGTCATTTTCCATTTTTTTCAACAACCGCGAAATAACGACACGTGAAGTCGCTAAATCAGTTGCTATTTGTTCATGCGAAAGGTTCAATAATCGCGACCCCGTATGTTTTACTTTTTGCTGCAAGTAATAGTTGAGTCGTTCATCCAGCTTCTGAAAGGCTATTTGATCAATTGTATGCAACATTTCATTAAATCGGTTGCGAATCGTTCCCATCACAAAACTTTTCCACGTCGTATATTTTTGCAACCACTGATCCATAACGGTGATGGGTACGGTTAGCATTTCCACATCATCTTCTGCCACAGCCTTGATTTCACTTGGAAACTGTTCCATACAGCAAGTAAAAGTCATTGCGCAACTCTCCTGAGCATTCACATAATACAGGAGTATTTCCTTGCCATCTTCATCGCGTCGTGATACTTTCACAGTTCCTGAAGCAATAATCGGCATACTTCTGACGATCTGTCCATAATCTAAAATAGTATCACCTGCTTTGACAGAAACTTCTGTTGCTTTCTCTTCAAATTCTTCCAACAACTTTGGTTCAAAAATGACTCTAAATTTATCCAATGCTTTCATACTTCAAAAATAATCTATTTTTATACAATTTTCCTTTCATTTTATGGTTTTCTATCACGAATTTTAATGCCTATTTTTGTACTTGCCCACGCTGGTTTTGTGCTATCATTTCCAGTGTTGTTGAATTCAATTTGCTGTTGCGGGAAACGACGACTTCTGCTTTTACATTTTCCCATTACATAAATTCGTTTCCTTGACGGGCATGTCGTAACAAATCACGATATTTGTAGAAAATTTGTAGACATGGCAAAAATTACCACGCTCAATGAATTCATCATGCAGCGGCAAAAGGATTTCCCCTATGCTACGGGGGAGTTAACCAGTTTATTGACAGATATTTCAATCGCTTCTAAAATTGTGAATCGCGATGTAAATCGCGCTGGATTAGTCGATATTCTAGGAGCTAAGGGGGCTACGAACGTTCAAGGTGAAGAACAGCAAAAATTAGATGTTATTGCCGATGATGCTTTTATTAACGCTTTTAAGTCGGGCGGCGAAGTCTGTGGTATTGCCTCTGAGGAAAATGATGACTTTGTGGCGTTTGATTCTGACGAAGCTAAAAACGGGAAATACGTCGTACTTTTTGATCCTTTGGACGGTTCATCAAATATTGATGTAAACGTATCAATTGGAACTATTTTTTCGATCTACAGAAGAAAGTCTGAAGTTGGAACGTTGGCTACAAAAGAAGATATGTTGCAAAAAGGAACAGAGCAAGTAGCTGCCGGATATGTTCTTTATGGATCTTCTGCAATGTTAGTGTATACCACTGGTAAAGGAGTAAATGGATTTACATTAGACCCTTCGATCGGAGAGTTTTGTCTCTCTCATGCGGATGTTAAAATGCCAGAAACTGGAAAAACATATTCCATGAATGAAGGTAACCTCGATCGCTGTGACCCAGGTTTAAAAGATTACGTACAATATTGTCGTGAAAACGATCCTTCTACAAACCGTCCTTATTCGGGACGCTATATTGGCTCTTTAGTCGCAGATTTTCACCGAAACTTATTAAAAGGTGGTATCTATATTTACCCAACCACACATAATTGGAAAGAAGGACGCCTGCGTTTATTATATGAATGTAACCCATTAGCGTTTATTGCTGAGCAATCAGGTGGTATTGCTACAGATGGACACCAGCGTATTATGGAAATCGAACCAAAAAAACTGCACCAGCGTTGTGGATACTTCGTGGGCTCATCTCAAATGGTAGAAAAAGCGATGAGCTGTCTAAAAGAGAGTCCAGCAACTGTTTAAAGATTTGAATCATGAGAAAGATCTTTCATTTATCAAGCTGTAATACAAACCAGCGAATATTAAAAGAGCTCAATATCTCTGATGATGTTGATCTTCAAGACATTAAACAGAATAACATTGATGAAAAGACACTCGACTTTATCAAAGAGAAAGTCGGCTCTTATGAAAAAATGTTTAGTAAACGTGCCATGAAATATCGATCCATGGGGCTTAACGAAATGGATTTGTCTGAAAGCGATTACAAAAAATATATGCTTGAAGAGTATACATTTCTTAAACGACCATTCATTATTTTTGACGATCAGGTGTTTGTTGGTAATGCCAAAAAAACGATAGAAGCAGCTAAAGAGGCTTACGCATCGCTTCATGAATAAGACAATACTCGCACACTTTGCGCTTTTCGCTCTGAACATGCTTTATGGAGCAAATCACCTTCTTGCAAAAGGTGTTATGCCCAAGTATCTAGGACCAAATGCTTTTATCTTTTTAAGAGCATTAACCACAACGGTACTTTTTATCACAATTTTCTTATTGTTTATCAGAGAAAGAGTAGCTGTTCGGGATCTTCCCCGGCTGGCGATAACGGGTTTTTTTGGTGTGGCTGTTAATCAGTTATTTTTTTTTAATGGTCTTGAAATAACTTCCCCCATCAACGTAGGAATTATTATGACTTCGGCACCTATTTTAGTCGTTATCCTTTCCTATTTTATCCGGAAGGAAAAAATTACATTATTGAAGGCCATAGGTGTTTTTATAGGAGCTGTTGGTGCCATTGCCTTGACAACATTTGGTAAACAGCCCGGTTTTGACTCGCCCCTCGGTGACCTGTTCATTTTTATCAACGCCCTCTCTTTCAGTATTTACCTAATTATCGCTAAACCATTAATGAACAAATACAGGCCAATTACCGTAATTACCTATAATTTCTTATTCGGTATAGTCTTTATTTCTTGTTACCCAGAAGTATGGTCAGACATAAGTGCAGCTGAATTTAGTGTTTTTCCAGCGGTTATTTGGTGGAAAATAGCATTTGTTGTGTTTGGAGCAACGTTCTTTACCTACCTGCTCAATGTTTTTGCGCTCAAACATGTTTCTCCCAGTGTCAGTGGTAGCTATATTTACACACAACCCATGCTGGTCATGGTTTTTACGGTTGTTTTCACTTACTTTGGATGGACGGCAGATTATGTGGGAGCAATCACCATTGAAAAAGCGGTTTACATGTTAATGATCTTCTTGGGCGTATACCTCATCTCACGCTCTTCTTATATTCAACGCAAACGGAAGGCACGAGGAGACAAGCTGTAATCTGTTTAGTAAAGAATTTAAATTTGTTTTAAAAATTTCAAGTAATACAGTTTTTTGAACACTCCCTGATGCACTTTAAGACCGCTTTCAACACATAAAAATATGACTATGAGAAAATTAACATTTATAAATTCATTGGTCACGACCCTTTTTAGTATAGTCGTTTTCTTTTCCTTTTCTTGTAAAAAAGACAGTTGCAGTGAAAACAAAAATCCTGATTGTGCATGCCTTGCAGTTTATGAACCAGTTTGTGGCTGTAATGAAAAAACTTACGGTAACAGTTGTGAAGCCGAGTGTGCAGGAATTAATGAATACACGGAAGGAGTCTGTAATTAATCGGTTCCTGTGTAATATCGACCAAACGGAGCTCACAATTTCACGATTCATTAACACGGGTTTTTTGACAGAACCTTATATTTGCTAAAAGCATTGATTATGAAGAGACGCGACTTTTTTAGAAATAGCTCTTTGACCGCAGCAGGAGTTGCTGTTTCTCCTTTACTATTTGCCTCGAATAAAAACACAAATCAAGAAGCGCTTTACGGGGCACTGGAAAACGGTGAGGCTAAAAACATCATCTTTCTCGTTTCTGACGGTATGAGTTCTGGGACACTCAACATGGCTGATCTATTTGCTCAACGTATGAACGGTCGTCGTACTAACTGGATTAAAAACATTATGGATGGTACGTTTAAACGATCAATGATGGATACGGCTTCAGCCAGTTCTCTAGTCACTGATTCCGCTGCTGGAGGCTCTGCCTGGGGTGGGGGTTACAGGGTTCCAAATGGCTCGTTAAATGTGGGTTCGAATGGAGAAAACTACACACCGATCTTGCAAAAGTTTAAAGCGCTTGGTAAATCTGTTGGATGTGTTACAACTGTTCCAATCACTCACGCTACACCAGCTTCATTTTGTGTGAATGAAAAATCCAGAAGGAATCAACCAGGTATTGCTTTAAAATACCTCGACCTTAAATTTGATGTTATGATGGGTGGCGGTCATGAGTATTTTTCCTCGATTAAGCGAGACGATAAGAAAGATGTTTACGGTGCTTTTGAAGAGGCAGGGTTTGCAGTAGCTAAAAGTAAAGAAGAACTAAGAGGTCTATTAGATACTGAGAAACCTCTATTAGGAGTATTCAACGAATCAGCACTTCCTTACACGGTTGATCAGATCGATGATCAAAAACTGCAAAAAACAATTCCTACACTTCCGGAAATGACTGCTGTTGCCATTGAGAAAATGAAAAAGAACAGTGGTGGATTTGTGCTTCAGGTTGAAGGAGGAAAAGTGGATTGGGCAGCTCACTCAAACGATACTGGAGGTTTGATATACGATCAAATTGCTTTTGATGAAGCGGTGAGGATAGCACTAGATTTTGCCCAGAAAGACGAAGAAACGTTAGTCATCGTCACAACCGATCACGGTAATGCCAATCCTGGTTTGTTCTATGGTAAAAATGCTGACGAAAACTTTGATCGTTTAAAAATCTTCAAGCACTCCAACAAGTGGATCATGGATGGCGTAACGAAAGACACTACTCCAAAAATGCTCAAAGATCTTATTGACTTTGCTCAGGGTTATCAAATTTCAAATGATGATGCAAAGCATCTTATCAGTCTTTTTAAACCGCTTGATGAAGAAGAAATGTATGATGATTACAAAAAACCTTTTGCTGAACTTGCAAGAATTCAAAAGAAACATACTTCTGTGGGCTGGGCAGACATGCATCATTCATCTGATTATGTTGAGGTCGGTACTTATGGTCCTGGTAGTGAATTACTTCCTCCCTACATTGAAAATACATTCTTACACAACATGATGCTAACTGCAGCTGGTGTTAAAACAGAATCTAAATAAAGAAAAACTATTCATGCTATTTTAAGTTTATTCCGCTCTTACAGAAAAAACATTACTCGGCAATAGCAACTGTAACAAAACTGACTTTTATCTCTGGATCAAATGCTTTAATAGTTTTTGCCGCTGATTCCAAGGTTGAACCTGTGGTTAAGACGTCATCCACGATCGCAACGTGATTTTTATTTTTTAAGGCTTCAGCGCGTATTTCAAAAATGGATTGAACATTTTGCCACCTTTCTTCTTTGCTTTTGGTGGTTTGAGAAGCGCGATGCACGCTGCGTACGAGTCCCTCCACGATAGGGGTTTCTGTTGTTTTTTCTATTCCCTGGGCTATCATAAGGCTTTGATTGTACCCTCGCTTGAAGCCTTTTTTAGAATGCAGCGGAATGGGAATCAGGGCTTCGATATCGCGAAACTTTTCATGCTGATTCATGTGGTCACCAATCATTTCCCCCATAAATCTACCGATTTGTTGGCCTTCGCCATATTTGATTTTGTGCAGTATTTTCTGTACGGCACCTCCTTTTTGAAAATAGAGTAGAGGGAACACTTGTTTAACATCTATACGACCCCAAAAAAGCTCATCTGCTGGAGAAGGTTCTTTGAATTTTTCGAAATACGTATGTTCAAGTTCGTCTCGACAGGAAAAACATAGATGTTGCATGCCATCTGGGAGCTCTTTGTCACAAACAGTACAATTATTCGGATACACTAAAGATAAGAATCCAGTTGCGGCAGTGTGAAAAATTTTATAAGCCTTGTTGATCATGCTGTTTCAAAAATAATGAATTTTAATCAACATAAAGTTGTTATTAAACACACCCTCAATTAGTTTCTCATTGGAAAACTTTGATTTAATTTTATAGAGCGTTCTTGGACAAAGGGTTTGGGCGATAAATATTGAATCTAAAGAGATAAAATAACATAAATAGTCGATAAACAAGATAATCTTTATGTGAATATCTTTTAATTCAATGTTAATAATGTTGGCTTCATGCATCAATCAAGGAGTTAAATATTTTATCCACAATTCAAACTTTTTTTTGTGGATTTCTTTAGTTGTAGGACCGGAAATTATTGTCAATTTTTGTATCGCTCTTTGCAGAGAAAATGTACTTGTTTTTGTACCCAGTTCTGGAAGAGAAATGCACTGATAAAAAACAGAAAATTAAAGCACCGTGCGGTAAAAAGGATCGCACGCACAACATATTTACACATTAAAAACGGTTAACAAATGGCACAAGAAGAACCAATTTTGCAAGAAAACAAAGATCGCTTTGTTTTATTTCCAATTAAACACGACGACATCTGGGCGTTCTACAAAAAAGCTGAAGCGAGCTTTTGGACAGCAGAGGAAATAGACTTATCTCCCGACTTAGTCGATTGGGAAAACAAACTCAATGAAGACGAACGTTACTTTATCAAACATGTGCTCGCCTTCTTCGCGGCGTCTGACGGAATCGTTAACGAAAATCTCGCTGAAAACTTTGTCGCTGAAGTTCAGTATACTGAGGCCAAATTCTTCTATGGTTTTCAAATCGCCATGGAAAATATACACTCCGAAACGTACTCGCTTTTAATTGATACTTACATCAAAGACGATAAAGAGAAGGATGGTTTATTTAACGCCATTGAAACAATGGAGTGCGTTAAGAAAAAGGCCGACTGGGCGTTGCGATGGATCGATGAAGGAAACTTTGCGGAACGCTTAATCGCTTTTGCTGCTGTAGAAGGTATTTTCTTTTCTGGTTCGTTCTGTTCAATTTTCTGGTTGAAGAAGCGTGGTTTAATGCCTGGTCTTTCTTTTTCAAACGAATTGATTTCGAGAGACGAAGGACTGCATTGTGATTTTGCCTGTCTTCTTTATAATAACCACATCGTAGATAAACTTTCAAAAAACAAGGTACGAGAAATCATTCTTGATGCAGTTAAAATTGAAAAAGAATTTATCCTTGAAGCCCTTCCAGTACGCTTAATCGGTATGAATTCTGACTTGATGTCACAATATATTGAGTTCGTAGCTGACCGTCTTCTCGCGGAACTTGAATGTGAGAAAGAGTTTAATGCTACCAACCCTTTCGACTTTATGGACATGATTTCTATTGAAGGTAAAACCAACTTCTTTGAAAAACGCGTTGCTGAATACCAAAAAGCAAATGTGATGGGTGGAAACGAAGACCAATCTTTCAGCACTGACGCAGACTTTTAAAATTATTTTTTAACCCATTATAAATAAACCAGTATGTACGTAATTAAAAGAGACGGAAGAAAAGAACCCGTCAAGTTTGACAAAATAACAGCTCGCATTGTAAAAATGTGCTACGGACTCGATCCGCTCGTGTCACCGGAAAGTGTAGCCATGAAAGTAATTGAAGGTATTTACGATGGTGTTACGACAATTGTTTTAGATAATCTCGCTGCAGAAACAGCTGCTTCCAAAACAATCGAACACCCCGATTACGCCTTGCTTGCTTCACGTATTTCCGTATCTAACTTACATAAAAACACCAAAAAAACATTCTCCGAGACCATGGAGGATCTCCATACTTATGTCGATCCTAAAACCGGATTAAATGCCTCATTACTTGCTGATGACGTTTATAAAGTGATCATGGATAACAAAGAAAAATTGGACTCCAGCATTATCTACGATCGCGATTTTCGTTACGATTACTTTGGGTTTAAAACGTTGGAGCGTTCATACCTTTTAAAACTTAACGGAGAAATAGCTGAACGTCCCCAACACATGTTGATGCGTGTTGCTGTTGGTATCCACAAAAGTGACATTGATGCGGCTATACGCACGTATAACCTAATGTCGGAAGGTTGGTTTACTCATGCAACACCAACGCTTTTCAATGCTGGCACTCCAAAACCACAGATGTCTTCATGCTTCTTGTTGACGATGAAAGAAGACAGCATTCAGGGAATTTACGAAACACTTCAAAACTGTGCACAGATTTCGCAATCTGCAGGTGGTATCGGACTTTCTATCCACGATGTCCGCGCTAAAGGGTCGTATATCCGAGGAACAAACGGTACATCTAACGGAATAGTTCCTATGCTTCGCGTATTTAACGACACCGCTCGCTATGTCGATCAAGGAGGTGGTAAGCGAAAAGGTTCTTTTGCCATGTATCTTGAACCTTGGCATGCCGATGTATTCGATTTCTTAGAAATGAAAAAGAATCACGGTAAAGAAGAGAATCGTGCACGTGACTTATTCTATGCCCTCTGGATTCCAGATTTATTTATGGAGCGCGTTCAGTCGAATGGTGAGTGGACACTGATGTGTCCTAATGAATGTCCAGGCCTTTCAGATACATATGGAGCAGAATTTGAAGAACTTTATCTAAAGTATGAAAACGAAGGTAAAGGACGAAAAACAATTAAAGCTCAGGAGCTTTGGTTTAAAATATTAGAATCTCAAATTGAGACGGGTACACCTTACATGCTCTATAAAGATGCTGCTAATAAGAAGTCAAACCAGCAGAACTTAGGTACAATCAAATCTTCAAACCTTTGTACTGAAATTATGGAATACACGGCACCTGACGAGGTCGCAGTTTGTAATCTCGCCTCGCTTGCTCTTCCAAAGTACGTTACAAAGGATGGTTTTGATCACGACAAATTATTTGAAGTAACTTATGAGGCTACCATTAATCTCAATCGTATCATTGACGGAAATTATTACCCTGTAGATGAAGCACGAAATTCAAATATGCGTCATCGCCCCATCGGTTTAGGCGTACAAGGCTTAGCGGACACTTACATCAAATTGCGTATGCCTTTTGATTCAGACGAAGCTAAAGCACTGAATAAAGCGATTTTCGAGACGATTTACTACGCTGCAATGACGGCATCAAAGGATTTAGCAAAGAAAGAAGGACCATACGAAACATTTGAAGGTTCACCGGTTTCTAAAGGTATATTCCAGTTCGATATGTGGGATACTAAACCTAGCGACCGTTGGGAGTGGGATGTCCTTCGCGAAGAAGTTCAAGAACACGGCGTTCGCAATTCATTACTACTTGCTCCAATGCCAACAGCATCTACAGCTCAGATCCTCGGTAATAACGAATGTTTTGAACCTTACACTTCTAACATCTATACACGTCGTGTATTGTCTGGTGAATTTATCATCGTCAATAAGCATCTATTGCGCGATCTCGTGAAAGAAGGATTGTGGGACAACACAATGCGTCAAAAATTGATGGCTGCGAATGGTTCAGTTCAGGATATCCCTGAAATTCCACAACATCTGAAGGATCTTTATAAAACAGCTTGGGAACTTTCACAAAAAAGCATCATTGAACAAGCTGCTGATCGCGGTGCATATATTTGCCAGTCGCAGTCGCTCAACATATTTATGGAAAATGCCGACTTCAAAAAATTGACTTCGATGCATTTCTACGGTTGGGAACGCGGTTTGAAGACAGGTATGTACTATCTGCGAACAAAGGCAGCCACTAACGCTATTAAATTTACAGTAGATAAAAGTGTTACAGAGAAGGATAACACTGCTGGTCAATCCATGTCGACTGAAGAAATACAATCGCAGGCGCAAGCATCATGCTCCACAGACGATCCTGATAATTGCGAAATGTGTAGTGGTTAATAATTGTGCCGTTTTTATTGCACTACTCGTAACGAGGTTGTCCTATATGGGCAACCTCTTTTTTTATCGGAACATCATACAACGGTTATTACACGACACCCTATAACAACTATAGGTAGTTTTTAATCCTTTAAAAGTTATAAGTAAACAATTCCCTAGAGATAGTCTAATTAGTTAGTTAAAACGGAAAATAGATATATCTATCGACCTATTTTATTCATCTTCAAAAAAGTCTTACACAATCCCTATCCGAAAAAGGTCCATTTCAATAACTTGCTTTTCATCCAACTGAACTTATAAACTTTCCAGATAGAGCGTCTACTATATATTAACACCTCTTATTTCTATTTTTTTAACATTCAGAACTAAAAATAGTATATTTGTTTTTTAATTAACACTTAGAGTTGCAAGATCTCATTTTTATCAAGGCCAAGGTCCAAGGAAACTATTTGAGGTTAACAGCAGGCAATTAAATAGCAAAAATACAGAATTCAAGTTTTTTAATAAGTTCACCCGTGATGATCACAAGAAAGAATCATATACCGAAGCGCCCTAGTAACGGTTAATCATTTCGGAAAACATATACTTGACTCGAATAACCATATTTCTTTGCGCGGATATTAGAGATAAATCCAATAACACCACCAAATAATGAAAAACGACCTTTATATTTTTCAGACAACATTGAAACATAAAAAGCATCATACTTCATCGGTATGACTTTCTCCAACTGAAAGCCCATATCAAGAAATAATTTCGCAATATCCTGTTGCCGGAAGTGATAGAGGTGACGAGGAACATCGTAGGCCGCCCAAAATTTTTCATAGTACCGAGCATCGTAGGCATTCATATTTGGAACCGCGACAAACATTTTCCCACCAGGACTTAAAATTTCCCGCATTCGTGCTAGGTCTTTTCGTAAATCGTAAATATGTTCTAACACGTGCCACATGGTAATCACATCTACACTATTATTTTCTAAACTGTAGAGCTCCGCCTGATCACAACTTCTCACATGATTGACTTTGTGAGCGAATCGTCGGGCTTCATCATCTGGTTCTATACCATAACCTTCAAAACCTTTTTTTTGAGCCACACGCAGAAAATGGCCCGTACCTGATCCAACATCCAATAACCGTTTACCGTGGACAGCATTATTAATCCACGAAACCTTTTGTTGGAGCGTACGATTGCGGACAACATTATATAACCAATTGATCAATCCTTTACGCGAGGAACTATGTGAAATATATTCTTCCGATTGATAGTAATGACCTATTTTATCAATACTTGGTATTGGATTTGTAAAATGAAAACCACAATTCTCACATTCTACAATTGTAAATAGTTCCTGTGTTATCATGTGATCCTTTAATTCTAAAAAGGGGTGGTGTGATGTCGAACCACACACTACGCATTTTTCTATGGTATTCATTTCTTGTTTTGTTTCACGTGAAACTAACGACCCAAATAGATCAATAGTACATTAATATCACTAGGGGATACACCGCTAATCCTCGAAGCTTGTCCAATATTTGCAGGTCTTATTTCACTTAACTTTTCCACAGCCTCGGAACTAAGACTCTCCAATTTATCAAAAACCATATCACCAGGAATCTTAACATCTTCAAGGCGACTTAATTTATCAGCAACATCTTGTTCGCGTGAAATATATCCTTCATATTTTAATTGGATTTCCGCTTGCTCTAAAACAGCTTCATCCACGGTAGTTATATAATCTCTCAATTCACTACTCATCGCTAACAAATCATTCATAGTTACATTTGGACGAATAATCAATTGAGTCAATTTAACTTGCTGTTTAATAGGAGAACTATTCTTTTCAGCTAATTGATGATTTGCTTCATCTGGGGTAACTCCTTGTTTACGTAAAAACTTTTTTAGATGCTTAGTCGCTTCTATTTTAGAGTTTACTAGCTTCATACGTTCATCATCAATCATACCTATCGCATGACCAATAGGGGACAAGCGTTGATCAGCATTGTCTTGTCTCAACAAAATTCGATACTCAGCACGAGACGTGAACATCCGATAAGGCTCTTTGGTTCCTTTGGTTATCAAATCATCTATCAATACACCTATATAAGCGTCAGAACGGTTCAAAATTATCGGTTCCTTATCCAGTGCCTTTCTTCCCGCATTAATTCCAGCCATTAATCCCTGGCAACCGGCTTCTTCGTAACCCGTCGTTCCATTAATCTGTCCAGCAAAAAACAACCCATTCACCTTTTTTGTTTCCAGCGAATGTTTCAATTGAATGGGAGGAAAATAATCGTATTCTATCGCATATCCAGGGCGAAACATTTTCACATCAGCAAAGCCAGGAATTGTTCGCATCGCACGTAATTGAATTTCCTCAGGTAACGAAGTACTAAAACCGTTCACATATATTTCTACTGTATTCCACCCTTCTGGTTCAACAAAAACTTGGTGGCGTTCACGCTCAGCGAAACGACTAATTTTTTCTTCTATACTCGGACAATATCGTGGGCCCGCAGATTCTATCGCTCCATTAAACATTGGGGAACGATCAAATCCACTTTCCAGAATGGAATGGGTTTCAGGGTTGGTATATGTAATATGACATGGTCGTTGATCAGAAGCAATTTCTGTATTGGTAAAACTAAATTTTTGTGGATCATCATCACCAGGTTGGAGTTCCATCACAGAATAATCTAACGACCTTCCATCAACTCTAGGCGGGGTTCCCGTTTTCATACGACCACTTTCAAAGCCCAAGTCAATCAAATCAGCAGTTATACCAGTAGAAGCACGTTCACCAGCACGACCACCTCCGAATTGCTTGTCACCTAAATGGATCGTACCGTTCAAGAAAGTACCACTCGTAATAACAACACTCTTCGCTTTTATATCAATTCCAATACCCGTTTTTACACCAACAATTTTATTACCTTCAGTAAGCAAACCCGTCACCATATCCTGCCAAAAATCCACATTTGAATTACGTTCAAGTAATAACCTCCATTCCTCAGCAAAACGCATTCGGTCATTTTGAGTTCGCGGAGACCACATCGCAGGACCCTTACTCATATTTAGCATCCTAAATTGAATGGCACTTTTATCAGCGACTATGGCAGATCCACCACCTAAAGCATCAATTTCTCTTAAGATCTGACCTTTAGCGACACCTCCCATAGCAGGGTTACAACTCATCTGAGCAATGGTATTCATATTCATTGTTACCAGTAAGGTAGAGGCACCAAGCTTGGCAGCCGCATTAGCAGCCTCACAGCCAGCGTGACCCGCTCCCACTACAACTACATCATATTCTTTTAGCATAACTTATTGTTTCACGTGGAACAAAACTACAACAGCTTTAGATAGTAATCCTCCTTATTACGCATGATTTCTTTATCGCTCGGTAATTCGTCTTTATACCCACAAAGATGTAGCACACCGTGTACAATAACACGATACAATTCTGTTTCACGTGAAACATTCAACCGGTGCGCATTATCAATAACACGTTCATAACTGATAAGGAGGTCTCCGCTAACTAATGCGTTAATTGAATAATCAAACGTAATAATGTCCGTATAAAAATCATGTTTTAGGTAATGCTTATTGTAATATAACAACCACTCATCAGATCCTAATATAACGCTTAAAGGTCCTAACTCTCGGTTTTCTTTGTTTACAACCTCATTTAACCACTTAATTATTAAACCTTCGTTAAACTTAGCTTGGTTTACATGATACTCAAACGTTACCATCAATTAACGCTAAATACGATTTCAACAGTACTCCCATTATTTAAAAAAGAGACGTCGTCGGCCAAGGATTTCATTAAGAAAATTCCGCGACCATGTTCCTTCTCTATATTTTCCGGGGCAGTTGGATCAGGTAGGTTCGTAAAATCAAAACCAACTCCTTGATCACTCACAGAAAACTTAATTTCCTCATTGTTTTGTGCAACCTTAATACTGACCTCCTTCGAAGTATCGCTATTATTTCCATGTTGCACGGCATTATTTACAGCCTCCGTCACAGCAATTAAAACATTACCAAAATGATCTTCGTGCACCTCATTCGTCCGACACACATCATCCACCAAATTCTCGACACGTTTCAGATGATCCAAGTCCGATGGAACTATAAGCGTTTCAATTTCTTTGTAATCCGTTTTCATCTATTCTATATTTTACAAAAACTGAGTGCTACCAGGTTAATTGATATCTAAAAAGTAAGCATTCGCTTTATCTTTATAATACCTACTAAATGACGGATCTAATGTTCGTAACAACTCAATCTGTTTTTCTTTTTCTTTCTTATACTCTAAAAATTCAATTTGGTTACCAAATTCATCCTTTTTTCCAGAATTACTTTCACGTTCTTCCTTGAAACCACGTTCGCGCAAGGCCTTTTCACTCTCCAGTAAACGTGTCATAATAGAATTCTGACGTTCTATAAGTTCTCCATCCCACTTTTTATTAATCAAATTCTCCTGTTGTTGCTCCAGTTCTTCAATCAGTTCGTTCAATTTATTACCATCACCACTTCCATCCTTATTCATTTCTTCTCTCAGTTTTTGGAGTTTTCTTCGCATCGCATCTTGTTCAGCGGCCATCTTCGCGGCTCCCTTTGCATTCATCGGTAAAACGCCTCCAGCGTTTTTCTTACCAGGTTGTTTTCCTTTTTTATCTCCGCCCTGCTGTTTTCCCTTTTTCATCTGTTCTAATTGCTTCTTTACCATCTCCTTCATATTTTGAATTTCACCTTTGGAACCCTTACCAGATTTACCACCCGGTTTACTACAGCTCCCCTTTCCTGATTTCATACCCTGCATGTCCTTTTGTGCAGATTCCAAGGCTTCGTTGATAAATAAAGACAAGTTATTAAGGTGAGTCATACCTTTCTGTTGTTTCGTACGTAATTGCCTTTTTTCTCGTTCATCAATATGATCTGGAATATACTTGTAACTCTTATTAATCGCCCTCAGTTCCTCTTCAATGTATGAAGCGGCTTTAGGGACACGATCTGCTAAGGCAAGTAAACTATCCTTTACAGGACCAAAATTATCGATGATTTCTCGTTGTTCACGCCCCAATTGAACAAAATATGGGTCGTTCGTGCTAACCTCTCCAAATCCATCCATGTTTCGTTCTTGTTTGAAACTCAACGCTACCAAATTTTCTAATAAAGAGCGCATTGCTTTAATGTCCTCCCCTTTCTCTTTCTGCTTACTCTTAGCTAATTGTGCAGACAATTTAGATGCCATTTCTTCCATCTTCTTTTGGGCAGATTTTTGTTTCTCTCCAGCCGCATTTTGGTCTTGTTGCTGGAGATTTTCAGAAGCTTCTTCCATATCTTTTTTAGTTGATTTTGAATCCTCTTTTAAAGATTCAAAATCCATAGGACGTTTCAGCTCTGTATTCTTCTTAAGAATATCCTCCAAATCCTTAGAGATTTTATCAAATTTTTGATTTAACTCAGTTTGCTCATCTTTAATAGTGCTATCATCAGGATGCTCATCCAATTTCTCCTTAAGTGTTTTTTGCTCTTTCGCTAAAGACTCAAGGTTTTCTTGGAGATCTTTTGCACGTTCCTCCACATCCATCTTCTTCAACATTTCCATGGTACGATCCATTTGACGCTCCATCTCTTCCGATGTCATTTCCGTTTCTTCCAATTTTTCCATGACATCCTCACCACTTTCCTCTTCTAATAACTTTTGGAGTTCATCCAATAATTCTTTGAGCTCCTCGTCCATAACTTCTTCCATGAGTTCATCTAATAATTTCTGCTTTTCTTTAAGCGACTGATCGACTTCGGATAATTCCTCTTTCTCATTAAATGATTCTTGCATTTTCGAGCGCAATTCTTTCATTTTTCGCTCTAATGATTCGCGTTCTTTCTGAAGATTTTGCATTTGTTTGGACTGCTGAAACGAAGAGCTTTTAGAATTCATCATTTCTTTTTTCAACCGCTTCACCTTGGATTGAAATTCTTTCGTTCGTTCAGTTACTTCCTGCATTTCACGTTGTACATCTTCCTTCGTTTCATTTCGGTCGCTATCGAGTTCACGTTTTGTCGGTGCCTGATATTGATAAATTTTTGATTTGGTCACCTTCGGGCCCTGGATACGATCATTATCGTAAACCAAGAAATAATAAATCAATTCATCTTCAAGCTCTAAACCTAATTTTCGTATATCTAAAGTCATCGAAAAGGGACTATCCTTACCAACTACACCAGGTACAACTTTTTCGAATTGCTTTGATTCCCCATTTTTCTTATTAATCTCGTATACAAATTTCACACTTGATAAACCATAATCATCACTTGCATTCCCTCTAAAATGTTTTCTCTTTTCATGCGTACTATCTGTACGTTCGTTCACCACTATCGATGGATATTCATCTTCAATCACATTTATATTGTAAAAAATAGAATCTGTTTTATCCAAGCGTTGATTTTCCAAAGTAAATGTAACCATGTCACTTGCTACCGCCAGTTGTTCAAATCGAAAACCTGGTTCATTAAATCGCCACAATGTATCACTATATGCTACATTTAACGTTTCAGTATGTTTAGTACGACCATTCCAAACCAACTTTGAACCATAAGGTACTACAAGATCTCCTGGATTCTCAATTTTCTCGTCCATTCGTTCTGTATAATCGGGATATTCAATATTCACTACAACATTTCCAAGAGACGTGCGTTTAACAACTTCTAACGATCGATAGGTAGAATGTTGATCATTTCCTTTAAATCTAAAATCAATATCATCATTTACGTTTTCCAATTTAAATGAAACCTTATTTTTTGCTTCATTTTTCATTGCGAAAGTACCTTGATTGGTTTCTAAGTATACGCGCTCAGGTAAGGATTTTCCTGGTCGCGGATGCAGTAAAACCTCTAATTTAATACTTGATCCTTCCTCTAGCACTAAAGATTCATTCAATAATTCAAATTCAAAGTTGGGAGTTGGTCTGAACGTTTCTGTATAACGCATCAATCGTTTCGAACCATCAGAAAACAACTCTGGCAGAGTAATACCTAATAATACAACCACTAAAACTACAGGTAAAACGTATTTGAGATATTTGCGGTTTTCACCATAATCGACTGCATCGGTAAAACTAAAAGCATTCAACCGTTTTGCATTTTGTTGGATACTCGCACGTAATAATTCAGTATTCCCTTCATAGTTTTTTTCTGAATCGTGCAACTGCAGTGTAATGAGCAATCGATCATTCACATCCGGAAAAAATTTACCAATAATTTGAGCCGCTTGATGGCGATTGATGCGTTTACCGAAAGAAAGTAATTTACCAGCAGGAATAGCGAAATACCGTATAAGTACATAGGTGTTTATTGCGACAAACGAAAACAATAAGAACGCGCGTACAAAAGTATTGAACCTGCCAAAATACTCTAGCGTCGCCACCAATAAGAATGAAATAAGAAAAATGACAACAAATAACAACCCTCCCCGGATCATTAAATTCTTGTAATACTTTTTAATAAAAGCATCTACTTGGTCAATTAATTTTTCGAATGTTCCCATTTATTGTATTGTGATGTACAGCTCTAACCAAATAAAGTTACGAAATACACTCCTTGTTTCTTCAAAAAAGATGTTAATTCGTCGAATATAAGGGTGAAATAATCAACATCCACAATTATCTACTCCAAAAAGGCATTTCCATCAAAGATTTACGGTGATCGCGTTGGAATCAATTATCTTTGCGTAAAAATTTAATATTTATGTCTTCAAAGATACGCGTTCGTTTTGCTCCGTCACCAACAGGGCCATTACATATGGGTGGTGTACGTACTGCTCTTTACAACTATTTATTCGCTAAAAAAGAAGGAGGTACATTCATTCTTCGTATAGAAGATACCGATCAAAAGCGATTTGTAGAAGGAGCAGAAGAGTATATAAAAGACGCCCTGGATTGGTGTGGTATCACTCCAGATGAAGGTCCCGGAATTGGAGGAGAATATGGTCCATATCGCCAATCACAGCGACAAGAGATGTATCGTCCTTACGCCGAACAACTCGTGGAGTCTGGTAAAGCCTACTATGCGTTTGATACCTCAGAGGAACTCGAAGAAATGCGTCAACAAGCGCAAAAGATGAAAATGCCTAATTGGCAATACAATGCGGTGACACGAACATCGATGAAAAATTCATTAACGTTACCCGAAGATGAAGTGAAGCAACGGTTGGAAAATGGAGATCCTTATGTGATCCGTTTTAAAATGCCACGCAATGAAGATGTCCGTTTTGAAGATGTTATTCGTGGTTGGGTTGTGGTCAATACCAATAACCTCGATGATAAAATCTTGTTTAAAAGTGACGGAATGCCCACATATCACCTCGCTAACATAGTAGATGACCATACCATGGCTATTTCACACGTAATAAGAGGAGAGGAGTGGCTACCATCTGCACCACTTCATGTATTGCTCTACGAAGCTTTCGAATGGGAAGCTCCTAAATTTGCTCATTGTCCGCTGCTATTGCGTCCCGATGGGAACGGCAAACTTTCCAAACGCGATGGTGATCGCTTAGGTTTTCCCGTATTTCCTACCGATTGGATCACATCAGATGGCGAAAAATATTCTGGTTATCGCGAACAGGGGTATCTGCCTGGAGCATTCATCAATATGTTGGCTTTTTTGGGATGGAATCCAGGTACTCCACAAGAAATCTTTTCATTAGCAGAAATGACGGAAGCTTTCTCTCTTAGTCGCGTTAGTAAGGCTGGAGCAAAATTCGATGCAAATAAAACAAAATGGTATCAGCAACAATATTTAAGAGCTAAATCCAATGAGGAGTTGGCAAATATGTTGTTAATGAAATACGATGACCTCAATGTTAATACATCTTATCTCGTAAAAGTTTGCGGTTTAATGAAGGAGCGCGCGACTTTTATTGAAGACATCCGAACAGAAGGAACATATTTCTTTGAAGCACCGACGGAATTCGATGCTAAAACAGTACGTAAAAAATGGAAAGATGAATCGGAAGAAATTATTTCAGAATGGACTAATCGTTTACAGAATATTGAAGAATTCACACCAGAAAATATTGAAAACGCATTTAAATCATATCTTCAAGAAATTGAAAAAGGCATAGGAGCTGTATTACCAGCGTTCCGCGTATTAATCACTGGAAAGGGAATGGGGCCTAGCATGTTTGAGATTGCTGCACTTCTCGGTAAAGAAAAAACGTTGTCGCGATTGGAGAAAAATGTACCTATTGTTAAAGCACAGAAAGCAGAAGCATGAAGCATACAGTAGAGGTTAATGGAATTAAGCTTTATGCATATCATGGTTGCTTACCCGAAGAAGGTAAAATAGGTGGTCATTACACGATTGACGTAGCCGTAACTACAGATTTTACTGCTTCTTTTGAGACAGATGATCTGAATGACACAGTGGACTATGTTATCATCAATCAAATTGTCAAGGATGAGATGCACCAACGTTCTAAACTCATTGAACACGTTGCAAAGCGTATAATCAATCGTTTTAAATCTGAAATAGATAAAATACACTGGGCCCGGATAAAAGTGACTAAGCATTGTCCACCGATCGAAGGAGACGTTGATGACGTTGCAGTGATTATCGAAGAACAGTTTGATTGATTTTGAAAACTGAATGTAGCTCCATTCAAATAATATTTGTAAATTTGTTCCCCGTTATAGCAATAGCTGGACGGTTTCTTTAAAAAAATGGTCCTGTGGCCGAGTGGCTAGGCAGAGGTCTGCAAAACCTCGTACAGCGGTTCGAATCCGCTCGGGACCTCTAAAAACCTCTAATTACTAAGTAGTTAGGGGTTTTTTATTGAAACACACCTGATAAATCAAACGCTTTTATCTTTTTATTCTTCTCTATATCTCCCATCACATCAACCATAAACTGGATTTTTATATCCACCTTCCATTTTTCGTCACTGATCTGATTTAATTTTATAATACCTGATGTTGGAACACCTGAACTATTCTCGCCGTATAATCCGCCAGTATAACTGTAAGTGTATTCACATTTTTGTAATTCACCTTTTTCGATGAGCATCTTCTCGCTCTTTTCATTAATAGGTATATGAATAGAAAACACTTCACTCGAAGCACTGCACCCCACAGTTGGATCTGGATATATTTTCTTTTTATAGTTTAACGACAAAATTGTATCACCCCAAACAATCTCGTGTTTCACCAACGGTGCCTTCCTTGATTCACTCGCTATTTCTACTATAGCTTCGGCCGGCGGTTGTTTTGTTAAAGGCGCTTTCTTATTTTTTAACTTAGATTCTACAGTCTTGTCACTTCTTTTTTGAGTGATTTCTTCCTTATTTTTATGCTTCTCATGATTCAATGAGTCTTTTTCCACCAATTCGTTAATGGTTTCCTGGTCGATAACAGCAGTATCTAAAGGATCTACATCACCTTGCATTGATTGTTCAGTAATTTCGTTTTCGCACGATATCACTGCTAAAATCAAAAGTAACATGAATAATAATCCCTTCATATTGAAGAATAAATCAAAATTTATTCCATACTGCGCAATTACATCCCTTTCGGTTTGCGGTAACGATAATTTTTATGTCCCCATTTATATTTCCGTTTATGAAAATTGGTGTATCCACCAGACATCTCAGGAAATTTATAGATTAGACCAAAATGGTGATGCAAATAATCAAATTCTGGATCATAAAGTTTGGGAATCACTCCTACTTTTCCCGTTGTTCTTATTTGAATTCCAAGTCCTTTCCAAATCATCACATTCACACCAGCTCCGAGGTTACCGCTTAACATGTTTTGGGGCCAGATAGCTTCTCTCCCAGTATATCCTAAACCACCGAATACAAAAGGATCTACCCGTTGTTGGCGCATGAGAAAACCAAAACTATATTTAAAATGAACGGAAAGCGCACCAGCTTTACCAGAGCGTGTTGTATCAAGATTAATTATCTTTCCTTGAGTATACTTATTGTAGGAGGCCATTACATCGATACTCATACCTTTTTGCATATAAAAATCAAGGTTTAATGAAGTTGGAAATACTGGTAGATTCCACGAGTCTTTTAAATTAAATAAGTGAGCGTATCGATAGCCATCATCTTCCATAGCATTCCAGGAGATACCTAACATCCAAGTATAAGGCTTCACCTTTTTATAATTCTGTGTTATTCCGTACGTAGGAAATAATACTCCTAGCACAACAACAATAATTGCTATTTTAAATAATCTGCTTTTCATTTCAGCCAACTCCCATACAAAGTAAATAAAAATAGTAGGATCACGCTTTTAAAAACGCTAAATGTCTGTGAAATATAATTATCGGAAAGTCAACAGGAAGAGAATGGAATTATCTCAGAATATGTAATTGTTTATATTTATTAATGGTATTTCCTTTCTCATCCCGTGCCATGATGATATAGACATAACGTCCTTCGGGAACAGGCTGTCCATTTAAAGCGGTACCGTCCCAACGAAAATCTTTCTTATTACTTTGATAAACAATTTTTCGTTCATCATTCATAATATTAATTTGGAACTCTTTTAATCCTTTTGATTCAACAAAAAATTGATCATTCTGGCCGTCACTATTTGGGGTAAACGTATTAGGTAAGCGGGTAATCTCACCTTCTATTTCAATCCTTACCTCAATTGTACGCTCTTTGACCTGATTATTCATAGTTGCTTGAACACTTACTTCATAAGTTCCTGTTTCAGTATAGAAATGCTCAGGATTCAATTGATCAGAAAAGTGTCCATCACCAAAATCCCACTGAATTTTTTCAATATATTCATTACCAGTTAATTGAAATTGAATATATTGATTTTTTTGTTCCACAATTGACGGCTCAAGATTCCAATCGACTGTCCTCTTACCATCCACTTCTTTAGAAGATTTTTCTTTCGATTGCTCATCATTCGTCACAGACGATTTGTTCGACTCTACTAACTTTGGTTTAGTCTCTGGTAAATTCGTTGGTGGTACGTAAGATCTATCGCTTTCAGAAAAACTTTCTTCCACCTTAGTCTTTTGATCATGATCTGACGCTTGATTCACCTTGGGATGGACAACAGATTGATCTGACTCCTCTGAAACAGTGTTTATATCATCTTCACCGGTTTCCTGGATGGGTGATAGTTCAATCGGTGTTTCTTCTCTATCTAACTCTTCTGTATTTGTTTCTATACTATTTTCTGTTTTCGCCGTTGTAGTTGGCACTTCATCTTTATGATCCAATTGATTATAGATAAATATGGACGCAGCCGTAATAACAGCGGTGCTCAATACACCAATACCAAGCTTGGTAGCGATACTAAGCGAAGTACCAGCTGCAGCACCCGATGATAATCCAGACTGTACACCCTGCCAAATCTTAGGGTCTACTTTAGACTGGTAATTTCCCAGTTTTTCCTGGAATAATTCTTTTATTTCATCTTTATCGTTCAATATTCAATTTTTTTAATATTTCTTTTAAAACTGTTTTTGCCCGGGAATACTGAGATTTAGAGGTATTCTCTGAAATTCCCAATTCCTTTGCAATTTCCTTATGGCTGTATCCTTCAATCGCAAACATGTTAAACACCATCCGGTAGCCATCTGGTAATTGCTGAACAATTTTCATTAAGCTATCCGCTTCCATTCGTTCTTCTATGAAATGGTTCGTCGTAATTTCAATAAACGAATCATCAAGTGCCACATCACGATGACGCTTCTTGTTTTTTCGTAATTGATCAAGTGCAGTATTAACAACAATGCGTCTAATCCAACCTTCCAAAGAACCTGCATGTTGAAAACGCTTTAAATTTTTAAACACCTTAATAAAGGCATCTTGCAAAACGTCTTCCGCTCGTTCTTTGTCGTTAATGTATCGCATGGTAACTCCCAACATTTTTGAAGCGTGACGATCAAACAGCATGCGTTGTGCAATCGCGTCACCAGCCATACATTTTTTTACGAGCGTTTCGTCATCCATTTTAATCTTTCAAAAGTATAGACTACAATATTAAATAAAAGGTTGCACGCAAATAACGGGAAGATTGTACTTTTGATAAAAATAATACGCAATGCGCTACGATAAACTACTTTATTTTTTCATCGTCACACTGTTCTTAACATCTTGTTCATATTCTGAAAAAAATGAAGCTAGTTCTCATTCTAACATGAATAGTTCCGGTAATGATAAACACCAATTTTGGAAAGGAAAACTCCAGATAAAAAAACATCTTCAATTACCTTTTCTATTGCAGTCAGACAGCAAGCACCAATTCAAAGTTATCAATGATAAGGAAACAATCATTTTACAGCAAGAACGCATAGGAGATAGCCTTTTACTCCATTTCCCCGCCTATTCAAATTATTTAATCGTCGAATCAACGCAGCAAAAACTGAAGGGTTATTTTGTTCAGCCCGATCGTTCAGAAGATCGACGTATTCCATTTACGGCGGTTCGCACAACAGATAGTGCTATTTGGAATAATTCTAATGGATCAGAAAAAAAGATAGAAGGTCAGTGGAAAACAACTTTTCAAATAGGTACAAGTAATGCCTATCCCGCCATCGGTAAGTTTTATCAATCTATGAATGGAAAAGTTACGGGTACTTTCATGACAGAGACGGGAGATTATCGTTTTCTGCAGGGTACATTGTACAATGATTCATTAGTCATGTCTACATTTGATGGCGCACATGCTTTTTTATTTACTGCCAAACTCAATAACGATACGTTATCGGGAAGATTTTATTCTGGATCACACTGGAAGACAGACTGGGTCGCAACGAAAAGTGACAGTACCGTACTGCGCGATCCGAAAAAACTCACTTATATGACCGAAGACCACATGAGCTTATCTTTTCTTACCAAAGACAGTAGTACATTTCTATATCCAACAGATTCACTTAAAGATCATGTGATCATCTTTCAAATTCTGGGAACATGGTGCCCTAACTGTCTGGACGAAACACAGTTTTATAAAGAACTTTATACCGATTACCATGACCAAGGACTAAAAATTATAGGTATTGCGTACGAAAACCCGACGTCATTTCACCATCAAGTGGAACGTATCAAACGATTTAGGATGAACAAATCAGTACCTTATCCCATACTTGTAGGAGGAGAAGCAAGTAAGCAATCTGCAAGTAACGATTTTAATATGCTTAATACTATATCTTCGTTTCCGACTTCCATATTTATTGATCGTAGCGGGAATATAGTGCGTATTCACACTGGTTTTAATGGTCCAGGAACTGGACAGGTATATGAAAAGTATACCAAAGAAACGCGCTTCTTTATTGAATCATTATTACAAGAATAGATTATTCTAATGCTTTAAAAAGTAGTGGATCCGGGCAATTTTTTTTATAAAAACTCAGTTCTTCAGCGCTGCAGACTCCAGGATAATCTCCCTGCTTACCCTCTAAATCTTTAATCACTTGAAAGTGTAGATGAGGTGCATAATTACCATTCACTGCAGCTTCACCAATCCGTGCAAAAACGGCTCCCTTTTTAATCTGTTGCCCCTTATTCTTATCCTTTAAACTTTCACGTGTTAAATGACCATATAACGTATAAAATCTACTCTTCTTATACGTATGTTCTAGAATAATTGTCGGACCATAATCACCAAAATTTTCATTATCTTTAAAACTGTGTACCACGCCATTTATCGGACAGCAAACACCACGATTTTCATCACACCAAAAATCAATACCTAGATGTATATTGCGTTTGTGATGTTGTGACTGGAAATGACTACTCCGGTTATACAATGAACGTTCCTCAAGGTATCCACCATAAGCGATTGATTTACCTTGATCAGAAAGAAAGGTTTTGATGTGTTCATGCATGAGTTGGGGTTCGTCCATAGCCTCTGTTGATAGTTCCCCATTTGATAAAGAGAGGCATATATGAACATAGTCCGTTGTTTCAGTTCCCTGGATAAGAGGTACAAAAGAAAATTTATTCATCAACTATAATAGTCAAGCGTGCTATACAAGATTAATTTTCTTCACTAACTGTTCTTTGTATGATCCGCCAATTGGTATCAACTTTTTATCCTTTTCAAGCTGAAGATTAGGATATTCTATCGAAGCAATTTTATCGAGCCTTACAATGAAAGAACGGTGTACTCTTATGAATTCGTCATCGCCGAGTTTTCTTTCTATATCTTTCATTGTAGAATGGATCGTGTAACGCTTATCTAAAGTATTGATTACAACATAATCTTTGAGCGCTTCCACAAAATATATATCCTTGGTATTTAATTTAACTAATCTCGAGTTCGATTTTACGAAAATAAAATCGCGCGATTCTTTTCCATCTACCAGAGAATATAGTATATCACGTTCTTTCTCCACCTCTTTTTCTTTCTTGTGCTTATAAAGCGCCATTTCAATCGAAGTGTGCAAATCAATTTCTTTGAACGGTTTGATGATATAACCGTAGGGTTCCGTTATTTTGGCCTTCTCCAATGTTGCTTCATCTGCATAAGCAGTCAGAAAAATCACTGGAATATTGTGCTCTCTTTTGATAATCTCAGCTGCTTCAATGCCATTCATATCTCCTTTCAACATGATATCCATGAGAACGATATGTGGTTTTTCATTGGCTGCTAAATCTACCGATTTTTCACCTGTTGCCGTAGCACCCGATACAATATATCCCAATCGCTTCAAACTGTGCTGAATATCCTTCGAAACTATAGATTCGTCTTCTACAACAAGTACTTTTACTTTTGACATAAATCAAATTAATGTTCAACAAACATAATGAAACTTTTAAAAACGCAGTTGCTCTTTAAACCATGAATTTAATAAAATCTTCGACAAACTACTCAATAAAATAGACTAAATAAAAAGATTATCAACGTATTAGCGTAAAAATACAGGAAAATTCGTAGAAGAAATAAGTATATACACCCATTTAGTGTTCACTGTCTTCATAAATAAATATAGAAAAGAAAAATTTTAAAAACGATTTACTATTACTATTAAGCTGTTCATATTGCGCGTAACTTTTTTAAAAAAGGGTTGGATTTGTCATTATTCACAAAAAATGGTGCTTTATTCACATGTTCTTAAACTATTAAAACGTTGTTATTCAAATTAATTAATGACTTATTAACAAATACAAAGTAGTAAAGTATTTGAATAACTTTCTATTGATTATCATATTTATTTTTGTGGAAACCTGTTCATATCTGCTCAGAAAAAAGCAAAACTTTAACTTGTTTATTTCAATACTATTTTGGTTTGGAATAATTATCGTAAAAAACAAGGTTTACTTTTTAAATACTATAAACAATAATTCAAAGAATTGTTTAAAAACATGTCGAAAAATACATTCAAGAAATGCCGTATTGCTGCACGTTTAAAAACTTAAATAGATCAAATGTTTATAAGTACTCCTTTTTGTTAATTCATTAGTTTTGTAAAAAAGTTATTGCCATGAACAAAGATAAAATTATTCCGATCGGCGCAGATCATGCAGGATATGACCTCAAAGAGCGATTGATAGCTCATTTTGAAGAGCAGGGCTACACGTTTAAGGATTACGGTTGTTATTCCACAGAAAGTATTGATTATCCCGACTATGGCCATCCTGTTGCTAATCATGTTGAAGGACATACGGATACATTAGGTATTGTTATTTGTGGAAGTGGCAACGGAATTAACATGACAGTGAACAAACATCAAGATATTCGTAGTGCTCTATGTTGGAATAAAGAAATCGCTGAATTAGCACGTCAACATAATAATGCAAATATTATAGCATTACCAGCGCGATTTATTGATCTTCCTACAGCAAAAGCGATGGTGGAAGTGTTTTTAACAACCACCTTTGAAGGAGGACGTCATAGTCGACGTGTCAATAAAATTGCCTGTTCTTAAATCTAAATGTGAGTAAACCAGTTATTAGAAGTGTGTTTTTAAATAAAAAAAGGTCGGTGAATAGCGAAAGCTAATCTTCAAGAACTTCGAGGTCAATTTGTTTTTTCAATAAATCAACGCCTTTTACTTGAACTTTAATGTGGTCGCCGAAATTATATTCTTGTTTTGTGTTTTTACCGACAATACGAAATTTATTGGCATCAAAATAAAAATGATCACCAGGCAGTGAATTAATTGTTGCCATCCCTTCGCAGTAGTTTTCATCAATTTTTATAAAAAGGCCGAAATCAGCTAGCCCTGAAACGGTACCATGAAAAATTTCACCCACCTGGTCTTTGAGAAACTTCACTTGAAAGAATTTATTAGACTCGCGCTCAGCATCAATAGCTTTGCGTTCCTGCGCTGAGATATGTTTACATATTTCATTGAGTTGATTACCGTAATTCACCTGCTTTTCGTGCAATTTATCCATCATGATGCGGTGAACCACCAAATCTGCATAACGGCGAATGGGCGAGGTGAAATGCGTATAATAATCAAAAGCTAAACCAAAGTGACCGATATTGTTGGTTTCATAAGAAGCTTTAGCCATAGATCTGATAGCCATAGATTGAATAAGTCCACTTTCGGGCGTATCTTTAACTTTATCAAAAAGTTTATTAAGATTTTTGGCAATATCGTTATAATCTCTAAATGTAAAATCGTATCCGAATTTATCAATAAAGACCTTAAACGTTTCTATTTTTCCTAGATCAGGTTTATCGTGACAACGATAAATAAAGTTTTTATCAGATCCTTTATTTTCAGGTAATTTACCTGCAAAAGTTGCGGCTCGGCGATTGGCCAACAACATAAATTCTTCAATGAGTTTGTTCGCATCTTTTTGTACTTTGTTTACAACGCGAATGGGTTCACCGTCGTCGTCGAGTATAAAACTAACTTCTTCAGAATTAATAGAAAGAGCACCATTTGTTAAGCGTTTTTTACGCAAACGTTTAGCAATACCGTCCAAGACCTTAATTTCTTCATCAATTTCGTGTTTATCTCCTTCAATGATGGCTTGTGCATCTTCATAAGCAAAACGAAAATCACTGTGAATAACACCTTTACCAAACCATTCACTTACTACTTTATCGTTCTTATCAATTTCAAAAATAGCTGAGAACGTATATTTATCTTCGTGAGGTCGCAGTGAACAAGCAACATTAGATAATTGCTCTGGTAACATCGGAATAACACGATCTTCCAGATAGACAGAATTTCCTCTCTTCAACGCTTCTTGATCCATGGCTGTATCGGGACGAACGTAATGGCTGACGTCAGCGATGTGAACACCAAGTTCAATATTGCCATTTTTTAATTGATTATACGAAATAGCATCATCGAAATCTTTGGCGTCAAAGGGATCGATTGTAAACGTAAGCGTATTGCGTAAATCTTTTCGGTTTTTAATTTCGGAAGGATCAAGTTCAATACCTACATTTTCTGCTTCTTCTACTACTTCTTGCGGAAACTTTATTTCAAACTCATTTTTCATGAGAATGGAGAGCATTTCGGTATCATTATTACCAGGGTTACCTAGTATTTCTGTTACCTCACCGTAAGGACTGTCAACACCTTTTGGCCAGGAAGTCATTCGTACCAAAGCCTTTTGACCATCTTTTCCACCTTTAAGCTTATCTAATGGTATAAATATATCTTGATTTATTTTTTGATTATCCAATTGCAGAAAAGCAAACTTTTTTTGTACGTCTAGCGTTCCGACGAAATGAGAAGTCTTTCGCTCAATAATTTTTGTAATCGTTCCCTCAATTTTATTTTTCCTTCGCGCAATTATTTCTACTTCAACTTCATCGCCATGCAAAGCATGATTAATATGTTTGGGGGCAATGTAAATATCTTGTTCACTATCTTCACTAATGACATAACCGGCACCGCGACTTGTTGCATCCAGTTTTCCTGTTAAGCTATTTTGAAACGTATCGTTGAGTATAAATGATCCTCGCGAAAATTCATTGAGGAAAGATTCGTTTTTAAGATCGTTGAGTATGCTTAATATAAGTTTTCGTGTGTTTTTATCGCTAATGGAAAGCAATCCACTTATTTGTTTATAATTGAATTGTTGATCTGGCTGCTGTTTAAATATAGCGCGTATCGCCGATGCTAAATGTTTTTTGTTTTTTTTCTTGACCTTACTGTTTTTTCTTGACATGCGTTGTTTTAAACTATAATTTCTTTAAATATAATTCAAATAAATGGGGTGTAACAAAGAAGTAGTGCTTATTTATCAGATACCTTGCTGCTCAGATTAAAAACAAATTCGTATCGCGTACCTGCTTCCAAATTTTCACGTTTAAAAAAACCATCCATTTGTTCAGTGAGTAGCTGGATCAATTCGAGCCCAAAACCACTATTTTCTTCTGATGGGTCTTTCCATGTACCATTGTCAGAATAATAGAAAGCAATTCGATGATCGTCCAAAGGATCAATATTGACTTCAATAAGGTTGTTTTTTGCTGTAAAAGCATGCTTGATAGAATTGGTAATTAATTCATTTAATATGAGGGCTATAGGAACAACTTCTCGCGCTGAGACATATTTTACTTGTGAATGAACCTTTAATTCAACAGGGTGCTGGTTTTCGGAAGAAGAAATGAGTGTTGTTGTGAGTTCTTCTATATAATTCTTGATATCAACTTTGTGTATTTTTTGTGAAACGTACATCATTTCGTGCATGCGCGCCATAGCAATGATGCGTTCTTTTAATTCATTAAAGAGTTGATGAATTTCAGCATCAGCAATATTTTCCTTTTGTAATTGAATTAGGCTTACCACCATTTGTAGATTGTTTTTTACGCGGTGATGTAATTCTTGTAAAAGAACTGTCTTTTCTTCTTCTCTTTCTTGAAGAACCATATTCTTTACTCTTAGTTTTTTATTTTTTTCGAGTTGTGCTTCTGCCGTAACTTGAATAATAAAATATACTTCAAGGGCAATAAAGATCGCTGTACCAACAATTATCGTAGATCGCAAGGCGACGGGATAAGCAATTAATATTGTTTCATTCTGAAGAATATTAGATTCAATAAGGACGATAAACCCTGCGTGTAATAAAAGAAAGGCTACGATATAACCCCATTCTTTTTTGAGGTCGAAAAAAATAAAAGTACCCACTACAATACCGAATGACGCTATGTGCGGATAGTATTCACTACCTATTCGTGCAGAGGCCAATGATCCAAAAGACAAAATAATGTATACTGAGGTTATTTTTGCCAGTTGATAATAACCGTAATGATGCAACAATAGTGCAATGACGCAAAAAACAGTCCACGTTGCATGGAAAAGGACAGCGTACTTGTCAACAAAAATAAAAATAAAAACTTGCAGCAACCCTGCTATACAACCAAAAAAGGTAATGGCATTAAACAATTTACGAACCTTTTGTTCGGTTTCACCAATTTCGGTATGAATACCAATATTTAGAATAGTAGTAATAAAAGACAAAACGCTTAAGTTTACGCAAGAGCTTAATTATAAATATGCCAAAATAGTCAAATATATTCTGAATAAACTGACGTTGAAGGCAAAAACCATCTTATCTAATTAAAAACACGTAGAAGCATAGCTGACATAAAGAGATTGATATTTATTCTAAAAAAATGTCGGATTGAAAGGGTTGTACTTTATTCTAATGATTAACGAAATCTAAAACGTAGAAAACTTCTATACTTTACTAACAGGTTTTCATCCTCCCGTATATTTCGTATTTTTGTTTAAAAAGGAATCAATTATGAATGAACGAGTAGAAGAAGTTTTAAACGAGCAAATTGTTAAGGAGGCATCATCGAGTCACTTGTATTTGTCAATGGCATCTTGGGCTGAAAATCAAGGGTATAATGGAACGGCTCAGTTTTTATACCAGCACAGTGACGAAGAGCGTTTCCACATGTTGAAGTTGATTAAATTCATTAATGAACGCGGAGGTGTTGCAAAAATTCCTGCGATCGAAAAACCACCGATTAGTTTTGATTCTATGATTAAAATATTCAAATCATTACTGGAGCATGAGATCGTAGTAACAGAAAGTATTAACAACGTTGTTGATGTGTGTCTTCAGGAAAAAGACTACACCACACATAACTTTATTCAATGGTATGTATCTGAGCAATTAGAAGAAGAGGCACTGGCTCGAACAATTTTGGATAAGTTGCAATTGATTGGAAGCGATAAAGGTGGGCTGTACCTATTTGATCGCGATATGGAAAATTCCGCAATAGGTGCAGATACTGTCAAAGATCAGGGGCAGTAATTAACATGCGTACAACTACTACATACTTTTATTTATGTTGTTTGATCTTGAGTGTTGTTGGAAACATCAACGCTCAAGACCATATTCAATTTAAAAACTACACGATTAATGATGGACTTTCACAAAGTGTAGTATCCAGCATTATTCAAGATGATCTGGGTGCGTTATGGTTGGGAACTCAAGATGGTATTAATCGATTTAACGGAAAAAATTTTGAAGTTTTTTCGGCAGATAAAGGATATGAAATATCCAATGAATACATACATGTTTCCACGGCAGATCAGCAAGGGAATTTGTGGTTTGGAACCTACAATGGATTAACGAAGTATAATCCGAAATCTGTTGAGTTTACTGCATATAAAAGTACTAGAAGAGAGCGGTTGGAAATTCATGCAATTGCTGAAGATGATACTGGAAATTTATGGTTAGGAACGGGTTTTGGTAAGATCTATTATTTTGACACACAAAAGGAGACATTCAAGCTTATTGATCAAACGTCTTTTGATTCGCGTATCGTAGATATTGAAATCAAGGGTGATCAACTTATTATTGTTAGTGAATTTGAAGGAGTATTGATCGCCAGTCGGGATTTTAAAGAGAAACGTACGTATAAACCTCAGGTGAATGACCCAGACGACTTTGTAATCAACGGACTAATAGACCATCCTTCGCGTTCTATTGTTGTAGCGACGAATCAAGGTGTTTTTTACTTTGACCAAAAACAAAAAAAATTTCTTTCCTACACGAAAATGTTTGGCGAAATCGGTGCTGTTAATATTGTCGATGCGCTCTACCTCAATGAACAAAAAGTACTTATAGCTACCGAAAATAGTGGTCTCTTTCAAGTAGCTAGTTATGAGTCAGATAGTATTAACGTACTGAATTATACAGCAGATTTTTTCCAAAAAGGCTCACTAATATCAAATAAAATTAGTGGACTATATCGCGACAATCAAGGGATCATCTGGATTGCATCACAGCGTGGACTGAGCAGCTTTGATCCGGATCACCTCGGATTTAGAGGGGTTGGTTTTTCAGGAAACTTAGATAAAGGCCTTCCTTCACAAAATATTTGGGGATTTAGTGAAGATCGTACGGGTCAATTTTTATTTGTTGCTGCTGATCATGGAATCAGTATGTATGATCGAAACACACGCAATTATTATCACTACATGCGTGAAGCTCGTAACAATGAAGATCATACAACACTCTGTTTGTACGTCTTAAGTCCAAAAAAAATATTGGTGGGTTCTGTTGATGGTTTATTTGAATTGACCATTGATAAAGATAACCTCGCCTCTTATGAATTTAAAAAGATCACCCACAGTATTGATAATCAACGAGGGTTTGATAAAACGTATACTATTGTACCTTATGAAGATTCTACCTATCTTGTAGGTACGCGAGCAGGTGTTGCTGTTTTAGATTATACAAGCAAAACGTTTCAGTACATATATAATCAACCAGATGTACCAAAATCTATAGGTCCTGGTCCATGTCGACTTATTTTTTCAACTAAAGCGGGACATTATTATGTAGCACCGAGTTCAGGAGGTCTTTATCAATTTGAGCGAAAGGGTGATGCTATTAGCGTACATCGTCCCAAAACATTTGATGCATTGCATAATGCGACGAACGACTATTTTACTAGCTTTTGCCAGTTAAAAGACCATGAATTTTGGCTGGGGACTCTGGGAGACGGGTTATTTTTCTTTAATACGAAGACGCAATCTGTGAAAAACTACGGTAAGTCTGAAGGTCTGCCCAACAATGTTATTTACGGAGTGGAATGGACAGCAGCTGACCCCAATCATTTATGGTTGTCTACAAACCGCGGAGTAGTAGCAATGAACTTAAAAACGAAACAGTTCAATAATTTTACAGAGAAAGATGGGCTTATGAGTAACGAGCTCAATCTGGGGGCGAGCTACGTTTCAAAAAAAGGAAACGTTTATTTTGGCGGCATCCAAGGTTATAATTACATACCTCCGCAGGATGCGTTTGATAAGAAAGCTGATTTGCGTGTGTTTTTCTCAGGAATAGAGGTAGAAAATAAAAAAGTTTTTCCCGGAAAAGGAGCAATACTTGATGAAAGTATTGCTTATACGGATAAGATTGTATTACCCTATAATCAGCGTAGCCTTAAGCTCAATTTTTTTGCCAATGATTTGAGTAACCCTGACCGCATTGAGTATAAATATATTATGCGAGGAGATGATGAGGTGGAAGAAATTTTAGGCTCCTCCAATGAACTACGGTTTGCGAGTATTGCTCCTGGTAAGTATAAACTTTCTGTCTATGCCAGAACGGCGAATGGCGAATGGAATAGTGCCCCCGCAGAATTAACAATATCAGTAGAAAAACCATTTTGGCTGCATTGGTGGTTCATCATACTCATGCTCTTATTGTTTGTTATAATTGTCATATTTCTAGTACGTAAAAGCATTGACAAAGAGAGAAGGTTACAAGTTCGGCTGGAAATGAAAATAGCTGAAAGGACACGAGAGCTAAGAAGGAAAACAGATAAAATTGAACAGCAGAAGACCCGCCTTGAAGCACAAACGGAAGAACTTGAACAGGAAAAAGAAAAGTCGGAACGATTACTCAATAATATTCTGCCGAAAGAAACGGCAAGTCAACTGAAGAAAGATGGACGATCAGCCGCGAGGGATTTTAGCATGGTCTCCATTATGTTTACTGATTTTGTGGGCTTCACGAATATTTCCGAAAACATGAAGGCCAAAGACTTGGTTACGATTCTGGATAAACATTTCCGAAAGTTTGATGAAATCATTGAAAAAAATGATTTGGAAAAAATTAAAACAATTGGTGATGCTTACATGTGTGCTGGGGGTGTTCCAATAAGAAATAAGACCAATCCAATTAACACGGTGTTGGCCGCTGTTCAAATCAAACAGTATATGTTGGATCAAAAAGAAATAATGATTCAAAACGGCGAACAGTACTGGAAGCTACGTATTGGAATCAATACGGGAGCTGTTTCTGCAGGAGTTATTGGAACGAAACGATACGCTTACGATGTTTGGGGAAGTACTGTAAATCGTGCTCAGCGCATGGAGCAGATGTGCGAGCCGGAAAAAATTGCAATCACTGCTGAGACCTTTGAACATATTGAACCTTATTTTGAGTGTAAAAAAATAGGAAAAGTGCTGAGTAAAAGTGGTTTAAAAATCATGATGTATGAAGTCATGAATATAAAACCGGAGCTTTCAAAGGATGATAAGGGAATAGAACCTAACGATGCTTTTCACAAGTTAGTCAACCTTCATCATTACAGTACAATTAATTACTACAAAGCTGAACGCTATATTTTAAACAAACTGCAAGAAGAACTAAGTCCAAAGCTCCATTATCATTCTTATGATCACTCAAAAGATGTAACTCGTCAAGCTGAACGTATTGCGATAGGTGAAGGAATTACAGATGAGGACTTGTTTTTATTAAAATCTGCCGCTTCCTATCACGACGCAGGTTTTGTAGAACAGTATGATAAAAATGAACCTATTGGCGCCCGAATGGCGGCGGAAATATTACCGAGCTTTGGTTACACAAAAGCACATATTGAACGTATCAAGGAGTTGATTTATGTGACTCAAATCCCCCACCAACCTAAAAACAAACTAGAGGAAATCATCTGTGATGCAGACCTTGATTACCTCGGGCGCGATGATTTTCATGAAATTGCAGACCGTCTGAGAAGGGAATTACGCGAGCATGGAAAAATTGACAGCGACCGGCAATGGGACGAAATACAGGTGAGCTTTTTAAAGCAGCATCGCTATTTTACAAGAACGTCTATTAAAACGCGTAAACCTAAAAAGATGCAAAATCTGACAGAGATTGAATTGCGTCTGAAGAAGGATAATTACAAAGATTAGCAGCAAAAAAAGTGATGCCTAAAAATGAACTAGAAGTAAAGGAGCTACTTACTTCTTAAGGTTGAAGCCCTTGAAACAACTTATTGTTCCATGATTACAAAAAAACACAAAAAAGCTGCTTCTTGAGAAACAGCTTGATAATTATAAAAGCGGTATGTTTTATACGACCTTTTACTGGAAAAGCACACTACTACCGTAAGGTGTTTCAATAGGATTGACAATGAGCGTTGGAATCTGAGCGTCGTTTGTGATCATGTATTGTTCATAATTTGAACCAAATGCACCCAAATAATTGCTTTTATTCTGATTCATAATTGCAATCAAGTCAGCATCTTTATTGATAGCCAGTTTTACAACTTCCTTATCAAACCCACCTGAAGGAGCTAACGTTGCTGTCATTTCAATATCACGTTCAGAGAAGAATTTTTTGGCAAACTTAACGTTAGCCTGTACCTTGTGTTTGAGAAACTCATCGGATTCATCTGGTGTAATAACGTGTACGCGCGATTTAAAATATTTCGCCATTGAAGCAACGATCGCTAATTTTTGTTTTGTTTCTTTATTGAGGTCTAGAGGAACAACAATATCATCATATCCATTTTCCCCCACTTCTTTTTGTTGCACAATAATAAAGGGCACGGAAGAATGTGTAACAACCTTTAAAGCGTGAGAACCAGCAATATGTTGCCAACCTGAAGCACCGTGTGTACCCATAAAAATAAGTTCTGCATGATGTTCAGCGGCAAAATCACCAATATCTTCGAATATGTTACCGACCCGAATTTTCGGTGTTAACTGAACTCCACCCGTTTCTTTTTCATTGATGACGTTTTTCAGCTTTTTTTCAGCATCTTTAATGGCTTTTTCGCGGGCTACGACATGCAGTACATAAATTTCTGCTCCAACGACCTTAGCAGTTGCTATGGCATGATTTAATGCACAATTCGCAACCTCAGAAAAATCGTGCGGAACAATAAAACTCTTGTCAGACATAATTAGTTTTGGTTTTTATAGTCAAGCCGCAAAAGTAAACATTTGTTTAGTTGCAGCCACATTTTTTTAGCGATTTAATATTAGTAATTATTTTTTTAAAATAAGCATAAAACGCTAACTATTCGTGAACTATACGAAATAGATTGAAAAGGAAAAGTACTTTGACGAACGTGGGTATTGAAATATTAATCTGTTTACAGGCCGAAAAATCCACTTGAATGCACGCTGTTTAATGAAGCGCTTTATTTTCTTTCATGGACGATGATTAGAAGCAAAAGAGGTAAAACACTTAAAGGATTAAAGAGAGTGTTTTAATGGTAACAAAAAAACCCCAGCTGATGTAGCTGGGGTCGCTTAGTGTAAAGTGCGCAAAAAACTAATCTTTATCGTATTTCTTCTTTAATTTTCTTACTTTCTTATTGATTTTTTCGAGATCATCATCCAGATCTTCGTGTTTATCAGTAATTTTTTCTTGTTTTTTGCGCGCTTTATCCGCATCAATTCTGCCCTTTTCAATTTTTTTGTCGAGTTTCTTTTGCTTTTTATTTAACTTCTTTCGTTTCTTTTCGACTTTTGCTTGCTTTTTGTTCCACTTCTTTAGCTTTTTCTGATACTTTTTTTCACGCTTTTTGGCTTTTTCAGCCTTTTTCTTTGCTTTTTCTGCAGCTTTTCGTTTTTTCTTTGCGGCTTTGGCAGCTTTCTTTTCAGCTTTCTTCTTTTCTTTAGCAGCTTTCTTAGCTTCTTTTTCTTTTTTCGCTTTTTCTTTAGCTGCCTTTTTCCGTGCTTTTGCTTCTTTTTTCGCTTTCTTTTCAGCTTTTTTGGCATCTTTTTCGGCTTGTTTTTCAGCTTTTTTTGCCGCTTTTTCAGCTTCTTCCTGAGCTCGCTCTTTTTCTAATTGCTGAAGCTTTTTTTCGCGTTCTTTGGCTGCTTGCTCACGTTCTTTTTTGAGTGCCTCGGGATCTTTTCTCTCTTTGTCTAGCTTTTCATTCTTTTTGGCAATTTTTTCCTTTTCTTGCTCAATCTTTTCAGCCTCAGACATTACCTGCTCAGCTTCTTTCTTTTCTTCCTTTACATCTTCGCGGTACGCTTCAGCTTTTTCTTGATTTTTTTCGGTTTTCTTAATGGCTTTTTCTTCCTGGTTTTCGAACTTTTCTACTTTCTGATCCGCTTTTTTATTAATCTTTTTGATACCAGTTTTAACATCAGTAGTTATTGTTCCTGATCCTTTTACCATAGAAAATTCATAAGAACTCCCATCCTTAACAATTAAACCAACTAATAGCTGTGTTTTGTACCCTTTGCTCATAACTCTGAGTGTAAGGGGCTTTTGATTATAGTCGTTGAGCGTTAGTTCAGCTTCTCCATTTTTGTCTGAAGTCCCTTGAGTAACCGTTTTTCCGTCTTTCATTAAAGAAACCATAACATCTGCTAAAGGCTTACCCAGATAATTAACAGTAACCTTCATCGAAACATTTTCTCCAGGTAAAAGAGTAGTGGATCCTATCTCAGGAGCACTATTTAAATGAGAAGTTGGCAGAAGTAAAAGGGAGAATATACTTATTCCCAAAAGGGAAGTAAAAAGGTGTTTCAACTGTTGCATAATATTAAGATCAATTAATTTTTGAAGCAATTTACAAAAATCTCTCCATATTAAGAGGCTATGAAAAGATAAAGTGCAATTTATCGGAAGTTTTATGATGAAAAGACATTATTAATTATCTTTATCGTATGCTTTTTCGTGACGTAATAGGACATACTGAATTAAAGAAACGGTTAGTGAATGAAGTGCGAGAAGACCGCATAGCACATGCACAATTGTTCCTGGGAAAACTTGGTTATGGGGGCCTACCATTGACACTAGCTTTTGTACAGTTTGTGATGTGTCAGGATAAAAAAGAACATGATAGTTGTGGAGCATGCGCTTCATGTAAAAAAGTATCTCAAATGCAACACCCGGATGTGCATTTTACTTTTCCCACTGTTCAAGCGTTATCAAAGACATCAGATGGACAATTTTCGGAATGGAGGAAGATGTTGCTGAACAATCCCTATGCAAACCTCCACCAATGGGTGCAAGTTTCTGATCCAAGTGGTAGAAAACCGATAATTTCAAAGTACCAAAGCGAAGCCATTGTTAAAAAACTATCACTCAAGTCTTATGAGGGTGGTTATAAAGTGAGTATTATATGGATGGCTGACGAAATGAACGTCGTTTGTGCCAATAAATTATTGAAGATCATTGAAGAACCTCCGAAAGACACACTCTTTCTATTGATTACTGATTCTCCTGAAAATGTGATGCCGACGATCTTGAGTCGAACACAACTCGTAAAGATCAAACAGGTCGAGAATAATTCAATTGTTAAAGGCCTTGAGAATAAAACAAACGTTGAAAGCGATGCTTTGAAAAGCATCGTATCGCGGGCCGAAGGAGATGTGGCAAAGGTCTATGAATTGTTGGCTCAGGAAGGAAGTAATAATCAACACCGTGAGGACTTTATTGAATTGATGCGGGCTTGTTATAAAAAACAAGTTTACGAGATGTTTTCATGGGCAGAAAAAATGGCAAAAAACGGAAGGGAAGAGCAAAAAACATTTTTACAATATGCCCTCTATATGATTCGTCAGAGTCTCATGAAAAATTATACCCAAGAGCAACTGTTGCGAACATCACCGGAAGAGAAAGCCTTTTTGCAAAAGTTTGCACGTTTTATAACAGGTAATAACGTTATGGATTTTCATCAATTATTGAACGATGCTCATTACAGTGTGGAGCGTAATGCTCACGCTAAATTACTGTTTACGAATGTAACTTTTGAGGTGATGCGCTATATCCACCGCGCTTAAATAGGGAAAAATTTGTTTCTTTCTAAAGGTTCCTCTAACTGAATTAAATAAACGACTGAAGCCATTGAATGGCTTTCCCTTTAGTGGAAAAAAAGGCCGTAGGTCGTACAGGTTTTGAAAAAAGACGGTATGCTCGAGCCGCTAAACGTTGTGGAAAACTCTCAACAATAAAAGCATCTGCGATAATTAATGTACTGCGTTCATCACTCGCGACGTATTGAGAAACTTCTTTTGAAGGCGTAAGAAAAGCATCTTCTAAGGTGTATAAAACAGGGTATTTCCTGTTACCAGCGAGTGACGTTCTTGCGGCTACAATTTCTTTTGAGTGTTCTATGGAAAAAACCCCTTTCACTTTTACGTGAATGTGCATGATACCGTTTGTGCAGATATTGATTTCTGCTGCATCCACTTCCGTTGATTCTATTGATACTAACTCACTCAAAACAAAATATTTTTTATGGAAGTAGATTGATTGATAGCTGTAAAAATGACAAAAGTCACCCACGAAGCTAGAAGAGGTCAGTTGCTATTTAAATCAACCCACCTATTTTCGTAACAAATATAAGAAACAGAACGTTATGAGCACAACAAACACAGAATCAAGTTTTTGGAACTCCTTTTTTAAGGAAGGTATGGAGCATAATCGCTATGCTATCATTAGTGCAGTACTGCTTATTGTTGGCTGCCTTGGAGGGTTGACAGTGGGTTACGGAGCCATACATAGCACTTTTCAATTAATTGCAATCGTGGTTCCTACAATGGCTACACTATCGCTTTTACTCGCTGTAGCTCCGTTGAAATACGTTATGAATCTTGCCGCGATAACAATTATTATTGATGTCATTATTTTGATAATTAACTTTTTCGGATCATAAACTTGTTAGAGTCAGTCGACCGAGGTTCGTTTTAAAAATAGGTTGATTGAACGCGTAAAACCGTTGAATTAATTGTATTTTTGGTTAAGCTTTTAGACGGATAAGATATCTGTTTTCAACCATAAAGAGCCAAAAGTTATGTACAAGGCATTAATCATTGTGATTTTAAGTGTATGTTCAATCGAGGGATTTGCACAGCGGAATAGTCGTTCCCTTAAGGATAACAAAGAAGGTTCTTTTTTTGTAAGTGGAGGTTACAACAGGTCTGTTTACTCTTCTACCAATGTCGATTTACGCGGCAGTGACCACACAATCACACTGGAAGGTGTTGCACTCGTGGATAACCCAGAAGAGGTTAAGTTTTTAAATTTTTTTGGAAGTGACGCTCCTCAGTTTTCTTTTCAAGGTGGCTATTTCGTCGCCGATAAATGGGCTGTGATTGCAGATTTTCACCGATACAACACGTTTTTTATTGATGATCAAGAAGTGGGAATTTATGGCAACGTGGCTCCAGATGCCCACCCTGACTTTTCGGGAAACATCAATAGCTCATCCATGTTGATAAATCGCGACCAAATTCACCTGTTTCAACAAAATGGGATGCACCTCATTACATTGGGTGTGCAACGAATGGATCAACTATTTAAAACACGTGATAAGAATGTAAGTATCCATTCAGTATTGGGAGGAAAGCTGGGACCTGTGTTGACTGAAGCGGATTACTCTTTTGGGAACAGGCAATACGAAAGCATAACCTCGTTCACTGGGTGGAGCGCAACGTTTGCCGCAGGAATGCGAATTACTTTTTTTCAACGGATTTATTTACTCACTCGTTTTTCGGCGGGTCACACAGCACAGAATGAAATACGTTTGACGAACAACGGAAAATATACGGCTGCGCAAAATCCGTTTTATTTTGCAGCAGAATTGAGCGCAGGCGTCACTTTTTCACTATCGTCTGGTTCGAAGTGCAACACTTGTCCAGACTGGTAAAGGTACAGTCACTCAATGATAACTCCTGGTTTTTCGAGCAGTGGTATTTTCGTAAAATAGTCTTCCTTAATTGATTCTGATAAAAAGACGAACTTCTTATCAAACATTTTATTACCGATCCAAAAGCTCACCCAGTATTCATTATTCAACCCAAACAAATCTTCCATAATAGGTTCTATTTTTTGGACACTCTTACCGGGAATATTTCCTAGTGACTTGCGTAGCGTTGAAGTTTCCACTTTTTGTTGTGTTTTCTTCGCTGTTGCATAGCCTCTAGAAACAACTAAGACTTTTTCTAACAGCTCTGATCGTTGATTAATCAAATAAACATTATAAACAGGGGTGTTATTCTCACCCATTTCCTTGACGACTGCAACAGATACGTCATTTACCTTTGGTATTTGAATATCCTTTTTCATTGGCTTTAATTCCTCTTTTTTTAGCGATCGAAATGTATGTAAAAAGATCTAAAGGATGGTTTTCTTTGTATGCATTTTTTGATGAACCGGGTTTATTTTGAGGCAGAAAGAATTTATCTTTTCTTTCGTGCCCCGTGCGCACTACCACCATGTTAAGCTTAGGAATAGCAATAATGTATTGTCCTAGAATACCACGCGCATACATAGCAGGTGTCTCCGGATCGTCTAATCGCCAGAAATGCAAGCCATATTCTGAAGATGCCGAATGATGAGGCGCTGTCAATTCACGCAATGTAGAGGGCTGTATGATAGTATCTTTTTTCCAGATACCATCTTGAAGTATCAGCTGACCAACTTTGGCAAAGTCGCGCGAAGTAGCGTAAAAACAACAAAATGATTTTTCCATTCCATTCTTTTTGTCTAGGCTCCACATGAATCCATTTTCCGTTCCAATTTTTTTCCAGATGTTTTGAGCTATAAAATCAGTTGGGTTTTGTTGTGTTGCTGATTTTAGGATATATCCCAGTAGTTGCGTATTGCCACTTGCGTAATCAAAAGTATCGGTATCATGAGGTTGAAAAGATTGACCCTTCATAAGGGTTAGTAGATCACTGCCATAATATGCAGCGGCGTTGTCTGAAAATGGGTTACCGCTGCTTTCTGACCAGTTTAAACCGCTAGACATTCCCAGCAAATCGCGAATGGTAATATTTTTACTGTTTTCGAGTTCGAACGGTAAATAGTTATTGATTGTAGCATCGAAGCTTGAAATATAACCTTGATCAATTGCAATACCAACTCCCAACCCAATAAGGCTTTTTGCTGCTGAAAACGTATTGCTTTTTGTTTTCCGGTCATGGGTGTTAAAATATTTTTCCAGTATAATAGAATCGTTACGAACGAGAAGAAATGAAGTCGTTCTAATACTGTCTAATTGATTAACTTCACTTGTCGAAAGAGACCCTATAGGTTGCTGAATCGCCCAATTTTCGGGCGCATCAGATGGTGTGGCATTTCGAGTGGGAAATGTAAGAGAATCATAGATTGATGGCCCCGTTTTACCTACCAAATAAGTTGAAGCAACGCCTTTATAGAGGTAAGTTTTTCCTGAAAAAATGATCAGTAAATTTGCAACAACGAGCACGATCAACACCCCTAAGAGGAATCTTTTTAACCGTTTCTTGCTGTTATTCTGCGTTTTTGATTTCGACATTGAAAAGCGCTGAGATATGATTTTTTAATTTTTTCTTGACAAGACCCATAGCTACTGGGTGACCCAATTCTTTTTCAAGGGAAGTTACGCTTTTGTCTTCGATCCCACAAGGAACAATGTAATTAAAATAATTGAGATCTGTATTGATGTTGAACCCAATGCCGTGCATTGTCACCCAGCGCGATGACTTTACCCCCATCGCACATATTTTTCGAGCATTCGATGTGTCACCATCAATCCATACGCCTGTCAAGCCCTCTACACGTCCAGCTTTTACACCAAATTCATCTAAAGTTAGGATAACAGCTTCCTCCAACAACCGCATGTATTTGTGGATATCGGTAAAAAAATAAGATTCGAGGTCAAAAATGGGGTACGCGACAAGCTGACCTGGACCGTGATAGGTGATATCTCCTCCACGATTGATTTTGTAGTACGTAGCGTTAACTTCTTTCAACCGATCTTCAGTAAGTAATAAGTGCTGTTGTTTACCGCTTTTTCCGAGCGTATAAACGTGTGGATGTTCGCAAAACAATAAGTGATTCGTAGTTGGTTGATCAGTTTGATCCTTTCGTTGTAGTATTTTGAGGTCAATATTGCGTTTAAAAAGTCTTTCCTGGTAATCCCAGGCTTCTTTATAATCAATGGTTCCAAGATCTTCAAACAATGCGACGGCTGACATAAATTAAGCTTTACTTAATGAAGATTTTAAGTAATCGATTACGCGAATCTCGACGGGGTCTACGTTTTTGAGCTCTGCTAAGTAAATGGAAGCCCAATCGATGAGGTGTATGAAGAAGAATGATTCTTCAATAGGATTCTTTCCTTTACCCTTAACAACAAATAGGTGCTCGGTTTTTTCTCCAATAATTTCTTTACTTAATTTAAACCGAAGTTGATTTCTCTCCGATAAAAACTGAGATTCAAAGAATACGGGTGCCATATTCGGCAATCCTCCTCCCCAACCAACGAGTTCGTTATGATTCATTTCTGGTATGACATGGTGCCAACACAATTGTTTTGCATTTTCGTTGAACTGTTGTCGAGCACGAATGACAACTGATTCTAACGCCGTACTTCCGTATAGAATACATTGTTTTTTAAAAACGTGTTCGGCCAAATTACGCGCTTCCTTTTTGATGGTGATCAGTTCATCATTCAGTAAATGACGACAACTACTTATGGATTTTAAAGTGTTATCAGGAATAACTCCAGCTGAAGCGAGTATTTGAACAAGTTGAACAACTGAAAAAGCTAACATACTGCGCGGTGGGTTTCCCCCAGGAACACGTATAAAATCGTATTTGTGTTCTTGACAAAACTTATGGAGCATTCCTCCCGAACCAACCCCAACAACTGTAGCTCCTGAGTCATGTGCCTGGTGAATAGCATTCAATGTTTCTTCTGTATTGCCCGAATAAGAAGAACCTATGACCAGCGTATGAGTATTGACAAAGCCAGGTATTGAATAACTTTGTACCAGTGTAATGGGAATGTTTGCCGTATCTTTAAACCACTGAGAAACCATTTTTCCTCCTATTCCTGAACCCCCCATTCCGCAAATAACGACATGGTCAAAGCGGGTTCCATCGAGGGATTCTAGTAGCGCCGATTGAGCAATTTCCATGGCGTCGGCAATCTGTTTAGGAAATTGGGCTATTAATTTATCCATGTCGGAATTTTCTCAGTTCTACTCAAACGTTTGTTATTTGTTTCATAAACGATTGTAAAATAAATGAAAAATTGGGAAACAACGTCATTTGGCTATACATTTCTGAAAAAAGTATGGGGTGAGTGAGCCACTGAGTTGAGCGGTTTATGAAAGAACTCACTAAAGCATAAGTAACATGCCTCGTGATCATTTGATTTTTTCGTAATTTACCTACATGGGGTGATTCAGTGGTGTGGTATATTTTGATAAATTTGTATACTTTTCCAACGATTGGGCAACGAGAAGTGCAGTTGCTTAAGAATTTCATGTATGCAGCGATGATCAAAAGATGGGTGTAGATAAACACAAAATATTATTGATTGAGGACGAGGAGAGTCTGAGTAATGTAGTGGCTATGAACTTAGAGCTAGAAGGTTTTGTGGTGACTACAGTTACGAACGGGCGCGAGGCCATTGAGCAAAAAGAAGAGGTTAGTCAGTATGATCTGGTAATCTTGGACGTTATGTTGCCAGAAGTTAGCGGATGGGATATTTGTACAACCTATAAAAATAGCGCCAATACACCAATTTTGTTTATTTCGGCAAAAGGGTCTTCCTCCGATAGAATTAAAGGGTTAAAGCTAGGAGCGGATGATTACCTGTCTAAACCATTTGATTTAGAAGAGCTGTTGTTGCGCGTAAAAGTGCTCATCCTGCGTACGAATGAAAAGGATCACGCGAATGTCAATCAAATTTTCATTGGAGATTTAGTGGTGAATACTAAAACGTACGAAGTATTCAAAGATCAGGAAAAGGTTACAGATCTAACAAAGCGCGAGGTGGAGCTACTGAGTTTATTTGTGCAACACGAAGGGGAAGTTGTTTCACGAAATTTCATACTCGATGAGCTTTGGGGGAAAGACCATTTTCCTACAACGCGAACCATCGACAATTATATTCTTTCTTTTCGTAAGCTGTTTGAAGAAGACGCCAAGAAACCGCGATTCTTTCACAGTGTGAGAGGTGTAGGATACAAATTTATAAACAAAGGAAAAAGTTCTCAAAAGCAAATAAAATGAGTAGAGCTAAACAATTACGCTACGATAGAGCTTATTTGCGAATGGCGTCGAGCTGGGCGGAATTATCACACTGTAAACGCAAGCAGGTTGGAGCCCTAATAGTAAAAGACGATATGATTATTTCGGATGGATATAACGGGACTCCATCTGGGTTCGATAACTGCTGTGAAAATGAAGATGGTGAAACGCACTGGTATGTGTTACACGCTGAAGCAAATGCGATACTTAAAGTGGCGAAATCCACAAACAATGCGCGCGGAGCAACGTTATATTTAACGTTATCGCCGTGTAAGGACTGTAGTAAGCTCATCCTTCAGGCGGGTATAAAACGCGTCGTTTATGTATTTCAATACAAGGATAGTGCAGGCGTCGACTTTTTGAGTGCTGCGGGAGTGGAAATAGAGCAGATAAAGGAGATTAAAAATGAGAAATAAAACAATTTATCCCATCATCGGGGCGATATTGATTATTATAGGAGTAGTAATGGGAATCGGGCTTTCCCGCAATGAAGTCATATCCAATAACAACGAAGGCGGACAATTTGAACGAAAACTGGCCGATATTATTGAAACGGTTGAAAAGAAATATGTAGATTCCGTAAATACTGAAAAGCTTTTTGAAGAAACAATTGCAGATTTGCTCCACAGTCTGGATCCTCACTCTAATTATATTAGCGCAAAGGATGCTTCGCGATTTACGGAATCAATTGAAGGGAAGTTTGGTGGTGTAGGTGTTCGTTTTGCTATCATGGATGATACGTTAAATGTATCTCATGTTATCGATGGTGCCCCGGCGAGTCAAGCAGGCATTCAAAAATTTGATCAAATTATAGCTGTAAACGACTCTACAATTGCAAATATAGGATTAACGAATAAACGTGTTCAGGAACTCCTGAAAGGACCGGAAAGCACAGATGTCAATGTTTCTATTCTCCGAAAAAAAGACACCTTGCAAAAATCAATTACGCGGGGAAGCGTTCCAATCGAATCGATCTCTGCTGCTTACATGATGAATGCAAACATTGGATACATACGACTCAATCAGTTCAGCATGACATCCGTAAGTGAATTTTATCAGGCTGCGCTCGAGCTTAGAAGTAAAGGCATGAAAAAACTCATCTTTGATTTGCGTTATAATGGCGGAGGAGTAATGGGTAGTGCTATCGGAATTGCCGATGCTATGCTTACTAAGGGAAAACCAATTGTGTCCACTAAGGGACGAACGACCCCCGAAGAAACGTTTTATTCAGAAAACGAACCCTTTCTGGGAGATGTTGCATTAGCTGTGCTGATTAATGAAAGTTCTGCCTCCGCGAGTGAGATTGTAGCAGGAGCGATTCAAGATAATGATAGAGGAACAATTATAGGAAGACGATCATTTGGTAAAGGACTCGTGCAACAAGATACAGACCTCAAAGATGGTAGTAAATTAAGATTGACTGTTTCGCGTTACTATACACCGACGGGACGTTGTATTCAAAAACCTTATACAGATGATTACGAAGCCTATATGATGGATGAGGTCAACCGTTATGAACGCGGAGAAATGTACAGTGTGGACAGTGCTGCACTCAATGATTCCCTAAAATACACAACGCCTGAAGGTAAAGTCGTTTATGGAGGTGGTGGAATTATGCCCGATATTTTCGTGCCGCTCGATACAACAGGTAGTTCTCCTTATTTCAGAAGATTGCGGTATTCGGGAGCTTTTACAGATTTCAGTTACGAGTACATGCGATTTAATGACATTGGTGATTTTAACGACCTGTCGTCTTTTGATCAAACCTTTGATATCAATCAACAAATGTTAGACAGTTTTGTAGATTATGCTGATGAAGAAAAAAATATTCGCTTTATAAAAGAAGACTTCAAGCATTCTAAAAAGCGAATAAAAACACAGCTTAAAGCAGAGTTTGCTCGACAAATATGGTTGGAAGAAGGTGCGTTTTTTATATTAAACCAAAAAGACAACGAAATTCAACGCGCTAAAAAACTGCTAACGGCTAGTAAGTAAAACGGGATAGAAAACAAGTTGTTCCTCACAGCGTGAAAAGATTTTAGCGCTTCACTATTTTAAGATGATGACGTTCTCCGTTCAGTACTGCCGATACAATATAGACACCGTTATCAACTACAGCTTTCTGTTCGTTTTCCCCATTCCATTTTAAGGAAGTCGAACCAGTGAATTTCTTTCCTCGTGCTAAGTCACAGACTTTACGACCACTGAGGTCGTAAACCGCTGCTGAAACCCTATTTTCATTTACTGACCCTTTTACATCAACGGTCACTTGATTATTCATTGGGTTGGGATATACCGTCAGGTTGGGGTCTGTTGGGTTTACTAGCATTTCTTCCACTGAAAGCGAAGTCATTTCTTCAATGTTGTAGTTTTCATCACCTTGTTGATAGGGAAGGTGATGGAAATAAACGAGAAACATCTCATCGGTAGTATTTAACCCAGGATAAACAGTAATAGCCGGGTCATTGGGATTATGATCATTCGCCGCGGTGTTGTTGAAAGCACCATCGGCGTGAAGACTGCTTCCCGTTGGAACTTTTACCATGTTTTTAAACATATAAAAGTCCTGCCATTCGAAGTCCCAGTGAGGGATATCAATCATACGAATAGTATCGTTCGTAGGGGTTAATCCATAGGTTCGAATGCGATCACCAAGGAGGTGCATATGTGGAAAAATACTTAAGATAGAGGCATCATAAAGTACATCGTTAAAAGACGCAGTAACCTCTGTAACCTCTTCAGGAGGTAAAACAAAGTTCCAGTTTTGTAAAATAGGATCGGCATTGATTTCCCGAACGTCGTTTGAAGGTTCGTCATAAAAATGAAAAATAACTTTGGTGCTGTCCTTCATTCCATTACTCCCGGCTGGATAATGCATAGCAAATACAATATTAGAGTTGGCTGGAATATTCATCCCTAGTTTTAAGTCAGAGCTATTAGGAAGCACGAGTGGAGAGGCTCCCGGTGTAAACCCGCCTACCAGCTTTGCATCAGCAGGGCCGGCACAATCACCGCCCACTGTATCAGTTTGGTAAGTGGCGTTTTCATCAATATAAACCAGAGCATGGTGAACAATCGGAGCATTTCCAGGGACAACCTCCATTGCTTTAATCTTGCGATCTTGTAAAAGCCCGGTTGGAAGAGCAAAACAAACATAGTCGTCGTTAGTGGTTGCTTTGGAAGTATAGGTAGGCATCTGTAGTTCAAGGTCGCCTGAACCGAGAGCAGGACCAGCATTGAAAACGGGTGGAGCAGGTGTGTTTGCTGGATCACCTTCAGGCATTCCGTTGCTCAACCAGTTTAAGACTAACGTTTTTTCATTGCTTGGCAAAGCGCGCGAGTGTGCAAAAGATTTGTACGACTCATTTGGCGGCCAAGGAGGCATACGGTCTTGGGCAATAGCGTCGTAAATAATAGCTGCATTGGATGTGACATCTTGATAATCCATTAAATTAAAAGGGCCGATCCCGTTCGGATTATGACAGTTGGTGCAATTCTCAAAGATGATCTCAGCAACGTCATCTGAAAAAGTTTGAGCAAAAGATGTACAGATAAAAACAAGAGACGCAAATGCAGTTAAATATTTCATAATTAGTGTTTAGTAGAAGTGAAATTACGAACTAAAGTTGGTTTATCAAAATTCGGGTCCTTGATGACAAGGGAGTTATTGACAATATTCGCAATAAGGGGCTTCCACATTGTGTTCGATCGTAACGTTTTCATCTAACATTTTTGAAACAATATGAACCATGCTTTCATGAAACAACTCCATCAGTGAATCTGTATCGGCAGTGAGGTTGTTGCTAAGATAGAAAGGACCCTCTTTTAAATTGACCATAGAAATAACGCCAACTTTATCAGGGTAATACCCAAAGTGATCGTGAAACATCAGATTGTAGAGGAGTAATTGAAATACATATTTTTTCTCTTTGATGTTTTTAATTAACCTTTCGCAGTCATCCAATTCTTTTGTTCGCGGAAAAGAGTCAACGCGAACATCTTTTTCACTACAGGTTCCTGATTTGTAATCAATAATACGTTGTTCACCATTGAATTGATCGATACGGTCTATAATACCTACTAACTTTACGGCTTGAGATTTGGCGCCAATCATATATTCTAATGTTGTCGTCAGGCGAATTTCTAAACCATCAATAGTGAGGTCGTTTTTCGATGCTTTCAGTAATTCGCATTCATGTTCTAAAAAGCGCCTTACCAAATGTTCGGCAACCTCTAAGCTCAAATAGTTTTTACCGTCGAGTACGGCTTTTTTATTATATGAAAAGTGGGCCTCAAAGAAACGCTGCAAGACGGGTTTAAATTGGGAGATCATCTTTTGGACATCCGAATGAACCATGTTTTTTCCCGCACGGGTACTGACAATTTCTCCTTGTTTATTTTTTTTCATTCGTGCAAAAGGAGTATAAATACTTTCTAAAGTATCGTGAATAAAGCTACCGAAAGAACTCGCCTCTATTTCTTCTTCCACTTCGCCTTCCTCCCCAAATCCAAGCAGGTATTTATAATAAAAGTCAAGCGAACAGTTGAGGTGTGTTTTGATGGCAGATGCAGAAGTTCCTTTCTTTAAATAAGTGCGAATACGTTCGAGCAGTTCAGGACTTTTTTGAATGATAAGCGGATCACTTTGTTCTTCTTCATTTGTGAGCGTATAATCTTCGCGTGTGAGGTTTATGTTGGGGTTGATACGCGCTAGCTCCAACTCAACCTGTTGTATATAGCGCGATGGTTCATCCACCCCCATATTTCCTTCTGCCGTAGAGTAGGTAATCCAAACGCGTTCAGCAGCGTGTAACAATCGATAAAAATGGTGAGCAAATAAACCTTGTTTCTCTCGAGGAGTAGGTAGTCCACGATGTTGGCGTAGATCCATGGGAACAAAGGTTTGTATTGCATTGGTGGGGGGCATACTTCCGTCATTAAGTCCCACGATAATCACGTTTTTGAAGTCGAGTAAACGCGTTTCTAGTACGCCCATAACTTGTAGGCCTTCAAGTGGATTCCCGTAGTAGGCAATGGTTGCGTTTATCCAATGTTGATTGAACAGTTTCTTAAACGTACCCAAGTTTAAAGAGGGTTGAAATTCTTCAAAAATATTATCCAACTGTCGTAAAGCATTGTCGAAATGGAAAAGAATAGCCTTTTCAATCGTATCTTTTTCGGGATCAATCTGATCAAAAATCAGTCGATTTATGGAACGAATAATAGCAAGAGTATTGGTCGCATTTTGAAGGCTCCATTTTTCGAAGAATTGGGTCGCAATTTTATCGAGCAGTGGACTCAAGTTTAGTTTTTTGAGAGAAATGAATAACCAGTTGTTTTCAAGAATGTGACGTTCAATCTTCTGGAAAGTATCCTTGTCAGCTAAACTGCTTATAGAGACAATAAAAGGATGTTTGATAAAGCGAATAAAATCCTTGTGATAGACTGCCTGAGTTTGAAAGTGACGGTGGTGTTCCTGGACAGAAAAAAGCAAATCCACCCAAGAACGAATAGCTGTATTTTTTAAAGGTAAGCCGAGCGTGATATTTGTTTTTTCAACAGAGGCAGGAATATTTTTGATCACCGGAACGATCATCGACTCATCCGCCAAGACGAGTAGTGTTTCTGATAGTTCGTTGCTGGGAATTGTTTGGTGAAGCAATGTAGCGCTGACCTGAGCTTGACCCGTTCGTTGAGCACAATTAATGATTTTAATAGCTTTCGACTCTGTTGCCAGTCGATTTTCAGTAAACGGCAGTGATTGCGTATTCAAACGATTCATTAGATCGCGGAGAAATAACCCGGCTTCATGGTCTTTATTGTTTAAATAGTAGGGGTCAGCATCAATAAATATTGAAGCGCGGCCCATTTTATCTAGTTGTTTTATAATGGACTTTTCTGCTGGTGACAACGCATTGAAACCAGCAAAGATAAAATGGCGTTGCTCATCTTTCTCAAACACACGATCGATATGATGGGCCAATGATTTATAGGTTTGCCCCATATAACATTCTCCGTCTTGACGTAACCGTTCATTAAACACCTTGTAATATTCAGGAAGTAAATCCCAAAAACGCATAAACCGTTTTTGGCCTTCGGTGAGTTCCTCCTCCGTGTTAAAACTCCAGTTTTCAATTTCCTTGATGTCAGCTAAATTTTTAAAGAGATCTTTGCTGTTTATAAGATAGCGATCCATTTCATCGAAGTCACTCAGTAGTGTTTTTCCCCAATTCAAAAACTCATCAAGCGATTGCGTTTCTTCTTTATCTACCGTTAAATGCACATCATATAATTTAAAAAGTGCTCGGGTTGGATCAATAACGGGTAATGGAGAAAGATCTTGAACCCAGCGATTCATCGTGACAATTTCAGGTGAAAAGATGGGTTTTTCATAACTATTGAAAAGCGCTCGCTGCAGATATTTTTTGGCCCGCTGCGAAGGGAGAATGATCGTTAAGTGTTCAAGGGACAGCTCCTCTTCGTAAATATACTCAGCAATACGGTCAATAAAATAGCTCATTGGGTATTTTGAATTTGAGGGTAAAATAAGAAAATTTTCTCCTACATTTGTCCCACGTTCTTAATAGATCGATGTACTTATAGAGAAAGGTGGAGGGACAGGCCCTGCGAAACCTTGGCAACCTTTCAAGTTCAATGCTGATTTCGGTGCCAAATCCTTTACGATAAAAAACGGAAATGATAAGTGGTGTATTCAACTTTTTTAACTAAAAGTTTGTTTCTTCATTAACTTCTTTATAAAAATATCGGGCTGCGGGCTTCGATATAATCCTGTCGCTTCACTTTGTTTCGGTCAGGATCTCTCAGTCCGCTTCCCTAATAATTGCAAAAAGAATTGAAAGTTGAAATGTAAAGAGAGGGAATTGAGTGATTTAAGCGAAACGTAGTGAAGCTAAAATCGTATCGAGATTCCCGGTAGAAAAAGAAACAAATGAAAAAAGATATAAGACAACTCATTAAAGAAAGAATTCTCGTTCTCGACGGGGCAATGGGAACAATGATACAGCGCCATGACCTCGGGGAAGAAGACTTTCGTAAAGGTTGGTTTGAAAATCACGATCAATCACTTAAAGGGAATAACGATTTACTTTCATTGACACGACCGGATATTATTAAAGAGATCCATCGTGAGTATTTTGAAGCAGGCGCAGATATTGCAGAAACCAATACCTTTTCGGGTACAACGATTGCCCAAGCTGACTACGGACTGGAAAAAGCTGTCTATGATATTAATTATCAGTCAGCTAAAATTGCCAGAGACGTTGCTGCTGAATTTACTGAAAGAGAGCCCGACAAACCAAGATACGTCGCAGGTTCAATCGGACCCACAAACCGAACGGCTTCTATTTCTCCAGATGTAAATGACCCTGGTTATCGCGCCATTACTTTTGATGAGCTGGTAGAAGCTTATTCATTACAGGTCAAAGCTTTAATCGAAGGTGGTGTAGACCTTCTTTTGGTTGAAACGGTCTTTGATACGCTGAATGCAAAAGCAGCATTGTATGCAATTGATGTTGTGCAGGAAGAACTTGGAACGGATTTACCTATCATGGTTTCGGGAACGATCACGGATGCTTCAGGTAGAACATTAACAGGACAAACCACAGAATCATTTTTGATTTCAATTTCACACATGCCCTTGTTTAGTGTGGGGTTAAATTGTGCACTCGGAGCCAAAGAACTGCGTCAATACTTGAAAATATTAGCCGAAAAAGCGCCGTTTTTTGTTTCTGCACATCCCAATGCAGGTTTGCCGAATGAATTTGGTGAATACGACGAGACGCCAGAAATAATGGGTGAACAAATCGAAGAGTTTTTGCAAGAAGGATTAGTAAATATCATTGGTGGCTGTTGTGGAACAACTCCAGAGCACATTCAGGTGATTGCTGATATGGCGAAGGAGTATGAAGTGAGAAATTTTCAGAATGAAATTCGTCCCCAAGCTGAGGACGAAATGAAAATTGATTAGAAATGAAGAATGTAAGTTTATACGGCATGTCCTCCTCCTTAGTCCCCCTCCAAAGGGGGAGATGGGTTCCTTCCAAAAACAGTAATAACAAATCTAACTTAACGTTCGTACGCGGGTGTAACGTTTTTCTTGCTGAGAAGGTTTTCCGCGTTTCCCCCTTTGGAGGGGGACCAAGGGGGAGGAATTTTAAACAACAAACTTTAATAAAATGACCCAAAACAAAACATACCTCCCATTAAAATTATCTGGTCTTGAACCATTAATTGTGACGCCCGAATCTAACTTTATTAATGTTGGTGAGCGCACCAATGTAACGGGATCTAAAAAGTTTTTGCGCCTTATAAAAGAAGACAATTACGAAGAGGCGTTAGAAGTTGCATTGGACCAGGTGCAAGGTGGTGCCCAAATCATTGACGTCAATATGGATGAAGGGATGATTGATGGAGCTGAAGCGATGGTCAAGTTTTTGAACCTCATTGCTTCAGAGCCAGACATTGCCCGTGTGCCTGTTATGGTGGATTCATCCAAATGGGAAATCATTGAGGCCGGACTGAAATGTGTTCAGGGTAAAGGCGTCGTCAACTCGATTTCACTCAAAGAAGGAGAAGCGCAGTTCATAGAGCATGCGAAAAAAGTAAAACGCTACGGCGCAGCGGTCATTGTCATGGCTTTTGATGAAGACGGTCAGGCAGACAGCTATGAGCGTAGAATTGAAATTTGTAAGCGCTCTTATGACATTCTGGTGGATAAGGTGAAGTTTCCACCGCAGGATATCATTTTTGATCCAAATATTTTCCCTGTAGGCACTGGTATGGAAGAGCATCGCAATAATGCGGTTGATTTTTTCCGTGCTACCAAGTGGATTCGGGAAAACCTGCCTGGTGCACACGTCTCTGGTGGGGTATCGAATGTATCTTTTTCTTTTCGTGGAAATAATGCCGTTCGCGAGGCCATGCACTCTTCTTTTTTATATCACGCAATACAGCAAGGGATGGATATGGGTATTGTAAATCCAACAATGCTAGAAGTTTATGATGACATCGACAAAGAGCTGCTGGAGTATGTAGAGGATGTACTGCTTAATCGAAGAGAAGACGCCACAGAACGACTCCTTGAGTTTGCAGAAAACTTCAAAGGTGAAGGAAAAAAACGCGTAGTAGATCTTTCCTGGAGAGAGGGAGATGTAAATGAACGATTATCCCATGCACTCGTAAAAGGAATTGTTGAATATATTGAAGAGGATACAGAAGAGGCACGACAAGCGCATGAGCGACCGATACAAGTAATTGAAGGCCCACTTATGGATGGAATGAATATCGTTGGCGACTTGTTTGGTAGTGGTAAAATGTTCTTGCCTCAAGTTGTGAAGTCGGCACGCGTGATGAAAAAAGCGGTAGCTTACCTTTTACCTTATATTGAAGCCGATAAACGAGAGGGAGACAAACCCAACGGAAAAGTGCTAATGGCAACGGTGAAGGGAGATGTGCACGATATAGGAAAGAATATTGTCGGTGTCGTTTTAGGGTGTAATAACTATGAAGTTATTGATATGGGCGTGATGGTTCCCGCAGAAAAAATCATTGCAAAAGCGATTGAAGAAAATGTGGACGTCATCGGATTAAGTGGTTTGATTACACCTTCACTCGATGAAATGGTCAACATGGCGAAAGAAATGCAGCGCGCAGGTTTAAAGATTCCTCTTTTGATTGGTGGGGCAACAACCTCTCGCGTTCATACAGCTGTGAAAATTGAAGAGCATTATCAAAATAATCAGACTGTACACGTGTTGGATGCTTCGCGCTCTGTAACTGTTGTGGAAAGTTTACTCGGACAAAAACGAGATGAGTTTGTCAAAAATATTAAGCTTGATTATAATAAACTGCGAGAACATCATGCGAAAAGTCGCGCAAGGAAAACGTATTTATCTTTACCTGAAGCAAGGAGAAACAAGAATAAAGTTGATTTCAAAGAAGAAGATATTCATGCGCCTAATATTCTAGGAAAGAAAGAATTTGTCAACTATGATTTAGCAGAATTAGCGGAATATATTGATTGGACACCTTTCTTCCAAACCTGGGAGTTGGCTGGTAGATATCCGAATATTTTAAAGGATGAGGTAGTTGGAGAAGCGGCAACAAAGCTCTTCGAGGACGCGAAAAAAATGCTGCAAAAAATCATCGATGAAAAATGGTTAGAAGCGCGAGCTGTTATTGGTTTATTTCCGGCGAACTCTGTCAACGATGACGACATAGAAATTTACACCGACGAATCCAGAACAGAAGTGCTTTCCGTACAACACGCCATGCGTCAACAACTGAAAAAGTCAGCAAAGGCAAATAATATAGCGCTTTCTGATTTTATTGCGCCAAAAGAGAGTGGTCTCAAAGATTACATCGGAGGATTTGTCGTAACCACTGGTTTAGGTATTGATGAACATGTAAAACGCTTTGAAGCCGACCACGACGATTACAACTCAATTATGCTGAAAGCGCTCGCCGACCGTTTAGCGGAAGCCTTTGCAGAGCGCATGCACGAAAGGGTAAGAAAAGAGTTTTGGGGTTATGCAGCGGATGAAAAATTTGATAACGATGCTTTAATCAAAGAAAAATACCAGGGAATTCGTCCGGCACCAGGTTATCCTGCTTGTCCGGACCACACCGAAAAACCCGATTTATTTCGTATTCTCGATGCAACGAACATCACGGGAGTAAGTTTAACAGAAAGTCTGGCGATGTTCCCCACGGCTTCAGTAAGTGGCTGGTATTTTGCACACCCCGAAAGTAAATACTTTGGTGTTGGTAAAATTGCAAAGGACCAGGTGGAGAGCATGGCGAAGCGAAAAGAAATGGAGTTTGACGCAATGGAAAAGTGGCTGGGACCGAACTTGGGGTATTAATGAACGGTTTTTACACTGCATTACAAACAAATTTGTCACCTGTAGAAATCAAAAACCACCGATATTGTAATCTACACATTGCAAAAATATACAAATATTGTTTTTTATAAATATCAAAACATGTATATTTGTGTAAAACGAACATGCCATGAATGAGTTGATAGATAATCATACGAGACAAGTCGAAGAGTTAGACTGCTGTTTTGATCGCATTACCAACATTGATTGGAATGACCGATTAATAGGTGTTACAGGAGCTCGTGGCGTGGGGAAAACCACTTATTTATTGAATCATATCAAGAATAAACTTTCCAAAGAAGCAAAAGCAATTTATGTTAGTTTGGATGATATTTACTTTTCTTCGCATTCACTTGTAGAGTTTGCAGGAGATTGGTTAAAACGTGGAGGAACACACCTTTTCTTAGATGAAATTCACAAATATCCAAACTGGTCGCAAGAGTTAAAAAACATCTATGATCGTTACAAAAAGCTTCATGTTGTTTTTACGGGGTCATCTCTCTTACACATATACTCAGGGAAAGCAGACCTGAGCAGAAGAGCCGTGGTTTATACAATGAACGGGCTTTCATTTCGGGAGTTTGTACAAATCGAAACAGGGAAAACTTTTCCAACTTATACATTAAATGAAATCATCGAAAATCATGAAAAAATCACAAAGGAGATTGTAAACGAGATTCGCCCATTAGCATTTTTTGAAGATTACTTAGAATATGGCTATTATCCATTTTATTTGGAGAGCAAGACTTCCTATCATCGAAAATTAATGAATACCATTAACCTCATGCTGGAAATAGACTTACCGTATTTAAGACACGTTGAGGTGAAATACATTCACAAACTTAAAAAACTGATCAACTTTATTGCTAACGCAGTACCGTTTCAACCCAATGTATCAAAACTAGCGGGAGATATTGAAGTGGCAAGAAATACCGTGATGCTTTACTTGAATTATTTAGAAGACTCAAAAATTATAAATCTCTTGAACAGTAAGAGCTCTTCAGATGCCCATTTAGCAAAGCCTGAAAAAGTATATTTGCACCATCCGAATATTGCCTATGCTATTAATAAAAAGCACTGTGAGACTGGAACAATTCGGGAGAGTTTTTTTTACAACCAGGTGAATAACAAATATGATGTCAAAAGCAGTCCTGTGAGTGATTTTCTTGTGGAAGAAAAATACACGTTTGAAGTTGGAGGAAAAAACAAGAGTAAGAAGCAACTTAAAAACACTAAAAATAGCTTTGTGGCTGCTGATAATCTCGAATATGGGAATGACACCACCGTTCCATTATGGCTGTTTGGGTTTTTGTACTGAACAAAACAACCCGAAAGTAGTCGCAAAGAAGAGCGGGCTGCCGTGATTTACTTCCCGTACAACGAACCCAGAAGCTCATCTTCGAATCGAACTCCTCCGTTTATTTTTTTCTTGTTCAACTTTTTATGTTCGACCATACCCCATAAAATTAACTCCTTAATTAATGATGCGTCTTTAGAATCATGGTCGGGAATATACTTTTCGACAATTGTTTGAATCGGAGCGATTTGATCTAATTTATCGCTGTAGTCTTTGTTTTTTAAGTCGTCTTCGAGTGTAAAATCTGGGTGTTCCATAAACCAGCGAATGACCTCATCAAACTCTTGTTCCTCATCTTCTTTTTTCAGTTTTTTGAGTTGCTTGAACGTTTGATTGAAAATCGATTTGATCGCTTCTCCCAATAAATTGCGCGCCACGACTTCCGCACCTAATTGTTCTCCTTCATAAACTAGCTCCACCTTTCCTGTGATTGCAGGGAGAATGCCTTCAAAATCGGACATACGCACGGTTGTTTTTTGCTCTCCGGTAATAATTCTGCGCAGCTCAGCTCGGCTGATCAAGTTTTCATACATCGTAATCCCCATCCGCGCTGAAACACCGCTGTTGGCATCAACGTATGGAGATTCGCGCGCTTCAAAACCAATTTGCTCGATGGGTGTTTTTGCGATTTCAGGGACCTACACGGTTGATGTTTGCGCCTGATCGCCAATTTCCTGAGCGGTGATTTTTTTAGCCGTAG
>CAJXMN010000002.1 GCA_913056215.1 uncultured Flavobacteriales bacterium | reverse complement strand
AAATGTTAACAATGGTCACTTTAATTTTTTACAGACGGATATAAAAAAAGGCATGCTAGTATTGACTGCATGCCTTTTTTGTTTTTCGCTAGAGCGATTTGTGTGGTTTATCGTTTAATAAGCTTAATGGTATCAATATGCTCTGTAGTTGAAGCATCCATTAATTGAATGAAATAAACGCCTGTTTCCATATTATACAATTGAAGAGATTTACTTTGTTTATTTCCTTGTCCATTCAGCTGACCACGCTCGATAATGGTGCCCATTACATTTACGATCTCATAATTATATGCTTTTGCCGAATTACCTTCTACAACGATATTCACTTTAGATGTAGCAGGGTTGGGATATACGGTAGCATCTACTGCGATCTTTTCTTCTGACTCAATGCCACTTGTTTGACCGAAAGGCACTACATTTATTGTTGTCCCTGTTGCTTTGTTCAGCACTTGGATCGTTTCGCAATATTGATCTGTGCAGTTGTTCTGATTATCAGTGATCGTTAAACAGATGGTATACGTTCCTTGACTGGAGTAGGTATGCGTTGGATATTGTTGGTTGCTTGTCGTTCCATCACCAAAATCCCAACTGTAGGAAAGGTTACTGCCTGACGATAGGTTCCATACGTAATAAATATTTGTGTTTACACTGTCCTCGAAGAGGTAGAAGTCTGCGTTACAAGTACTGTCCTGAGGAACGTAGATTGTTTGACATACGGTATCCACACAACTCGTATTTCCTGTTTCCCATACGGTTAAACATGCCGTGTATGTTCCAGGGTTTGTATATTGATGATATGAATAAGCATTGTTTGACGTATTTCCATCACCAAAATCCCAAAAATAATTGAGATTGTTATCATATACATCAGGTTCGAAAGCCACTTGTCCATTTACGGTGTCTTGGTAGCTGTAGCTGGCTGAAACATTACAATTATTTATTCCAGTAACATTGATCTGATACGTAACAGTATCTTCGCAGCTTTGGTTTAGACTGTCAACTACATATAGTGTAGCATTAAACTGTCCGTTAGAAGGAAATGTATGTGTTGCAGATGGACCATTGTAGTAGCTGTTTCCGATCGTCCACTGATAGTAGAGAGTACTTCCGGTGTTCAATGCTTGAAAATCGTAAGTTCCATTTCCTTGGCTATTGTAGGAAAAGTTGGCAGAAACAGTACACTGATTGGTATCAACAAATACTGTTTGACAGATTGTATCTGAACACTGAGGTGTGTTATTATCCGAAACGGTTAAACATACGTTGAACAACCCTCCGTTTGAAAATTCGTGAAACGGATACGCATTAGTAGATGTATTTCCATCACCAAAATCCCAAAAGTAATTCAAATTAGAATCGTATGAATCTGGTGAAAAAGCAATTTGATTATTGACCGTATCCATGTACGAGTAGTTCGCATCGCAGTTTTGACCGAAGGTTGTACTAAAAAAGATACTTACAAAAAGTAAAGCGAGTGTAGTGTTTAAATGTTTCATTTTATTAGATTTTTTCGTTCTGCTAGTATAAACGAAAGGAGATTTGATAATTGGGGGGGAGACGAGGGAGATTTTTTATAAAAACGAAAACCTCCCTTTAAATTATGTGGGTATTCAAGTTTATTTCTTGAGGATACGTAACGCATTTAAGGTGCTAACGCCATAGAGGGTTAAAGAGAAAAATGCGAGATCACTAAAATCAAATCCATTGTCGAGTAGAATGCCAAAAGCCAAGGGGCCAAGAGCAGTGGAAAACACCATGACCGTGGTAAATAAACTGCGTACAGAACCAATGATACGTGTTCCAAAAAGCTCTGCTAAAGCTACGTTCTTAACGGTGCTTCCAAAGCCATTTGTAATGCCTATACCACCGACCAGTGAGATATAAACCCACCATTGATTACTAAAAATGAGAGCTGTAAACCCTATACATGCTGGCAGCAGATAAAGCGGAAACAATGATTTTCCCGTAAAACGATCGGCGAGAAAACCTGCTAAAAGATTACTCAGCGCATTTCCAACTGCATAAGCAGTGAAACCTGCGGCAATAAAAGTGGGTGTCCAGTTATTTGCCAGCCCAAGTTTCAATTTAAAAAGAAGGAATCCAGTTCCAATACTCGCTGCGGCTAAACTGCTCGGCATAATTAACCAAAAAGCTCGTGTTTTCATTACTGACCACGGCTTAGATTGCTTTTCTTCTTCTTTGGAGAAAGGTGCTGGAATGTACTTTCTAAGTTGAGAGAAGTTGACATTCTTCCGCAATAAGAAAATGGCATAGGGTATTGCCAACAAGACAAGAATCAAAGAAGCGATCAGTGTGTATCTCCAGCCAAATAATGCCATTAACGAAACAAGGATAATTGGCAGAATCGCTTCTCCAAACGGGTGACCAAGGTTAGCTAAACTAATCGATTTTCCACGTTCATCATCGAAAAACCGAGCCATACTGGTTATCGCGGTGTGAGATAATAAACCTTGACCAAACAACCTTAAACCGTATAGTGATATGAATAATAAAGGCAAGAAATAAGACATAGAAAGAAGTCCCATAAAGAAGACTAATCCAAGCATGACTACGATCGTAAATCGCGTTAAACGAACTTTATCGATAAAACGCCCCGCCCAAGTTATGGTAAAAGCACTAGCGATTGTTGCTCCACCGTAAATAGAACTGAACAAACTATCGCTAATTTCAAAAGCATCCTGAATGTAGGGTACGTAAAGAGAGATTAAAAATGTCTGGCCGAAACTTGAAAGAAAGGTCAATAGAAACCCAAACCCAAGCAGGTAGCGATTACGTTTGAGATATGTCGTCAGTTTTGACACGGCTGCAAAATTAGTGTTTTTGATGAATGCTGCTTATCGGTTTTCGTCGCCTACCTCAAGGAATTTGTTTTCTTTACAATCTGTCAGGATAAAACTCGTTAATGCAATATGAGTATAAGACACCTGCTACTGCTTTGCTATTTTGGACCAATACTGATTGGGGCTCAAACATGGTCTGAGATTGATTCTTTCCCTGGATCTTCCAGAGATGATGCAGTTAGCTTTAAAATAGGAGATACTGTATATTGTGGAACGGGAATCGAAACTGGATGGACAGCAACAAGAGATTTTTATGCATTCGATTGTACTACCGAAAACTGGATGCAAGTTTCTTCACTCCCGAATGGAGAAGGACGACAATATGCTTCAGGATGGAGTTATAATGGGAAAGGGTATGTCTTCGGAGGTAGAGCAAACGGTCAACATTTTAACGACTTATGGAAATATGATCCAGAAGCGGATAGCTGGTCGGAATTAACTGCTTTACCTTATGTTGGGCGTTCAGGCGCACATTCTTTTGTCATTCAGGATGAGGTTTTTATCGCAGGTGGACAAACCGATAATTCAGATGCAAAAGATGAAGTTTGGAAATACGATTTATCAACAGACACCTGGATTCAATTGCAAAACTTACCTTTTGGAGGCCGTTGGCGGGGGACAGCAGAAGTGATCAAAGATACTGCTTACCTGATAGCCGGTCGAACTGCTAACGGTCATTTTCCAGATTCGGTGTTCCGCTATCTTCCTTCAACAGATGAGTGGGAATTTGAATCGACGACGCCTTTTTCGGGGCGCGCCTATTTGAAATCAACGGTGATTAATGGAAAAATAGTGATTTGCTTTGGACTCGATAGTTTAAATCAATCTTATAATGATGTGTGGCATTATGATGTGAATGCCAATCAATGGGAGCAAGAGGTGAGTTTACCTGCAGTTGATCGTCGGGGAGGGCTAGCGTTTTCGCACAACATGGCCTTGTATTACACTACAGGAATTGATAAAAATAATGACCGATTAACGCAAACATGGAAACTAGAAAATGCTACTTCTGTTGAGAAACATAACAATGATATGACCTGGAAAGTCTTCCCCAACCCAACCTCTGAAATCATTCATGTAAAACGCAATCCCGCACTTATTCAAACTCAATTGCGAATCTTCGATATGAACGGTCAAATAATGCTTTCCGAATTAATCGAGGAGCCAGCAAAAACGATAGATGTAAGTGATCTTCCTGCTGGTTTTTATGTGGTAAAAATTGAAGGAGAAGAGACGGAATGGAAAAAGTTTGTAAAGCTATAGCGCTAACAAGTCAAAAACAATTCCCACTTGTAAAACAGGATAAAAGCTCTTTTCTTGATTGCGCAAGTAGTCGTGACCGTATCCGAACTGAAAAAATCCTCTTGATAAAATTGGGTTAGACGTGTTGTTGACTGCAGCAAAGCCAAGGTGAATGTTTTGTTCAAGTAAGGGGTCTTCATCTCCATTGATCCTTGTTTTTAATTCCGTACCAAGATAAAATTGGCCATACATCCTTCCACCTCCTCCTGGCTTTATCCAACTATTGAAGGGGTTGAATACGCGCAGCGGTTGTTCGAAAAAATTATACTGATAGCGAAATGCACCATAAAAACCCCAGTCAATGTCTGTACCAGCCAGTAATGACAATCGCGAACGGAGGCCACGCTTTTCTATACCCAAAGAAGCGTATGGAATCAAGCTGTCGTTTTGATAATAGCTGCCAAGTTCTCCAATAATAAACAACCCCATATATCCTCTCATGTTCATATAGCAAGGCATATCCCAACTATAGCCAGATAATGACGTGTCGCGCGGAATGCAATCGCCATAGTGTTGTAAGGGGCACATGGCATCCTTTGTTATGTTTTCGATTAGCCCTTCGTCATGAGGCAATTCTGTAAAAAGGTAATTCGCGTTCTTACTACCGCTTTTGGTTTCCCAGTTTATTTCCTTTTTGTAATCGTAATAATAGTTCAGTTCGGGATTGACGTACTCCCTGGGTACCCTGACTTTAACACGTCTTTTATTTAAAAAGTTAAAAGTGAACTGGAGGTTTTTCATGAGGAAATAATCGGTTTGCTGGCAAACGCGCCATTTTTTGATTTCGGGAATAGAATCGAAGGGCTCGTGGCAATCATTACATGGCGGATCATCAATGCGGAAAAGGCGATATTTCTCAAATGACGCTTTTGGTATAGTGGTTACATAACGTTTATTTGACCACCATAAATGCCCCATCGTTCGCTTTTCCCATCGGACTTTTCGTGTAGTAAACGTTCCATCATAACTTTTAACTCCGTAATGCAAGTCCTTGCCGATCGGATTTTTATGTATGGGAACTTCAATGAGCACATATTTTTTCCGTCTTTTTTCTATAATACGCCAATGGGTTAAACTTAAAAGGTCGTAATCAACGAGATAGCATTGCTCTTTTGGTTTTTGTTTGATCCTCGGCTTTTTGACCATTTTTGGCTGGTAATAGATCAGTATATCGACCCGTCTGTTGAGTGCTCTAACGGTTTTGTACCCTTCTCCTTTGGCATAGGTCATTGTTTTGATGTCTTCAGGGATGAGGTGGCTACAAAACTGCTCTACCTTATCAGCACGCTTTTTTGATAATCGCAAGTTAGATCGGAGGCTCCCTACAGAATCTGCTAAACCAATAAAAACGATAGAATCCACCCTCGAAAGATCATACTTTACGGGTAATTTCTTTGCTGTATTTTTGGTCTTTTGGGTGAGTTGTGACTTCCCGAATTCAAAAAAAACAGCCACTGTATCTTGTGTGTAAGAAACACCAAGAGCAAGAGAAAAAATAATAAATAGAACAAACTTTTTTTGCACAGAGATGTGATAGAGTTTAATTATAGGCCAAAAACGAACATGCCCACCATAAAATAAATAAAAAGACCTACAACGTCGTTAAGTGTTGTGATAAAGGGACCCGTCGCTACTGCAGGATCAATTTTGTATTTGTTGAGAACGAGTGGGATCAATGTGCCAAAAATAGCAGCAAAAATGATTACAATAAAAAGGGCAACGCTGACAGAAAGACCAAGAGTGATGTTCTGAAGCAACCAGGTTACGAGAAAGATAACGGATGCACAAATACTACCATTCAATAGCCCCAGACCAGCTTCGCGTTTTACTTTGGACAAAATACTACCAAACTGATTGGTGCCGTTGGCGATAGATTGTACAACGATGGCACTGGATTGTACTCCGACATTTCCTCCCATTGCAGCAACAAGTGGAATAAAAAAGGCCAGTGCAGGAATTTTCCCGATTTGGGTTTCAAAATTTCCGATCACCTGAGCGCCCAAAATTCCGCCCAACATACCAATCATTAACCAGGGTAATCGGGAACGAGACATTTTCCACACACTCGCAGAAGACTCCACACTTTCAGAGATACCCGATGCCATTTGGAAATCTTTATCGGCTTCTTCACGAATAACATCAACGATATCATCAATTGTAATTCGACCCACCAATTTTTTCTGTAGGTTTAAAACAGGAATAGAAACTAAATCATACTTTTCCATGATTCGACCCACCTCTTCTGCTTCAACATTAGTGGTAACGTAAACCATATTCTTATCCTGGTAAATATCACGGATTAATGTTTTTGCATTGGCAAAAAGCAGCGATTTCAGAGAGAGAAATCCTACCAAGCGGTCATCTTCATCCACTACGTAGATGGTGTATACTTTTTCTACTTCTTCAGCTTGACGGCGCAGTTCAATTACACAGCGGTTCACGGGCCAATCTAATCTTGCCCTGATGAACTCCGTTTGCATGAGTCCACCGGCTGTATTTTCATCGTAATTTAAGAGCTTGACAAGCTGTTCAGCGTTGTCACTTTCCATCTCCGCGATGACTTCTAACTGCCGATCCACTTCAAGTTCTCCTAAAATATCAACGGCATCATCGGAATCGAGATTCTCGAGTTGTTTAGCGAGTTGCTGAGTGGCAAAGGATTCTACGAATTGGTAGCGGACTTCATCGTCGAGCTCCATTAAGACATCACCCTGGAGATCGTTGCCGAGTTGAGCAAAAACAAACTTGGCTTCATCGTTGTCCAGCTCGTCGATAATTTCGGCGATATCAGCGGGGTGCAAATGGATGATTTTTTGGTCAATGAAGGCACTGTTGCTTTGTGCAATCATCTCGCTCACCTCATCCAAAAACTCTTTTGTTAACTCGAATCGCATTTCCCCCAAAGTTTGGTCAAATTTAAGAAAGAAAAATGCAAAAGGGAGAGTGCTGGTATTTTTTATGATTTATGCTTCGCAACAAACTGAGCCAACTCAATAAAATCGTCTACGCTCAACTTTTCAGCTCTTTTTTTTAAGAAAGGATGATCAGGTAAATTTTTCACGTCCATGATGTTTTTTAACCCGTTTCGAATCGTTTTTCTCCGTTGATTAAAAGTTGATTTCACAACCTGTTCGTAAAGCCCCTCATCCACAGGAAGATGTTCTCGTTCATTCCGCGTACAACGAATAACCCCAGATTTGACTTTAGGTGGAGGGTTAAAAACGTGTTCGCTTACGGTAAAACAATACTCAATGTCGTAGTAGGTCTGCAACATAACGCTAAGGATGCCATATTGTTTAGAACCAGGCGGTTCGGCAACGCGCTGAGCGACTTCTTTTTGAAACATCCCCATAATTTCGGGCACTTGATTACGGTTTTCTAGACATTTGAAAAGAATTTGTGAAGAAATGTTGTAAGGAAAGTTTCCCACTACAGCAAAAGGTTCCTGACCAAAAAGCGTCGAAAAATCTACTTTGAGAAAATCAGCTTCGTGAATTTTACCTTTTAGTTCTGGAAAGCGCTCTTCCAAATGATGGATAGAGGCTACATCCAGATCGATAACATGCAAATTGAGGCCTTGTTTCTCAAGTAAGAATTGTGTGATCGCACCTGTTCCGGGACCGATCTCCAACAAATTACACACCCCCTTGAAACCCGAAAAATGATCTGCAATCTTTCGACTGATATTGTGGTCAACGAGAAAGTGCTGACCTAAGTGTTTTTTAGGTCGGACAGTCATTCATGCTTGAATTCATCAACAACAGAGAGCAAGGTTCTGAAAGCTGCAAATTTTCCCTGAAACTTTTCAGTATGTTCTGCCTGAAGTTGTGGGGCGTGTTTTTCCTCATAAGTGTTGAGGTCTTTTTCTGAATAAGCCAGATACGTAATGGCGTAAGTGGTTCCTCCTTCTTCTTCGCCATGAACGCGACATAATCGACTATCTCTAAAGTGTCCAGTTTTCATTACTTCGGGGATGTGGGTTTTGCGCATCCAGTCGAGCCATTCTTCGGCTACTTGCTCATCAATACTAACTGTAACATTATAAACTACCATACTACAAAGTTAATGAAACAGAAGATTTTTTTCTATTGCTGGGAGATTAATCCCTTAGCAATAGAAAAAGCACGCAGGTTTTCTACGTGCTTCGGGGTTTAATAGCTAAAAACAATTTTTACTTTTTTGCGAGGTTACCAACTAATCCTTCCCATTCAACAAGGTGCATTTTTACTGTACCTACTGGAATTTTTGCTTTAACGAGCACAGGGATTCTGTTAGCATCATTCGTTACCCAAAATTCAACATCATCGTCGTCCTCAAAATAGCGACCCTCTTGAACTACAGGCTGAAACTTGAGGCATTCAAATTTACCTTTACGAATTTTGATTTCTTCTGTACCTACAAACTTTACTTTTAACGGCCAGACTTCTCCATCCATAAAACACTTAAATGTTGTAACATCACCAGGGTTCATATTTTTAAAATCCAACGTTCTCGCATAATAGAAAGAGGAGATCATATCCTGAATTCCCATGGGAACTTTGTATTCCTTTCCTTTATCGTCGACTACTTTTTGTTTATCCTGTTTAAACTTATACTCCTGATTGATTTCATAACCACCTTCGTTTACATCGCGAACAAACCTCCAGGGGAAAACACCAGATTTGTCAATATAAGATTCGTAAATATCTTCTACATTATAGAAAAGACTAAACGCACCAAGTGTTTTTCCTTCTCCTTTCACATGGTACAAAGGACGACCGTTAGCTCCTTTCTCGGAGGTTTCATTTACCGTAAGGACAGCCTCACCAGCGTCCATTATACCGTATGTGATTCGGTACCTTAGTTTTTCGCCACTCGTAAAGCTTTTGGACTGTACGGAAGGGTAATACACCTTGGTAGAACTAGTCATACCAACGATCAAACCTGCTACTGTGAGTATTGCGATCAATTTTTTCATGGCTTTCATTTTTAATTTCAGTATAGAATATACAAAAAATCTGCCAAAGTTGAAAAATGAGCGTTTTTGCTTTGTTCATTTCTCCTGAATTGAAGCCTTACAAACTTTCCTTTAAATGCTTATCTCATTGTTGTCCCACACCCCAATAAGAGAAAGTCCAAGGGAGTGATAGCTAGTAATGAAATCGGTTGAAAAAATAGCATTTTAAAGAACGGTGGCCTCACTTTAAAAACAGGCTTTTTTCATGAGTAAAATATAAAAACAGTTGATTTACTCAATGGGTTCTATTACTTTCAATGGAGATAATAGTATTCTGTTTAACAAGCGCGTCTATGCATTTGGATGACAGGTGTTTTACAATCATAGTAAATGAACTTGATCTCACTGAAAACTTTAGATTCCAACTCGCATCTGTTGCGATACTTATCTGAATACTTCAGGATCTCATTGATCATCTGTACTTTTACTCTTTCTTCTTTTAAGAATACGTTTGACATGACTTTTTTTTGCAAACATATATCGAAAGAGACAATGATTTTTACATAAAATGGAATTAGAAAAAAATCTCCAGGAAATAGCAGAAAGAGCACTATGTATTAACTTTAGACCCCTAGGTGTATTTACTTAATTAGCAGTGTGACGCTTTATCACTACACCAAAAACTCCGTCTCCCCGAACCGCTCTTGCACTTCATCCAGTGTGTCGAATACTTCGTTCAGGTCAAAGGTCGTGACTAACTTCGTGCGGTACGGTTTAAAATGCGGGATTCCCTTAAAATAATTGGTGTAGTGGCGTTTCATTTCGACTAGCGCGAGCTTCTCACCTTTCCATTTAATGCTCATCTCGAGGTGGCGTTTGGTGACGTCGACGCGCTGTTTTAGTGTCGGTTTGGGTAAATGCTCACCAGTTCTGTAAAAATGTTTAATCTCGTCAAATATCCAGGGATAGCCAATACTCGCTCGACCAATCATTAAACCATCTACCCCATATTTATTTTTGTATTCTACTGCTTTTTCAGGAGTGTTAATGTCACCATTACCAAATACTGGAATGTGCATACGAGGATTGTTCTTTACATCAGCGATCAATCTCCAGTCTGCTTCGCCTTTGTACATTTGTTTCCGCGTACGACCGTGAATTGAGATTCCTTCTATGCCTACATCCTGTAATCGCTCTGCAGCTTCTACGATGTATTTTGTGTTGTCGTCCCACCCGAGGCGGGTTTTTACAGTTACCGGCAGGTGTGTGCTCTTCACGATCTCTTTGGTCATTTCGACCATCTTAGGGATGTCTTGAAGAATTCCTGCTCCAGCACCTTTACAAGCTACTTTTTTAACGGGACATCCGTAATTGATATCGATGATGTCAGGATTGGTCTTTTCTGTGATCTCAGTAGCGCGCTTCATGCTTTCGATATCATTTCCGAAGATTTGAATGCCTACAGGGCGCTCATATTCGAAAATATCCAGCTTTTGAACACTTTTCACCGCATCGCGGATCAATCCCTCCGATGAGATGAATTCCGTATACATCAAATCGGCTCCGTTTTCTTTGCACAAGGCACGAAAAGGAGGGTCACTCACGTCCTCCATTGGAGCAAGTAATAAAGGGAAGTCTCCCAATTCTATGTCGCGGATTTTTGTCATTCCAAGGTAAAAAGTAAACACAAAAGTACGGCTTAGTACGAGAACAACAAAAAACAAATTAAATAGCCTTTTTTACATTGCTTTAGCAAACGGGTTGGTCGTTACAATATGAGTTTAATTCCCTCGTTTTAATTTTGTTATGAAATCCATATCATTTATTGTTTTTTTATTCCGCTTTTTGTTTTAGCTCAACAGCGTATAGGCTTTGATGTGAGCTACAGACAAATAGGTGTTAATTCGACCTTAAGTTATCACAAAGTATTTGCAAAAAACTGGTTGATATCAGGAGCGTTAACTTATGGGAAAAAAGGGAGGTATAGAGCTGATTATCGAGATTATGACCTTAGTAAAACTAACCTTCCTTTCACCATGGAATGAGGTGAATAATCCTATTTTATCAAAAAACTTAGCATACCAACGAAAAAACAAATCCTACTTTTTATCCAAAACAGAATCAGCCATGCACAGAATGCATAATTGAGAATTTCGAATGGTGGAAATACAATAACACTTTTAGGTTGGGTTCAGCGAATCCGCTTTTCCCCGCACGATCCTTATGATATTCATGAAAGAACGTAGTGGGTTTCATGAACAAAGTGGGTTAAAAGAACATAGCACACTAGCTGACACGATGCCCTGATCAGTTCTTTCGATGGTTATATCTAAATTTCTGGTAATTTTGCATCATGCTTTACCACTAAAACATTGGCTCCGTAGTTCAATGGATAGAACAAAAGTTTCCTAAACTTTAGATGCAGGTTCGATTCCTGCCGGAGCTACTTTTACGAAAAAGAGCTGTGATGAATTAAAGCGAACTGTAAAATCGAACAATGTATTTCATTCAGGAATAGAATCGGTGAATTCTTTCTATTTTTGCCCTCAAATACAAAGAGCTATGTACAGAACACATACCTGTGGAGAATTACGCCTTGAGCATGTAGGAGAGCGTATAACGTTGGCCGGTTGGGTACAGCGAACACGCGAGATGGGAGGAATGACCTTCGTTGATTTGCGCGACCGTTACGGAATTACGCAGTTGGCTTTTAACACGGAAGATAACGACGAACTCAATCAAGTTGCGCGCAAACTGGGGCGCGAATTTGTGATTCAGATAAACGGTGAAGTCATTGAACGATCTAGTAAAAACAAAAACATTTCTACAGGTGATGTGGAGATCAAAGTCAATGAATTGAACGTGCTCAATGCGGCAAAAACGCCTCCCTTCACCATCGAAGAAGATACAGATGGTGGAGATGAGCTACGTATGAAGCATCGTTACCTGGATATTCGAAGAAAAGTTATTCAGGAAAAGTTACGATTGCGGAATAAAGTAGCACTCGAAACACGAAAATATTTGGACGGAGAAGATTTCATGGATGTGGAAACGCCTTATTTGATCAAATCGACACCAGAAGGAGCACGTGACTTTGTTGTACCGAGCCGTATGAATCAAGGTGAGTTTTATGCCTTGCCTCAATCGCCTCAGACGTTCAAACAATTATTAATGATTTCAGGGGTCGACCGGTATTATCAAATCGTAAGATGTTTCCGAGACGAAGATTTGCGTGCAGATCGACAGCCCGAATTTACGCAGGTTGACTGTGAAATGTCATTTGTAGAACAAGAAGATGTATTGAATACTTTTGAAGGTTTGGTCAAACACTTGTTTAAAGCGTGTCGTGGAATTGAATTTGATGAAAATTTCCCGAGAATGACATTCGCCGAGGCTATGGAGCGTTATGGTTCAGACAAGCCCGATATACGTTTTGGAATGGAGTTTCAAGATATTACGGAGCTTACTCAAAATAAAGGCTTCAAGATATTTGATGCTGCTGAATTGGTCGTGGGTATCGTGGCAGAGGGATGTGCATCATACTCCAGAAAACAATTGGACAAACTCACCAAGTGGGTACAGCGTCCACAAGTGGGAGCGAAAGGACTCGTTTACGTGAAGTGTAACGAAGACGGAACCTATAAAAGCTCAGTAGATAAATTCTATAGTCAGGAAGACCTTAAGGAATGGGCTGATCAAATGGGAGGAAAGCCAGGTGATTTGTTGCTTGTTTTAAGCGGAGAAAAAGAAACGACTCGAGGTCAAATGAATGATCTTCGTTTACACATGGGGAATGCACTAGGATTAAGAAATCCAAATGAATTTAAGCCCTTGTGGGTGGTTGACTTTCCGTTGTTAGAATGGGATGAAGAAACAGAGCGTTATCACGCGATGCACCATCCATTTACTTCTCCAAAACAAGAAGATATTGATCTCCTGGATTCAGAACCTGGAAAAGTTAGAGCTAACGCTTACGATCTTGCGATGAACGGTGTTGAGCTCGGTGGCGGTTCGATCAGAATTCACGATAGAAATCTTCAGGCAGTGATGTTCAAGCACCTTGGATTCTCGGATGAAGAAGCACAAAAACAATTTGGGTTCTTGATGAATGCTTTTGAATTCGGCGCACCACCACACGGAGGTATCGCCTTTGGACTTGATCGATTAGTGGCAACAATGGGAGGATCAGACTCGATTCGTGACTATATTGCTTTCCCTAAGAACAATGCAGGAAGAGACGTTATGATTGATGCACCAGCTACAATTGATGAAGCGCAATTAAAAGAACTGGGACTTGATCTCAATCTTGAAGACGAACCAGAAGGTTAGTAAATATGCCAACTTATATTGAATTGATTGGTTATGCGGCCTCGTTATTTGTGCTGCTTTCTTTTGTGATGAAGAAGATCGGAACCCTGCGAACGGTAAATATTATTGGTTGTTCTTTCTTCATCGCTTATGGAATTTTGATTAATTCATGGCCAATCATCATCACAAACGTCGCCATTGTTTTTGTTAATGGGTTTTACCTGATCAAATACCTGCGATCGGAGAAAAAGAAGGTTTTTTAACTCCACCCCGTATGGGCATATTGTAACGCACCCATACGGGGTAAAGGGAATCATCTATTCTATTCAAAAAAGGACACCTTGCCAGTCTCAATATCATACATTCCACCGAGAATCTTGATCTCTCCGTTTTTTTCCAATTCTGCGAGTACCTGGCTTTTATTGCGAATTTCATCAATCGCGTGCATCACATTTTGGTCTGCTACTTTTTGAACGGCGTCAGGGGCTGTAATATCATCAACGGAAGAAGATACTTTAGAAATCGCGGGTTTTACTTTGCTCAATAGCGCAGTAATATTTCCCATTTCTACATTTTTACAAGCTGCTGTTACGGCACCACATTTGGAGTGACCGAGCACCAGGAGCAATTTTGAGCCCGCTACTTTACAGGAATATTCAAGCGAGCCGAGTACATCTTCGTTAACGATGTTTCCAGCGACACGTGCGTTAAAAACATCACCAATGCCCTGGTCAAAGATTAACTCAGAAGACGTTCTGGAGTCGATACAACTTAAGATTGCAGAGTGCGGAAATTGACCGTCTATCGTGTCATTTACCTGATCCATTAAGTTTCTCTCTGCCATTTTACCGGCAACAAAGCGATCATTACCCTCAATTAATAATTGTTTTGCTCCGTCTGGGGTTAGCTGGCTTTGTGTTTCTTTTGTATGTGTTTTCATAATTTAAAATTTTATTTCAATGAGAAGAGAATCATCATGTATTACTTTGGTTCTCTTTCTTCTACGTTATCATATTTTTCTTTCATTTCTTCTATAAAACTAATCAGTTTCTTGGATCGGTTTGTATCAAAACCTACATACTCTACTTTGATATTTTTGGATTGTGCATTGATCATGAAGTCTTCCAGCAACTCGAAGATGTCGTGATCCATGTGTTTATTTCTGGATCCATCAAAGACAACAAAACAGTCTTCGTCGAGCTCACTTAAGCGTTTGTGTAAGTGGCCTTTATTGAAAAAAGACACAACATCTCCAAGTTTAATTATGGTTTTGTTTCGCGTTCCTTCTTCTTTTTCAATAAACTTGGAATACAATGCGTTTTCGTAACTGCGCTTTAAAATATAGAAGATGGCTACCGCTAATCCTGCAATGATACCCCACAATAGATTGGCAAAAACGATAACCAATATCGTTACTATAAACGGTATAAATTGGCTGAGTCCGTTTTTGATCATTTTTTTGAATAGCCCAACGTTTGCTAGTTTATACCCAACCATTAATAATATCGCTGCCAGACAAGAAAGGGGGATCATATTCAATAACCAAGGCATTAATAAAACAAATGCTGCCAGGAAAAATCCATGCGAAATCGCGGCCATTTTTGTTTTTCCGCCAGAATCGATGTTGGCAGAACTTCTAACGATTACCTGCGTAACAGGCAGACCTCCAATTAAAGAAGATACGACGTTACCGGTTCCTTGGGCAAACAATTCGCGATTCGTTGGTGTTGTTCTTTTTTGTGGATCCAGTTTATCTGTGGCTTCAACACACAACAGTGTTTCTAAACTTGCTACAATTGCCATTGTGAAACCAATGACATAGATGCTCGGATTTTTAAGGATACTCCAGTCGGGGAACGTGAGTAACCCGTAATAAGGTTTATCGCTGTCGGCTGCCTTAATACTCACCATGTGGTTGTTTTCCAATGTTGATCCATTTACGACTTCGCGTTCGTTGAAAAGGGCAAGATCGGGAAAATAGGCTTTTAACAGTTCATTGATAACAATACCAGATATCACAGCAATTAGTGGCCCTGGAATAAGGCTAAATACCTTGTTTTTTTTCATGAAGGATTGCTGAAAGAGAATTAAAATCGCAATTGACACCAGCGTAATGAGCAGAGCGCCGAACGTGAAATTCTCCAAGGCAAAACCGATTTCAGAAAAGGAATTGTGACCATCGGTTTGAAAAAACTCCCATTCTCCTTCTGGGTTTTTATCCCAACCCAGAGCATGAGGAATTTGTTTTAATATAAGCGTTATACCAATACCTGCGAGCATTCCCTGGATCACAGAAGTCGGAAAATAATAGCCTATAATCCCGGCGCGAACTGCTCCGAGAATAATTTGAATAATACCTGCTATGACACCAGCAACTAAGAAGGCCTGGAAACCAGCCATCATATCAAATTCTCCAGCGGCGTTAGTACCTAGTTCTTTGATGCTGTCTGCCACAATAACGGCAAGTCCGGCAGCGGGACCTGAAACCCCTAAGGAAGAGCCACTCAGCGTACCGACAATTATACCACCGACAATTCCAGCGATTATTCCAGCAAACATTGGTGCTCCTGAAGCGAGAGCAATCCCTAAGCATAAGGGAAGTGCCACCAAAAACACCACCAAACCAGATGGGAGGTCATATTTTAAATTCTTAAGAAATGAGTTATTTTTCATTGTATTCAAGCTGTTTGTTGACGTAAAGTCAATCTATTCGTAAAATCAATTTAATCATGAAAACAGGCGTCACCTGTTTTGGATATTGGTGATCAGTGTCAGGAATAACTAAACAGCTTGTTCAGGGGGTTCTGTGGGTATGTTTAGGCTAAGGTTGTACCAGTAGAATTGAGTCGTGAATGTAGCCGTGAATGTTTCTTGGTGAGAAGTAAAAGTTGGAAATTTAAAGGAGGCATGTTCCTCTTCTTCCTCGGTGGGGTTTTGTGTTGGTTTTTTTGATTCACTTTCGTTTTCTGTTTCGCCTTCCATTAGGTCAGACTGTTCGATGTAATGTTCAGCGAGACTGCTAAAAATAGAATCACAGATAAAAAGAACGGAGTTTGTGAAAAAAAACATCAAACTCACAAGGCAAATGAAACAATATGTACGTTGTCGATTCACGCAACAAATATATAGTTTTGATCGACGAATAAAAATTTTTTATGATTTACATTAATGTTAGCTATGTAAGCGTGTGGCATGGCAATTGTTTAAGAGAATACGAATTAATTCCTTAAATTTGTCAAAAAAGCGGTTATGCATAGAATGTTTTTCCTTTTCTTCTTTATAAATGCCTTCTTAACATTTGGTCAGGCTGAAGAATGGTGGAAGACTGAAGGAGGTCAGGCTGAAAAGGAAGCAACGCGGGAAACAACAGCTGTAAATGATCGCGATACGATATCAGAGGATACCGTTTTTGAAAGAGGATCAGTAACCATTAAAAAAGATCCGCGCATCGACAAATTAGTCGATTTTAAGGCGGCCAAAATTCCACCGGCTCAGGCCCCACAGATAGATGGCTTTCGTGTACAGCTTTATTTTGATCAGAAACGGAAGAATGTGGATGAGGCGCGCTCCAAAATTTTAACCCGCAATTCAGGTGCAGAAACATATATTGAGTATAAAGCACCAAATTATAATCTATTACTGGGTGATTTCCGTACGCGATTGGAGGCGGAAAAGGTGCGCGCTCAACTCCTGGAAGAGTTTCCAGAAGCTATTATTGTGAAAGATCGCATCTACTTTCCTGAATTAGAAAAGGAAGATTGAAACACTATTTAATAAGATCGTTCCAGAAGAAGGAATAGTTTTCACTTTTTACGCTTAACACTCTGCTTCATTGCGGTCATGAAAGATATTTTTTCTGTTCGAAGATCGTCCTTCGACAATACTTTGAGCTTTCGTGCACCGCGATAAAAGAAATACATACTGATCGCCATTACTGTATGAGCGAGGTCGAGATGATTAAACCACCTATGTATTCCTATTTCACTTGTGTAGAAAAATGCTGCGAGTATGGCGAAAAGAACGGTTAGAAAGAAGATACGGCTCCCCTCATTGCCAGATTTCCAGTAAACGTAAAAATGTATGGGTAAAACAACAAGACCTAAACCGTAGGCGGAATGAATCTGGATAAAGAAAAAGTTGAGCGTTGAAAAAGTGATGATGGCAAACGTGAGAAGCTCGACGACGTTGGCTACTTCAAGGAGTTTTCCAAAGCGCTTATTCAATATAGGTAGGGCGTGCATGATTGAAGCACGCTCAATAGCCATGACTGCGAGCATACTGATCAGCCAGCCTGGGAGTTTCCAGCTTAATCCTACAACGTGTTGAAAGGCATGACCCAACAATCCACCCAGTATGGTGGCAATGGCCATGATTCCAAAATATAAGCGGATGTATTGGTGCACACGTCCTTTCTTGTTGAGTTTGCGCAGCTTGAAATAGGCAAAAATACAAACGGCGGCTATCCACATATCTGTGAACGTCACCACGGGTTCCATAATTTCGATACCCCAAACTTCAACAGAAGGTTGTCCAGAAGGTGCTATTCTACTCATAGAGACGTTTAAATTTAAATGAATGAAATCTTATTTTATCATGGAAAAAGTGAGTTGCTCATTTACACCACATTGAGCAATGCTATTGACCCCCGCATGCGATAATTGCAGAATACGTGCATAACCGCCAGTTGTTTGTGCATCGCGCATCAATACAATCAGATCACCACCAGGGGTAAGCTGCACTGTGCCAGGTTGTACAGGAGCGGTTAAAATATCCTCAGCTTTGCAGTTCAAGGAATGGTTGAGTTGTATTGCCATCCTGCTACTGTGTGCACTAATACTGAAATTTGATGAAACTAGCGCTGACTGGTCTTCAGCTGAGAGAAGGTCAAATTCAGGCCCTGCATAAACGGGCACCTTAGTTTTCTGCTGTTTCGCAAATCCACGGCTTACTTGTGCATGTTTTTCTTCATAATTTTGGATGGTACGCACAAAAACATAATTGCCTCCTTTTTTACACTTTGCTGCGTCGTTAACCGCTGGACAGTAGCTGGCGCTTCCCAGAACTTGGTGAGCGTGAAACCCATTTTCGATACTCAAATAACCGTAATTGCCTTCGTAAAGGTGTTTGATATGTAGCTCACTTTTAGCAGGTATAAAAAAGGGTGTCGCATAGGGTACTGGGGCTCCGTTCAAAGTCGCCTCGTATGAGCCCCCCGTCAGCACTGCATGAGTTCTTGCATGAAAGAACAATTTTGGACCTTGCTGAGTAAATTCAAATACAGGGGTTTCCGGGTCGTTCCGAAGTAAAAAATTGGCAAAGTGAAAGGCTTGCTGGTCCATAGCCCCAGATACAGGGATACCTCTGGAACGATATGTGTTTCTTCCACCATCCTGAATTGTGGTATGAAGACCGGCATGTAAAAATTCAATCATAGCGCTTAAAATATATTAGATGTTGATCGCGCAGCGACGTGATACTTTGCTTGGCAATTTCGTTTTTTAATGTATAAAAAGTTTTAACTGAAATCGAATAAAATTGGATGTCATCACCGGGTTTAAGCAAGGACGGAGGATGTGACTCAGGGTCGAAAAACTTCATGGGAGTTCGACCTATAATATTCCAACCCCCTGGCGATGCAGTAGGGTATACACCGGTTTGATGACCAGCAATACCTACAGAACCTTCAGGAACGGATGAACGTGGTTTGCTTTTGCGAGCTTTAAAAAGTTGTTTATCTAAACCGCCGAGGTAAGGAAACCCTGGGAGAAAGCCTATAAAATGAACTGGATAGCGAACCTTTGTATGTAAACGCACCAAATCATTCACCGCAATTGATTTGTCTTGGCAGAATGTTTTAAGATCAGCAGCAACCTCTTGATCATAACAAACAGGTATATACACCGTTTCACCTGGCCGGTTTTTTGGTTTCATAGAAGTAGAGCATAGCTGTTCGAGTTCTTCCAAAAAAGAATGAATTTGTTGAGGGTCCCGTATGTACAGTAAGAGTTCATTATAACTTAAAGTGAAATCGAGTAGGTAGGTGTTGTACTGTTCGTTCAATATTTCGATCCACGCCATCATTAATTGATGAGTTGAGATATCAATTTTGGTTGACCATGTGAGTCGAATAGCTTCATCACCAAAGCGGGTTATAGAGGGTGTTGTTTTCATTATTCAGCGGGTATTTCTGTGAGTTTTTCCCGAATGTACTGGAGCATGTTACAGGCTTCTGGATGATCGCCGTGAATACAAAAAGTGTTTGCCTTGATCGCTACTTTTTTCCCCGTGATGGTAGTTACTTCTTCTAAAAAATAGAGATCGTATAATTGTTTCCAAGCTGCCTTAGGGTTTTGGTGAAGCGCTTTTGCGTTATTGCGGTTCACTAACGATAAATCCTCGTTATACATGCGGTCAATAAATGCCTCGTAAACCACCTCGAAAGTTGGTGCTGCGAGGTGGTGAAGCACAGAGTTAAAAGGGGCATATATTTTACACGTGATACCAAGACGCCGTATAGCATTCAGAAATAAAGTTGCTGTATTCTCGTCTCGTGCAGCATCATTATAGAGAGCACCGTGAGCTTTGATGTGATGCACGTCTAGGGATTGTTGACCTGCGATCTTAAAAAAAAGCGTTAACTGTTCCATAATACTTTCTTCCAAAGCAATGTTGTCAATATCAGGACGCTTTCGACCAAAATGCGCTCGATCAGGGTAGGAGGGATGTGCCCCAATTTTCACCTGATGATCTTGAGCCATCTGAATTGTGGTTTCCACCGTGTTTTCGTCACCAGTATGACCACCACAAGCAATGTTGCAGCTCGATAAGTAAGGCATGATTAAGACGTCTTGCCCAGCCCCCTCACCGAGATCAGCGTTGATATTTACAAAATGCTTTTTCATCGCGTTGAAAATAACGAATTATTGATGATTTTAAAAGTGAGAGGACGCTTTATTCCTGTTATCTTCTCGAAGACCGGAACTAAGGTCTGTCGAATGCGTGTTTATCGGAACTTTATAAAGAAAGCGCTCTATCTCAGGGTAAAATTAATCCCTATATTTGAAACATGGCAAAATGGGCAACATACAGTATTGTAATTGGATTGATAGCCATTATTGCCCCCTACCTGTTTTCAGTGTTAGGTTGGGACAGTTTGATTGTGGGCAAAGTAACGCCGTTCATAGCTATTGTGGCAGGAACACTAGGTATCTTGGTTCATTTTTACTTGTTGATAAGAGCTCAAAAAATCAGCGGGAATGGAGTACTGCTATTAGTGAGTATTTTATTGGTAATATACGGATTGGCCTTTCAACAGCTTTTAATAAAAAACGCAACCTATTTTTCGTTGGCCGGGGTGCTGTTGATCGCACTTTGGATTGCATTACCTACCAAGCGCCCATAAAAAAAGCCACTTCGTTGAGAAGTAGCTTTTAAGAACTAAATGCTAGAAGTTGATTCAAAATTCAAAATCATCCATAAATTTAGTCGTGAATTCCCCTTTGTTAAATTGTTCATCCTTCATCAGTTTAATGTGGAATGGAATAGTGCTTTTCACGCCTTCGATAATATATTCATCCAGTGCTCTGCGCATTTTTAAAATGGCTTCTTCGCGCGTTTGAGCCACCGTAATTAACTTTGCAATCATAGAATCATAGTGTGGTGGAATCGTGTATCCTGCATAAACATGTGTATCAATTCGAATGCCGTGTCCTCCGGGCTCGTGGTATTCTGTAATTTTACCAGGCGATGGACGAAAGTCATTATACGGATCCTCTGCGTTGATACGACATTGGATCGAATGCATAATTGGTTCGTAATTTTTTCCACTTATTTTTTCACCTGCTGCAATCTTAATCTGCTCTTTAATCAGGTCAAAATTGATCACTTCCTCTGTAATGGTATGCTCTACTTGAATTCGCGTATTCATTTCCATAAAGTAGAAATCGCGATTTTTATCAACTAAGAATTCAACAGTACCAACACCTTCGTAATCAACAGCTTTCGTTGCTTTGCGAGCTGCCTCTCCCATTTTCTTTCGGAGTTTAGCCGTCATGAATGGAGAGGGAGTCTCCTCAACGAGCTTTTGGTGACGACGTTGAATAGAACAGTCACGTTCTGACATGTGACATGCGTTACCGTGTTGATCTCCAGCAATTTGAATTTCGATATGTCGTGGTTCCTCGATGAACTTTTCCATGTAAAGACCATCATTGGAGAAAGCAGCTTTAGATTCCTGACGTGCGGAATCCCAGTTTTTTTCCATCTCTTCTTTCTTCCAAACAATCCGCATTCCTTTACCACCTCCTCCGGCAGTTGCTTTTAGTATGACGGGGTATTTGATTTTTTCAGCGATTTTGTAAGCATCATCCAGGTCTTTTAAGAGCCCTTTAGATCCAGGGATACATGGAACCCCTGCTTTAATCATGGTTGCTTTAGCCGTAGCTTTATCGCCCATTCCATCAATTTGTTCAGGTGTGGCACCAATAAACTTGATGTCGTGCTCCTGACATACTTTTGAGAATTTTGCGTTCTCGGAAAGGAAACCATAACCAGGATGTATGGCGTCAGCATTCGTGATCTCTGCCGCAGCAATAATATTAGGGATCTGTAGATAGGACTGAGCACTTTGAGCCGGACCTATACATACAGCTTCATCGGCGAATCGAACATGGAGACTGTCTTTATCAGCTGTACTGTAAACAGCGACAGTTTTGATCCCCATCTCTTTACACGTGCGAATTACACGTAATGCGATTTCGCCCCTATTGGCAATCAATATTTTTTTGAACATGTGCCTTTTGGGTATTTAAAATTCTACATGAAATTTATGACGGTTCAACCAGGAATAAAGGCTGGTCGTACTCTACTGGCGTTGCGTCATCAACCAGTACTTTTACTATCTTACCTGAAACTTCGGATTCAATTTCGTTGAATAGCTTCATTGCTTCAATGATACAAACAGTGTCACCTGTTTTTACTGTATCTCCTACTTCAACAAATAACGGTTTTTCAGGCGATGACGCGCGATAAAATGTTCCAATCATTGGCGACTTTATCGTGAGTAAGTTGTCATCCTCTTTTGCTTCAGCCTTTGATCCGCCGCCATCGTTAGGGCTAGGAGCAGGGCTTTGAGCCTGCTGTTCAGGCTGAGGTTGCGGAGCAGGAGCCTGAACTTGTTGTTGAGGCATTTGCTGAGGCATCGGTTGCTGGATGTAAACCGTGTTTTCTTCTTTTTCTTTTTTCTTCTTAGATTCCGACTTAATCGTAATCTTGAAATCTTTTTCTTCGATTTCTACTTCTGTAACTCCAGATTTGGAGACGAACTTAATAAGGTCTTGAATTTCTTTTTGATTCATCATTCATGAATTTTTAGGGAATAAATGTAAGTATTTTAATTAAGAATTATAAGCCCACTTCAAATAAAGTGCTCCCCAAGTAAATCCACCACCAAATGCAGAAAGTACGAGGTTATCACCTTTTTTTAATTTGCTTTCCCAATCCCATAAACATAGAGGAAGGGTGCCTGCCGTGGTGTTTCCATATTTTTGAATATTTACCATTACTTTATCCGATGACAGTCCCATTCTGTTGGCAGTGGCATCGATAATTCGCAGGTTGGCCTGATGAGGAACAAGCCAGTCCACGTCATCAGCAGTAAGGTTGTTTCTATTCATAATTTCCGCTGAAACATTGGCCATGTTTGTCACAGCAAACTTAAAGACCGCTTTTCCTTCTTGGTGTACGTAGTGAAGCCGCTGATCAACGGTCTCGTGTGAGGCTGGCTGCTTAGAGCCTCCTGCAGGCTGAATCAAATATTTTCTTCCTTCGCCATCACTTTGGAGAACACTGTCAATAACCCCGAATCCGTCTTCATTGGGCTCGAGTAATACTGCTCCGCCACCGTCGCCAAAAATAACGCATGTTGCTCGATCTTCGTAATCTATAATGGAACTCATTTTATCTGCTCCGACGACAATTACTTTTTTGTATTTACCTGTCTCAATAAATTGAGCCCCCGTGGCGAGCGAGTAGATAAACCCTGAACATGCTGCATTGATATCAAAACTCCAAGCATTCTTCATGCCTACCTTGTCGCTGATTACATTAGCAGTAGCAGGAAATGGGTAGTCTGGAGTTACAGTTCCACAAATAACCAAATCAATTTCGGAAGGGTCTATGTTTTTCTTTTCAAGTAGCTTTTTAACAGCCTGTGCACCCATGTCTGAGGTCGCCTTGCCATCTTCTAATATACGGCGCTCCTTAATTCCTGTGCGTGTAGTGATCCATTCGTCAGATGTTTCAATAATTTTTTCAAAATCTTTGTTCGTCATCACACGATCGGGTAAATACCCCTGTACACCCGTTATTGCTGCTGTTATATTGCTCATTTCTGAAAAGCTTCTTTAATTTTGTTTGTCAGCCTGGAGTTTGCAACCTCAAAGGCGTGTATCAACATGTTTTGAACGGCAACCTCATTTGAGATTCCGTGTCCTATAATTACGTCAGAATTCACACCTAAAATAGGTGTTCCTCCGTAATTTTCATAATTAAATCGATCAAAATAGTCGTCTTTGATTCCACGCTTTTTCATAATACTGTAGATGCCTTCGGCTTGTTTCAAGACTACATTACCCGTAAAACCATCACAGACAACTACATCTGCCTTACCTGTAAAGAGGTCACGACCCTCGATATTACCCACAAAGTGGATATCTTTAGTCCCATTCATTAACTTGTAAGCAGATTGGGTAAGTAGATTGCCTTTTGACTCTTCTTCACCGATATTTAATAAAGCAACACGCGGCTTTTCTTTGTCTAGCACATTTTTGGCATACAATGAACCGAGGCGCGCAAATTGATATAAAACATCAGGTTTGCAGTCGGCATTCGTACCTACGTCTAGTATGAGCGAGTTACCACCGCTCTCCACAGGAAGTATCGAGGTGATGCATGGACGAATTACTCCAGGGATAGCATTGACTTTATACATGGCGCCGACGAGCATTGCCCCAGTGTTTCCTGTGCTCGCGAACGACTGGATTTTTCCTTTAGAAAGCATTTCGAAACCAACAGCGATTGAGCTATTCGGCTTTTGAGGAAGTGCCCGTGTAGGATGATCGTGCATTGTAATCACCTCTGGCGCGTGAACAAGAATCAATCGCTCTTCAACAGACGACTCGACGTCTGATAGAAGCGGTTGGATTTTTTCTTGATCACCAATAAGGGCAATGCGTACAAAATCTGGAAGTTTACGCAATGCCAAAACAGCCCCCAAAACGTTTGCCTTGGGCGCAAAGTCACCACCACTAATGTCTATTCCAATTACCATAGGAATGAAGTGCGTCTATCAATCGCTTTAAGCGATTAAACAGCTACCTCTTTTTCAGCAATTACGCGTCCTTTGTAATAAAGTTTGCCCTCGTGCCAGTGTGCACGGTGATACAGGTGAGACTGTCCAGTTTCAGAACATGTCGCGATGTTTTGCGTTTGCGCTTTTTTGTGCGTACGGCGTTTATCTCTGCGTTTTGTCGAGGTTCTTCTTTTTGGATGTGCCATTTCTATTGTTTTTTATTTAATTGTTTTTTATCCTTTTTAAAGCCTCCCATCGGGGGTCAATATCTTCTTCCTCCGAAGAGGTTTTCGATGATGATTGTGCATATTCGTCGAGTAAGTCTAACATTTCTTGATTGCATTCATTTTCTTCATGAACTAATCGCGGTGGGACTTCCACCGTGAGCAATTCGTGTAATATCGGACTTAATCGAATCTTGTATTCGTTCGGAGGAATAATGATGAGGTTTTCATCTTCACTTGCTTCTTCACCAAATTTAAAAATGAGCCGGTGTTCAAAATTAAGCGGATAAGAAACAAGATCATTACATCGATCACAAGGGGATTGGATGAATCCGTTTACCTGGAAATCTCCCGTCATCATATTCTCCTTTTTATCTAAAAGGATTTCCACCTGAATCGAACCTTTTTCGATTATTGAGTGTGCTATATCATCAAAGAACGCGTCCGTTAAATTGAACTGAAAAGTATGCTTTCCTACTTTTAATCCTTCAAACGGAATTTCTAATTTATTCTGTGAACCCATAAGTTCAAAAATTGGAGTGCAAATGTATAAAAATTCATTAACAACCAACGGGTTCTAAAAAAAGAAAGGACAAAGGTAGTGTTTTTTGTTGCGGCTAATTCGAATGAGTAGTAGGTTGTGTCAGTTTAAACTGTTCGCAGCGATCACGGATAAAGGCCGTAAAACTGAATGATTAAATAGTTCATCTCAAAAAGGCAGTTGATGCGATTGTTGAAATACAGTACGGGTGAATTTTTTTGACCATTAATGATTCGAGACGTAAACAGTGAATAGCGTCTTTAAAAACAGCCGAGGTTTTATTTTTCTCGAGGCAGATTATATTTAATGGGCAGACTCACCGGGGTTCTTACAACTACTTTCCGCGCTTCTCCTGGAATGCATGCAGGCGATACTTTAACCAGTCGCAGCGCCTCTTTATTAAGAGGTGTTGTTATACCGCGTATTACTTTGATGTTTGTCAAACTGCTATCTTTTTCTAAGATGAATGCTACATATACTGTTACTTCATCTTTTCATGCTAAAGCGATTTCAGGATAATTGCGTTCTTTTGCTAAAGAGGCATAAAAAGCAGCTCTTCCGTAAAGGAATTTCGATTTCTTAGCGGAAGTATCAACAATGGTTTCTGGGCCGCTGTTCAGCTCTTTTATTTCTTCCTCTTTGTTGTAACAGGAACGGTTAGTGATTCAGGCTCCTTAGATGACTCCACCTGGCACCGTGTAATCTGGAAAAGGAATAAGCTAAAAAGCAACAAAAGCTACTTCATTCTGGAGAGGTTTGATGACTAAAAAACTGATGGATCTAAACTACACAGATTTTACATTTTAACTCTACTTGTTTAATGCGTGTTGATCATTAAACCTATTAGAGCGCTTTGAAATTTTACGAACCTTGAACGAACAAGCAGTGTTTTTTTGGTATTTTCGCTCTATGTTTCATACTGAAACGAAAAAATATGGCCCCGTTGATGTGCATTTGCTCTATTATGAAAATTTCGTGACTTCTGAGCATGAACATAACTTGTTACCAGGAGAGTTTGAACGATTAGAAAAACTGAAACATCCTGCCAGGCGACGCGAATTCGTAGCTACACGCGTTCTGAGAACACTCGTTTTTGGAAACGACCCCATTCATTATTCGGCTCTAGGCGCGCCTTATATAGAAGGAGAAGGGTTTATTTCTATTTCCCATGCGCCCCATGTTGTTGGGTTGGCGACTTGTACGGGTTTTCCTGTAGGTTTAGACCTTGAACCTATCCGGTCTAAAGTTTTACGCGTTAAACATAAGTTTTTGAGTGTAAAGGAAAGAGCGTCTTTAGATACAGAAAGCGTTGTGGAGATGATAAAAGTTTGGTCGGGCAAAGAAGCACTTTATAAGTTAGCGGGCCGAAAAGCAATTATTTTTAAAGAGAGCTTACTATTGACGAAAATTAATTCAGAGCACTGGGAGGGGCGCATTTGTTTTCCTGAAAGCAAACGCAATGTCACTATGAATATTGAGCGATCCAATGATTTTGTGATCTCGGTGAACCGTGGAGCACCTTGTTATGAAGAATAAAGCACAAAAAGTTTGGGAAAAAATTAATGCCCGTTTCGGGCAGATTGCTGTTTTGATTGATCCTGAGAAATTGAATGAGAAGCAGCTTACCGCAATTGTTGAGAAAGCAAATTTTGCGCGAGTAGATTATTTTTTTGTGGGTGGAAGCACGGTGACTCAAGATCAGATGCTTCAAACTATTCGAATTCTGCGTAGAAAAGCAAAGGCTCCGGTGGTTATTTTTCCCGGTGATCATCAGCAAATTGTAAAGGGAGCTGATGCTATTTTGTACTTGAGCCTCATCTCTGGTCGCAATCCAGAATATTTAATTGGTCAGCACGTGCTGAGTGCACAGGCCGTTTTTGATGTAAATGCTGAAATCATTCCAACAGGCTATATTCTTATAGATGGTGGCACGAAATCGTCAGTTGCCTATGTAAGTCAAACGACGCCTATTCCTCAACAAAAATCCTCGATTGCTGTTAATACGGCCATAGCAGGGGCTTTACAAGGTAAACGACTGATCTACTTCGATGCTGGTAGTGGAGCTAAACATACAGTAAATGAAAAAATCATTCAAGAAACGCGTTCTAAACTTATGGATATTCCTATGATTGTAGGAGGGGGTGTGCGCTCATCAGATGACATTGAAAGGCTTAGTAAAGGAGGTGCCAACGTGATCGTTATTGGGAATCATATTGAACAGGATCCGGATTTTTTGCTGGACATTTATCAATACAATAAACACAGAGAAGTATGAAGTTCATTTCACTGTATATGTTGGCTGAGAAACTGGATGTGTCCACAGATATTTCGCGCAAAGAGGCAATCACGAGTCTCCAAAAGGGGGCTCATGTCTATTTTGAGAGCCATCGTAGTATAACCGTCGATGGAGTCGAGCTCACAGAAGAAGAGCTCGCTCTTTTTTTGATGGCGCACGAAGCCCCTGAAAAGAAAGTATTCAACGGGTGGGTTTTTCAGGACCCAATACTTTACGAATATATCGTTCGAGGAGATCGCCCCCTTAAAGGAAAAGAAGTGCGCTTTTACAAACACGAAGGACATTATTTAGAACAGGCTTATAAAACTTATTTAACGCCATATTTATTGGCTACAATCAATCGAGGAATCAGGAAGTGGAGTCTTGAACAACCTCTGCAAGATTTAATAGTTCACGTGAGCGCAATACAGTTAGTTGATGCTGATAAGCAAGGGTTATTATATGGTGATTTGTTGCAGACTGTTCCTGTCAGTGTTGAGAGAGACGCTGAACGACAATGGTTTGAAGATCAATTGAAAAACGGAGAGCTCATTCGGTTTTTCAATGCGCTGAGTAACGAAGTGTATTCGGCCAAAATTAAAATGGTGGAACGCGCGAAAACTATGATCAGTTCGGAAAACAATTTGCTCCAGAAAAGGAAAATGCTTCAGCATCTATTGTGCTTACACCTTAATGTTAAGCATAAAGAACAGCTCGAACAATGGGCCGTAAACCTGGATTCGACACCATCGAAATCGGGAAGATTGAATGGAAAAAACCCCCTTCTTTATAGTGTTGGGTTATTGCTACTTCTTGTTGTTGGTCTGTTTATTTGGTATCCAACAACAAGTGATAATGTGGAGAAATTTAATGGGGGTAACAATAACAAGAGTACCTCGGGATTGGATAGTTTGGATAAACAAGCTATTCATGCCGCAGACTCTCTCTTGGGATATCAATCTGATACCACCGAAATACTCGAGTATGAAGGAATTCCGGTTTACAATCCTGTAAAAAACACGATGGTCAGGACGGATTTATCCATTGAAAATGCATTGGTGAAACGCTTGCGTGAGAGTATGATGAACGATTACGAAATTAGAAGTTCATTCAGTAGCGATTGTGAGGGGATGGAAAAGGCAGTTTTGCACAGTTTTCAATTTGATAGCGTTCGTCCATCAAAAGCGTTGAAGGGTGAAGCGCACGAGATAAAAAATTTCTCTAGCAAGGACTTATTCATACTACAATATGAACCAACTCAGGGAGGGGGTGTATGGGGTGCTTTTTTTCCATCAGGTGTGGAGCGTTCGATTAATTTGAAGGTCGGTCACCATCTACTTGTATATTCAGGAAAGAACCTTGCACGTTTTAATCCGTTAAAATTTACAAACCAAGGATATGGAAATGTAACTGATGCCCGTAAAATAACACCCGCTTTTACAGCGCATTTTTGTGATTTTGATCTGCTGGATGTTCAAATGCTCAATCGGATTTATGAAGTTAAAAAAATCGTGGATTCAACATCTTTCGAATCCGGTGCATATAGATCGGTAGAGGTGCGTTCAGCGGCGATTCAGGAGTTGCCCTAGCCGTTAAGAAAAAAACATCTGGAGTCAAACACGTTTATTTCTTTTCATTGTCAAAAGAACTCCTTAAATTTGCATGAATCAAAAAACAAAACAAATGGCTGAAGTAATGTCTGGAGTTGATATAAACAACGTTTTAGATCAACTTGGAATAAAGAACGAAATTAACAAAGGAGCTTCAACAGGAGAAAATTGGCTGGACACGACAGGTGATGAAATTAATTCGATTACTCCTGTGGACGGATCGGTTATCGGAAAAGTACGTTTGGCGTCAAAATCAGATTACGACAAAGTAGTAATGAAAGCGCACGAAGGATTTCTTGAATGGAGAAAATGGACGGCACCCCAGCGCGGAGAAGTGATTCGCCAGTTGGGTAATGCATTGCGCGATTATAAAGAACCCCTCGGTAAGATTGTTTCTTATGAAATGGGTAAATCTTACCAAGAAGGGCTGGGAGAAGTGCAGGAGATGATTGATATCTGTGATTTTGCGGTAGGTTTATCGCGTCAATTGCACGGGTTTACGATGCACTCTGAGCGGCCTGGTCACAGAATGTATGAACAGTATCATCCATTAGGTGTAGTAGGAATTATTTCGGCGTTCAATTTTCCAGTAGCAGTGTGGAGTTGGAATACAGCTATTGCATGGGCATGTGGCGACGCTTGTCTATGGAAACCGTCGGAAAAGACACCACTAACATCTATTGCTTGTCAGAATATCACGAACGAAGTGTTTAAAAAGAACAATGTACCTGAGGGGGTATCATCGATGGTTATTGGTGATGCTGAAATAGGAAAAGCATTGGCAGAAGATAAGCGTGTTCCACTCGTCTCTGCAACAGGATCTATTCGCATGGGTCGTTCAGTAGCTCAATCTGTGGCTGCCCGTCTCGGTAAATCATTGTTGGAGCTTGGAGGAAATAACGCTATGATTATTACCCCAGATGCAGACCTTAAAGTGGTTGTACCTGGAGCTGTATTTGGTGCTGTTGGAACGGCAGGTCAACGTTGTACATCTACGCGTCGTGTAATCGTTCACGATTCAATTTACGATAAGGTAGTTGATAATTTAACGAGCGCTTATAAACAGATCAAAATTGGTAATCCATTAGATGAAAACAATCACGTAGGACCACTTATTGATAAAGACGCAGTGAATAACTATTTGAATGCGATCGAAAAAGCCAAAAAAGAAGGCGGTAATGTGCTTGTCGAGGGTGGTCTTTTAGAAGGCGAAGGATATGAGTCAGGATGTTACGTTCGACCTACGATTATTGAAGTTGAAAATCATTACGATATCGTTCAGGAAGAAACATTTGCACCAATTCTTTACGTGATGAAGTACTCAAATGACCTTTCAAAAGCTATAGAATTGCAAAATGGAGTCGTTCAAGGACTTTCATCAGCAATTATGACAACGAATCTAAGAGAAGCGGAGCATTTCCTTTCTCATGAAGGTTCGGATTGTGGTATTGCAAACGTAAATATTGGTACTTCTGGTGCTGAGATCGGAGGCGCTTTCGGTGGAGAAAAAGAAACTGGTGGCGGACGTGAATCTGGATCAGATGCATGGAAAGCATACATGCGTCGCCAAACAAATACGATTAACTATACCAAGGAACTCCCATTAGCTCAGGGAATAAAGTTTGACCTTGATTAATAAGAGTGCTTAAAGTAAATGTGGAGGCTCCCTATCTGAAAGGTAGGGAGCTTTTTTTATGATGAAAATTGCTATATTTAGAAGAGGAACCTAACTTTTTTAATGGACGTCTAGCAAAAATGTATTGACTACCGGAAATTTTATCAACATATAGAGGGTTCTTGTGTATAACTTGCAAAAATAAGTTAAAACCGTGTTCGAGATCGGATGACCGTCTAGGCGTTGTATTATCAGATAAGTAGCAATAATAGCTGCTTGAGAATTATTTAGAATCGTTTTAAATTAAAATGAACGGAGTGAAAATTGTCATAAAACTGTCAGCTTATGTAGTGAATCTGCTATTTTTGCTTTCGATAAATGTCTTGCTGAGGCATGTTATGATTTGAAATTATAAATAAAAATATCTAAGAATCAGATGTTTATTACAGGAAATAGATGGTTGTTCGCGTTGTTCTCAGCGCTCTTAATGGTAGTCTCCAATACGAGTATTGCTCAAGAAGGTGAGGCTTTATTCAACTCCAAGTGTGCAACATGTCACCAGCCGCACAAAGACATGACAGGGCCTAAGCTTTACGAGGTTCGCCAGAAATGGGAAGACGGAGGAGCAAAAGAAGGTTCGATTTATCAATGGGTCAAGAACTGGCAAGTAGCTGCTGCAAATGATCCTTACGCTAAGGAAGTTTCTGAATGGTCTCCAACAGCGATGTCACTTTTTACGAGTTTAACGAATGATCAAATCGATGCCATTTTAGATTATGTTGATGCACAACCTAAGCCTGGCGCTGGAGGGAGTGGTGATGCTGGCGCAGCAACGGCTCAAAATGTTGGTGGATCTGCCGAAACGGACCAATCGCTAGGATGGATTTGGTATGTAGTAGCGATTATATTTATTGTAATCATTCTGTCTGTTGGAGGTGTTCGTCGTCAGCTGCAATATATTGACAAGGAAGATGGTGATGAAATGACCTACGGTGATGAAATTAAAAAATGGATTTACCGAAACAGAAAAGTAGTAGGTGTAGGTGTTTTAGTTATTGTTGTAGGACTGATCGTCGGACTGTTTTTGCAGCTTTATCAAGTAGGCGTCGTCACTTCTTATCAGCCAAGTCAACCCATTCAATTCCCTCATGATATTCACGCTGGGACGAATGGTATTGATTGTAAATACTGTCACAATTCTGCGGATAAGTCAAAGTCTGCTGGTATTCCTACGGTAAATGTTTGTATGAACTGTCACAAACAAATCAAAGGTAACGAGACCCAAGCGAAAGAAATAAATAAGATATATGAAGCTGCTGGGTTTGATCCTGAAGGGGCTGGCGCTTATTCAGGAGAAACGCAAAATATTGTATGGAATAAAGTGCACAGCCTTCCTGATCATGTATATTTTAATCACTCTCAACACGTAAAAGTGGGTGGGATTGATTGTAAGCAGTGTCACGGGGATATGACGAAACAAAAAGAGCTTCCTCAGGTCAAACCGGTTGAAGAGTTGAATAAAATCGAAGGAAATGTTCAGCTTACAAAACCAACACTTACGATGGGATGGTGTATAGAGTGTCATGGTAAGAAAGAAGTTTCGAGTGGACCAGTTGAAGGAGAAGGTGGATATTACGATGAGATTCACAAGCGTTTATTAGAAAACGACGAGTCACTTTATGAAGATTATCTGGAAGATGGTAAGGTGACCGTAAAAGAGCTTGGAGGTTGGGAGTGTGCAAAATGCCACTACTAACATTTGTAAAATAGAGTTGATAGCTTAATTAGATATGGCAATGAACAGAAAATATTGGAAAGGTCTTGAAGAGTTGAATGAAACGCCTGGTTTCGTTGAACAGAGAGATCAAGAGTTCACGAAAGATGTGAGTGTAGATGAGTTTATGAATGATGAGCAATTATCTGAATCATCTACCCCGCGCAGAGACTTTTTGAAGTTTTTAGGCTTTAGTGTGGCAGCGGCTACAATTGCCGCATGTGAGGCGCCGGTGACAAAAGCGGTTCCTTATGTAAACAAGCCGGAAGAAGTAACCCCAGGTGTTGCTACTTGGTATGCTTCCACTTATTACGACGGAAACTCTTATGCGAACATTCTCGTTAAAACGCGAGAAGGTCGTCCTATTTTTATAAAAGGAAATAAAGATTACGGATTCACGAAAGGAACTGTGAATCCTCAGATTATAGGCTCTGTTCTTTCATTGTACGATAGCGAGCGTCTAGAGTACGCCCAGGCGAATGGTGAACCAACTGCAACTGCAGAAGTGGATAGTGCTATCAAGAAAAAGCTTGACAAGATTATTGCTAATAAAGGGAAGGTTGTTGTTGTGTCGAACACACTAGCCTCACCTTCATCTTACCGTGCGATCCGAAAGTTTGGCGATTACGTGGAGGGTAAAAACAAGCATCAACAAGCCATTGATATGGCAGAAGCTGCAGCTGAAAATGATGTGGATCAACTGGTTTCTGCTGCAACAAGTGGCGCTGGTTTTGAACATATCGAATATGATGCGGTTTCATACCACGGCATGCGCAAAGCCAACGAAAGTACTTTTGGAAAAGCAATCATTCCTGATTATGATTTTTCAAAAGCAAAAACAATTGTGAGTTTTGGTGCAGACTTCCTCAATTCGTGGTTGTTATCAACACAGTTTGTTAAGCAATATGGAGAGCGAAGAAATCCAGATAATGACTGGATGTCTAAGCATTATCAGATTGAATCGAACATGTCGATTACAGGCTCTAATGCTGACGAACGAATCATGATCAAACCTTCTGAGGAGGCAGCAGTTTTGTCAACTCTGATAAAAGCTTGTGGAGGGGGGTCAACTGGAGTTGATTCTACTTTACCAAAATCTGTTGATGCTGCAATGGTTAAAAAGATGGCTTCCGATTTGAAAAAGGGATCGGGCCTCGTTGTTTCTGGATCGAACAGTGTTGGTATCCAGGTATTAGTGAATAAGTTGAATAAATTGATCGGTGCATACAGTGAAACTATCAATTTGAATAACCCAATTCAACTGTTTGCTTCTGAAGATGATAAGATGAATAAACTTGTTGCTGACGTCGCTAAAGGAAAGGGACCAGATGCAATTTTCTTCTACAACACAAACCCTGTTTACTCTGCGAAAACTGGTAAGGGTTTTGCTGAAGGACTGAAGAATGTGAATTTGACAGTATCGCTCGCGCAGTACGCTGATGAAACGGCAACAAAATGCGAATTTATTGTGCCAGATCACCATGCGTTGGAAGCCTGGAATGATTTTTCTCCAAAAGCGAATGAATATGCGATCGCTCAGCCAACAATACGCCCTTTACACGACACCGTGGCGGCTCAGGAGTCGTTCCTCGTTTGGTCTGATAATGCTAGTCGCGAAGGTAAGGACAGCAAGGTTTTTCTCAACTTCATGCAGGAAACCTGGAGACACAATGGATACGATACCAGCGCATATCCAAACTTTGATATGTTCTGGAACAAGACTGTACACGATAGTGTAATGTCAAAAACAGCCGCGAATGCATCTGAACCTTCGTTTAATGATGGAGCGCTGAATAATGTGAAAAAAGATTTACCAGTTGCAGGAGATTGGGAGGTCGTGTTGTATCAAAAAGCTGCTATCGGAGCTGGAGATCATGCGAATAATCCATGGCTTCAAGAGATGCCAGATCCAATTTCGAAAGTGACGTGGGATAATTATATTACGATGAACCCTTCTACCATGGAAGCGAAGGGTTACAATTTAGAAATAGATCAAGAACACGGCGCTTCGCTAGCAAAAATTACGGTGGGCAATGTTGTTTATGAATTACCCGTTTATCCTTCACCAGGTCAGGCGACTGGAACAGTTGGTCTCGCACTCGGTTATGGACGTGGTGAAAATGGAGAAAAAATTGGTAAAGCAGCCTTTCAAACAAAAGAATATGGAGGGTATGCAGAAGATAAAAATGGTAATAGAAAGCCGATCGGTAAGAATGCTTTCCGAATGGCTAAAGTTGTAGGAGATTCGATACTCTTCTCGAATGCAGCTACGATTGAAAAAACGGGTGGCACTTATCCTATTGCAACCACGCAAATTCACCAAACGGTGATGGGTCGTAATTCGATTGTACGTGAAACTACATTTGATATCTATAAGCACCATTCCAAAGAAGCTTATAACCCCGATTGGACCCTTCAAAAGATTAATAATGAAGGAGATCACGTAGAGGCACCGTTAAAAGAATTTGACCTTTGGGATGCACACCCAGTTGAAAACGTTGGACATCGATGGGGAATGACTATTGATCTGTCATCTTGTTTTGGATGTGGAGCATGTCTTGTTGCTTGTCAATCAGAGAATAATGTTCCCGTAGTTGGGAAAGATGAAGTGAGAAGAGGGCGTGAAATGCATTGGTTGCGTTTAGATCGTTACTACGCATCAGGAGAGGAAGCAACTGTCGGTCAACGCGAAGATAAGGACACATTTAGTTATGATGATGCCGAAAAGCCTGCATCTAACCCTAAGGTTGTCCATCAGCCAATGATGTGTCACCATTGTAACCACGCACCGTGTGAGACGGTTTGCCCCGTTGCGGCAACTACACACTCCAATGAAGGTTTGAATCAAATGACATACAATCGTTGCATTGGAACACGTTATTGTGCAAATAACTGCCCTTACAAAGTGCGTCGCTTTAACTGGTTCAACTATCCTTCATACAAGAAATTTAGCGAAGTGAACCCCGCTCAGGACGACCTCGGAAGAATGGTTCTGAATCCAGATGTTACTGTTCGTACTCGAGGTGTGATGGAAAAATGTTCATTCTGCGTTCAAAAAATTCAGGAAGGTAAATTGAATGCAAAGAAAGAACAACGACCTGTGGAAGACGGTGATGTTACAACGGCTTGCTCTGAAGCTTGTCCAGCAGATGCTATAACAGTTGGTGACTGGAATGATTCAGAATCAGCAGTGAGAAAATCGTCTGAAGATAAACGCGCTTATCAAGCATTGGAAGAAATTGGAGTTAAACCCAATATTTGGTACAAAGTTAAGGTGAGAAACGAAGATAATGAGGACCTCGCTGAAATCCAGGAAGAACTGGAAGAAAGTGCGCATCATGGAGGGCATGATAGCCATGAGGGAGAACATGAAACGAATACACATCATTAAACGATAAATTGAATTGTAATGCATAAAGAAGCAGCAATCAGAGAACCCCTGATATTAGGTCACAAAACGTATCACGACGTTACTGAGGACGTTTGTAAGCCTATAGAAGACAAAGCGCCCAAAACCTGGTATATTCTGTTCGCCATCGCAGCCATCATTGGTTTGTATGGTGTGGGATGTATTTTGTATTTACTCGGTACTGGAATTGGTACCTGGGGCTTAAATAAAACTGTCGGTTGGGCATGGGATATTACAAACTTTGTGTGGTGGGTTGGTATTGGACACGCCGGTACACTTATCTCTGCCGTATTGTTGTTATTTCGTCAAAAATGGAGAATGGCCATTAACCGGTCAGCTGAGGCGATGACTATTTTTGCCGTATTTATGGCAGGTTTGTTCCCGCTCATTCACATGGGTAGGATATGGGTGGCTTACTGGGTATTGCCTTTGCCTAACCAGTTTGGTTCGTTATGGCCGAACTTTAATTCGCCACTTCTCTGGGACGTTTTTGCGATTTCGACTTATTTATCTGTTTCGCTCGTCTTTTGGTATATCGGTTTGCTTCCAGATTTTGCAACAATTCGTGATCGCGTGAAAAAACCGATCCCGAAACGCATGTACTCAATGCTTTCTTTCGGTTGGACCGGAAAAGCAAAGCATTGGAATCGCTTTGAGTTGGTATCATTAGTATTGGCAGGATTAGCAACTCCACTTGTATTCTCTGTACACTCAATTGTATCATTTGACTTTGCTACTTCTGTTATCCCCGGTTGGCATACCACGATTTTCCCTCCTTATTTCGTTGCTGGAGCGGTTTTCTCAGGATTTGCCATGGTACAAACATTACTGCTAGTGATGCGTAAGGCGATGAAGTTAGAAGCATACATTCACACGAAACACGTCGAATATATGAATATCGTTATTATGGTAACGGGTTCAATTGTGGGTGTTGCTTATTTGACAGAGCTTTTCGTTTCGTGGTATTCAGGAGTAGAATATGAAGCTTATGCTTTTATAAACAGAGCAACGGGACCTTATTGGTGGGCTTATGCTTCGATGATGACTTGTAATGTGGTCTCTCCCCAGTTGATGTGGTTTAGAAAATTGAGAAGAAGTCTTTTGTTTACCTTCGTGATCTCAATTGTGGTCAACATCGGTATGTGGTTTGAGCGTTTTGTTATTATAGTTACATCCGTTCACCGTGACTACTTACCCTCATCATGGAGTATGTTCTACCCAACGCACATTGATATTGGTGTATTCGTTGGAACGATCGGCTTGTTCTTTGTGTTCTTCCTATTGTTTGCACGATTCTTTCCGGTACTTGCTTTGAATGAGATTAAATCGATTTTACGAGGTTCTGGTGAATCGTTTAAAAATGGGGATGCGCACAGTCCTGCTTTCAGTTTAAGTGAACAACATTTAGCGAATAAGGGAACGGCATCTGGCACATCTTCAAACGAGGGAAGTCAGTCTTCAACAACTGAAACAACAGCCTCTGAGGATAAACACGAAACTCAGCTAAATAAACTCCTCGATCGCATTGGTTCGGCCAGCAAAGAAGATAAAGTTGACTTGAAACAAATTAAAGGATTAGGTCCAGTCATCGAGACGAAATTGAATGATATAGGAATATTTACGCTTGAACAAATCGCTAAATTAACCCCAGAAGATATTTCTACGCTCGAGCAAATAACCGGTGCAAAACTGGGTAGAGCTGAGAATGATTGGGCGGAACAAGCGAAAGATTTAATGAATAACAATAATAATAACTAAGGACATGGCAGATACTGTAATATATGCAATGTACGATGACGATGAAGTGCTCAAAGCGGGCGCGAAGAAGTTGGTGTCTAAGGGTATTAAGGTGAATGAAGTATTCTCGCCATTCCCCATACATGGTATTGATCCCATTATTGGTGTTAAAGATACGCGCCTGGGTATTATGGCCTTTCTTTATGGTCTGACAGGGCTGATGTTAGCGACCATCGGGATGAACTATTTCATGGTTCAGGACTGGCCAATGAACATTGGTGGTAAACCGAGTTTTAGCTATTTAGAAAACTTCCTTGCATTCGTACCGATTACTTTTGAGTTTACAGTACTATGTGCAGCTCATGGAATGGCAATTACTTATTTGTTGAGAAACCATACCATTCCTGGTATGCCGGCTGAAAATCCAGATCCTCGTACAACAGATGATCGTTTTGTAATGGAGTTACGTTTATCTGAAAATGAATCCTACAAATCGGATCAATTGGAGGCGATGTTGAAGGAAACAGGAGTAGTTGAACTAGATCAAAAAGAAATTAAATAATTTGCCATGAAGAAAAAATTAAAGGCAATAGCAAGTTATGTTACCGCATTAGGTGCTGGTATGATTGTCGTTTCATCATGTGTCACCGATCCTGATTCTTCAGGTTTGGAATACATGCCAGATATGTATCGTTCACCAGCTGTAGAGCCGTATGTTGACTATGGTCATATTCAGGGGAAAGAGGTGGAAAAATACAAAACTCAGCAAAGTGCTTTGCGTCCTCCTCACCGAACGATTCCTTACCGTGGAACGGACTCTTTAGAAGTGGCGATGATGTTACCGTACCACCGAAAGGCTAGTAAGGCAGCTAATGTTACACACGGTTTATATGAAGCAGAAGGGTGGACCCTCAGCGATAGTGTCGATACAGAATATAAAAAGGCGAAAACAGATAAAAACCCTATTCAGTTGACAGCTGAAAATGTGGATGCCGTTCTGGACAGAGGTGAAAAAATTTACGCTTCAAAATGTCAACATTGTCATGGTGAAAATGGTGAAGGTAAAGGCCCAATGGTAGAGAGCGGTGCATACGCTGGAGTCCCTAATTACAAAAACCTTACAGATTTAGGGGACGGACAAGTGTTTTATTCGATCTATTATGGAAAGGGTGCCATGGGTGCTCACTCTATGATTCTCAATAAAAAAGAAATTTGGACACTCGTACATTATGTAAACCAGTTTAGGTTTGATGATTATGGTGATTTTTCTGAGGATTCTGAAGCTACTTCCGATGAGATGGGTGCAGAAGGGATTGAAGAAGAATCTACTGAAGAAGAGGGTGCTGAACAGGAAAGTACGGAACAAGAATAAATTGGATTAACGAAGTAAATAGTTGGATATAATGGAATATCAAGTTTCAAATAAAGCCAAAGTATGGACGACGGTATTGATGGTTATCGGTATTGTCTTTACAGGAATTGGAATCATCGTTGCTTCCGGGTATGGACACCTTGGTCAGCAGTTTATGGCAAATCTATTGTCGAATAGTTTCTTTTTCTTTTCAATTGGATTGAGTGCGCTGTTTTTCCTGGCCCTGCAATATGCAACAGAAACGGGATGGTATGCCGCAATTAAGCGCCTTATAGAGGCGGTTGCAGGCTTTTTACCTATCGGTATAGCTTTTATGTTGATTACACTGCTAACACTTAGCTTCATGCAGGGTGCACACATTTATCAGTGGATGGATCCTGAAGTGATGGAAGAAGGTGGATCACATTACGATGAGCTTTCTGCTGGTAAAGGAGCCTACTTGAATCAAGTGTTCTTCTGGATTAGAACGGTGATTTATATGGCTATTTATTTGATTTTTTGGAATGGATTTAAAAAGCGTTCGCGACTACAAGATGAGCACCCTGATCGTGCTGTAGACTTGCACTTTACGAATTACCGCAAGGGGGCAGTTTTCCTTGTTTTCTTTGCCGTTTTTAGTTCTGCGAGTTCATGGGACTGGTTGATGTCTATTGACATTCACTGGTTCTCTACGCTTTTTGGGTGGTACGTTTTCGCTGGGTCTTGGTGTAGCGCGATGATTATACTCGTTGTGCTTACGCTCTACTTGAAAAAATTAGGTTATTTGCCAAAGGTGAACGAAAGTCATATCCACGACCTCGGTAAATGGACCTTTGCCATTTCGTTTTTGTGGTCTTATCTTTGGTTCTCTCAGTACATGTTAATCTGGTATGCAAATATACCCGAAGAGACAACCTATTATCTGATGCGTATAGAAAATTACAAAGCCTTGTATTTTGGTCTTTTCTTTATAAATTTTGCGTTTCCGATGTTAATTTTGATGTCAAGAGATGCAAAACGAAATGCTGGCATTTTGACGTTCGTTGGAATCGTAATTCTTGTGGGACACTGGCTCGATACATGGGTCATGGTGATGGGAGGTTCTATGGGACCAACTGCACACATGGGATTGTTAGAAATTGGAATGGGGCTGCTGTTCTTAGGTGTTTTTATCCGAGTGGTATTGAATAATTTGTCAAAATCACCACTTACGGCCAAGAATCATCCCTTCCTGGATGAATCCTTGCATCACGAGATTTAAGAGTTAATAATTTTTTGAAATACGATAATTAGAAAGACATGGGTAGTAAGTTGATTATTTTGTTGGTTATCATTTTAGGTGTACTTGCAATAGCGCAATTAGTACGCGTAAATGAGTTGACAGCAAAACAAACGGGTAAACGAGAAGAAGAAATTCCACACCGGGATAATATCTTCAATTCTCGCATGATGCTGTTGTTTATGATCCTTTTGTACGTAGGATTCATTTGGTTGATGATCAAATATGGTTTCGTTGATCTGGGTCCGGCAGCAACGGCACATGGCCAGGATATTGACTGGCTGTTGAACCTGAACTTTGTGATCATAGTCGCGATTTTCTTTTTAACAAATACGCTATTGTTTGTTTTTGCCTGGAAATATGTCAAAAAGCCAGGAGCAAAGGCTTTCTATTATCCACACAACAACAAATTAGAAATGATTTGGACGGTCATCCCTGCAGCGGTATTGGCCGTAATTATAATCCTTGGTCTGCGTACCTGGAATGATATAACGACAACTGCTGATGATGAATCTGTAAAAATTGAAGTATTTAGCTATCAGTTTGGTTGGACAGCCAGATATTCTGGAATGGATAATGAATTGGGACGATTTGATTATAAATTGACGACTCCTCAGAATCCTTACGCTATCATGACACGTGCAAATATTGATAGCGCGCTGAACAGAATGATGGTAGGCAGTCCTGGACAGGAAGGTATTGAAATGATAGAAAACAAGTTGAATGATCCTTCCATCGTTCTTCCAAGAGATGAACGAAATGCTTTACGTCAGGAACTGGGTAGAAAAGAACGTATGGCACGTCACCTTCAGGCCATGTCGGCCACGTATAATGATTCATTGGATGATCTCGCAAACAACGACATCATTGTTGAGGATAGTTTGGTCCTTCTAAAAGGTCAACACTATGCATTGAGCTTCCGTTCGAAAGATGTTATTCACAGTGCATATTTCCCGCATTTTCGCGTTCAAATGAATACGGTTCCAGGTATGACGACGCACTTTAAGTTTCAGCCGCTATATTCAACGGATGATATGAAAGAAAAACTGAACAATGAAGATTTTGAATACATTCTAATGTGTAACAAGATTTGTGGTGGTTCGCACTATAAAATGAAAATGGAAGTGCAAGTGCTCGAGCCGGAAGAATACTTGAACTGGCAAAAAGCACATAAAACTTATGACGGTTCAGATTGGTTGAATTTTTCTGAATCAGAGCGTGCCGAAAAAGAGGCTGAATTGTTGAAGAAATACCAGACTATCGCAGCACGCGTAGAGGAGAAATAAATAGAATATTAGCAAAATTTTAAATAAGTAAGAAATGGCAGCTGTAGCGCAAGAATCAAATCACGGACACGATCATCACGAAGAAAGCTTTGTGTCTAAGTATATCTTCAGCCAGGATCATAAAATGATTGGGAAACAGTTCTTGATGACCGCGATCTTTATGGGATTAGTGGCCATGATGTTGTCCGTCTTTTTTCGTATCCAACTTGGTTGGCCTGGAGAATCTTCAGATTTTTTGAATGTATTTTTGGGTGACCGTTGGGCTCCAGATGGAATACTGAATCAAGACATGTATCTCGGTTTGGTAACGATCCATGGTACGATCATGGTCTTTTTCGTGCTGACGGGTGGTCTATCGGGTACATTCTCCAATTTACTGATACCTCTTCAAATCGGAGCGCGAGATATGGCCTCGGGACTTTTAAATATGATCTCCTACTGGTTGTTCGCGATTTCTTCAATCATTATGTTGGTCTCTCTGTTTGTTGAGTCTGGACCTGCAATGTCGGGCTGGACGGTTTATCCTCCTTTATCAGCTCTTCCTCAAGCAGTATCTGGTTCAGGAATGGGTATGACCTTGTGGTTGACGTCTATGACGATTTTTATTGCCTCTTCGTTAATTGGTTCACTGAATTATATTGTTACAGTGATTAATTTGAGAACGAAAGGAATGAAAATGACACGTATGCCGCTGACTATTTGGGCGTTCTTTGTGACGGCTATATTAGGTGTGCTCTCTTTCCCAGTTTTGCTTTCTGCTGCATTATTGTTGTTAATGGATCGAACCATGGGAACGTCCTTCTACTTGAGTGACATTGTGGTAGGTGGAGAAATGCTGGATAATGTTGGTGGATCCCCGATCTTGTATCAACATTTATTTTGGTTCCTGGGTCCCCCTGAGGTGTACATCGTACTATTACCTGCGCTTGGTTTATCTTCAGAAATTATTTCAACGAACGCCAGAAAACCGATATTTGGCTATCGTGCCATGATAGGTTCTATTCTGGCGATTGGGTTCCTCTCATTTATTGTATGGGGACACCACATGTTTGTAACAGGAATGAATCCGTTTCTCGGTAGTGTTTTCGTGTTTACTACATTGTTGATTGCGATACCCTCTGCTGTGAAAGTATTTAACTACATTACTACACTTTGGAAGGGTACGATTGTTTATACACCTGGAATGCTTTTCGCGATAGGGTTGGTTTCAACATTTATCACCGGTGGTGTAACGGGAATTATTCTCGCCGATTCAGCATTGGATATCTCGGTGCACGATACCTATTTCGTTGTGGCCCACTTCCATGTTGTGATGGGACTTTCTGCCATCTTTGGTATGTTCGCCGGAATTTATCATTGGTTCCCAAAAATGTTTGGTAAACTAATGAGTAATCGGTTGGGTTATATCCACTTCTGGATCACGATTATCTGTGGTTATGGAGTATTCTTGCCAATGCACTTCGTCGGTTTAGGTGGTGCTCCAAGACGTTATTATGATTATTCAGTTTATGAAGGTTTTAATCCTACATCTGCTGAAATGATGATGGACCTCAATGTGATTATATCCATATTTGCGATTATTGGAGCTTTTGGTCAAGTGGTGTTTTTCTTTAACTTTTTCTACTCTATTTTCAGAGGACAAAAATCACCACAAAACCCATGGAAATCTAATACCTTAGAATGGACGACCCCTGTGAAGCACGTTCACGGAAACTGGCCAGGAGAATTGCCAACAGTGCACAGATGGCCATATGACTATTCGAAGCCTGGTATGGATGAAGACTTTATCCCACAAACAACGCCATTGATGGAGGGCGAGGAAGAACATTAGTTCAGGATAAAATAATATTTGAAGCCCAGTGCAATTTGTGTACTGGGCTTTTGTTATATTTGAGAGAAGAGTTAAGGACGTGGAAGAAGAAGATTTTGACTATAGAAAAGAAAGTGAGGAGCAAGACGGCGATTTTGACCGTGTCCTGCGGCCCAAATCATTTACGGATTTTACAGGACAACCGAAAGTGGTCGAAAATCTGGGTATCTTTGTGGAGGCTACAAAAGAACGCAATGAACCATTGGACCACGTGCTTTTGCATGGCCCTCCTGGACTCGGAAAAACTACTTTGGCGAATATCATTGCCAACGAGTTGCAGGTGGGGTTCAAAGTCACTTCTGGACCCGTATTGGACAAGCCCGGTGATCTTGCTGGCTTATTAACGAATCTGGAGGAAGGCGACGTGCTCTTCATTGATGAGATTCATCGATTAAGCCCCGTGATTGAAGAATACCTGTACTCGGCAATGGAAGACTTCGTAATAGATATTATGATTGATAGTGGTCCCAATGCACGTACGGTTCAAATCTCTCTCAATCCATTTACACTTATAGGAGCAACTACACGATCAGGATTGTTAACCGCTCCGTTACGTGCACGTTTTGGCATCAATTCCCGACTGCAGTATTATAACGCCGGAACATTACAGCTGATTGTTCAGCGTTCTTGTGACCTGTTAGATATTCCGATTAATGAGGAGGCCTCTTACGAAATTGCCAGTAGGAGCAGAGGCACGCCTCGTATCGCGAATGCATTGCTGAGAAGAGTGCGTGATTTTGCGCAAATTAAAGGAGATGGGACCATTGACATTGCAATTACAAACATTGCGTTGAAAGCATTAAACGTGGATGAAAACGGACTAGATGAAATGGATAATAAAATCTTATCTGCGCTGATTGATAAATTTGATGGTGGACCTGTGGGCATATCAACCCTCGCTACTGCAGTCGGTGAAAATGCCGGTACACTTGAAGAGGTCTACGAACCGTTTTTAATCCAGGAGGGGTATCTCGTGCGTACGCAACGCGGTCGTAAAGTCACGGCAAAAAGCTTTGAACACCTCGGGAAAACAATGGGCGGATCACAAGGAGGATTGTTTTAATCATTCAATAAAGTTTTATTTGATTTGGATAGCTATCAAATAGCAAAGAACACTGAAAGGGTGAAAGCGATTGCGCGTTCACTGGACTTCATGTATTGTGGTGTGTCTAAAGCAGATTTCCTGGAAGAAGAGGCACCGCGCCTTACGGAATGGCTTAAAAAGGGCAACCACGGCAAAATGCACTACATGGAAAATCATTTTGATAAGCGCCTGGACCCACGAAAACTGGTTCCCGGTGCGCGATCTGTGGTTTCCCTGCTCTACAATTATTACACCGAGGACATCCAACCTGATGAAGCACCTAAAATATCGCGATATGCTTATGGTAAGGATTACCACTTTGTGATTAAGGATAAACTCAAACAGTTCTTTACTGAGCTTCAGGAGTCCATTGGTGACATAGAGGGTCGGGTTTTTGTCGATTCGGCGCCGGTTATGGACAAAGCCTGGGCAAAAAGGTCAGGTTTAGGTTGGGTGGGTAAGAACACCAACCTCATCCATCCAAAAGAGGGTTCATTTTTCTTTATTGCCGAATTGATTATTGATCTTCCATTGGAGCCTGACGGTCCAATAAAGGACTATTGCGGGACGTGTACGCGATGTATTGATGCTTGCCCTACTGATGCGCTTGAATCGTACGAAATTGATGCTAAAAAGTGCATCTCCTATATGACAATTGAACTCAAAGATGAAATATTGCCTAAGGAAGCAGAAGGACAGATGGAAAATTGGATGTTCGGTTGTGATATCTGTCAAGAAGTTTGCCCCTGGAATCGATTTGCAAAACAACATCAAGAGCCCGCTTTTGAGCCTCACCCAAGTTTAAAATCAATGGATGAACGTGACTGGAAAGAGCTGACACGGGAGGTATTTAATGAAATTTTTAGAAAAAGTCCCGTAAAACGAACGAAATATAGCGGTTTAATGCGGAATATCAGACACTTAAATTCATAAAAAAGAGGGCTGCAAACCCTCTCCAGTTTAACTTTTATCAATTACTAGTTACTAAATACTTGTTGAAGTACAGCAGGATATCGGTGACCAAATTCAGCCATACACCATGCTCTGAATTTTTGAAAATCATCCGATCGCTGGATCCAATTCACAGCTTTGACGAGCTCCTTGTGAAAGAGCTGCTGATCAAAACTCACCTTCAATAATATTTTTTTACTCAATTCAACCATCGCTAAATGATTTTTAGTTCATTCCGAATATAAGAAAATATTTTCGGATTTAAATGTTAAAAAAAGTTTATAAACATGTTGTTCGTATGGCCGAAAGCGATGTTCGTCTTTTAAAATAGCGCTTTCGTAGTGTAAGTAACTGTTTGAGCCGTAGCTGGAGAATAGGTTCCGCTCAATACCTCCAACCAAAATATTGTCCACAGTTTGCTGTTCGTTGTTAGAGTTATTGTATTTTTACTTAACCAGAACGCCTTAATGTTGCGGTGCTAAACTGCTAAGACCTGAGGCGCTGAGGGAAATTTTCATTTAAATTGAAAGTTGTAAAAATGGCGCGCTACGTTTTATTCTTGTTGCTGTTGGTTTTGCATGCCATTGCTGTGACCGGTCAGGAAAAACCCAGTTTTCAGGAATTAGCTGATCGCATTCGAACGAGCACTTATTACGATTCTGCCAGTGTTTTTAACTACGGTAAAAAAGCTATAAACATCGCTGAACAACAGGATGATCGCGCTAAAAAAGGCTTAATCTATCAATATTATGGCAACTTCAACTTTTACTCTGGCCGACTCGACAGAGCAGGAAAATACTATGATACAACACTGTTATTAGCTCAACAATCAGGTGACACTACCCTATGGCACGCCACCAAAATTCGACAAAACTTCATAGCCATGGAAAGGGAAGAGTTGACAGTAGTAGAAAACAAATTTTTTGAGCTACTGGATCATGCTTTGAGACGTAACGACTACAAAAACGCAATTGAATGTTATAACGGTATAGCAATCATTCATGAACGAAAACACGATAAAGGAAAAGCCCTCGAATATTATTTGAAAGCTTTTGGTTATGCCGACACCTTAAACGATAATTATTTGAAAGGTATGCTGTTAAATAATATCGGATTGATTAAGTTCAAAAACGATCAGATCGACGGTGCATTGACAGACTTTCAAAAAGGCGTGGCACTCGCAGAAGAAATTGATAACTTCAGGCTGTCTTTTAATTTAGAAAACAATATAGGGTTATTGTACGATAAAACGGAGGCCTACAAAAAATCGATTGAACATTTTAAAAAGACCCTTCGAAATGCACATCGCCTCGGTTTTCCCTATAACATTGCTGTTACGCACCTCAACCTCAGCAATGGATACGCTTTTGATGAACAAAATGAAGCGGCGATGGCACACGCGGACTCTTCCTTGCAAATCTTTCAGCGAATCTCGGCTGTTCAACACGTTGCCAAACCCTATTTCATAAAAGCCCAAGTGGCAAGAAACAGAGCAAACCACACAGAAGCGCTCAGTTATCTGGATACAGCCTTAAACCTGTCAAAGACCTATGATAATGAACACGATCTGATAGAAAGCTATGCACAGCTTGCAGAGACACACAAAGCACTGAACAATTTTGAAGCGTCGCTAAAAAACTTTGAACAATACGTGAATTTGCGCGACAGTATCGACGAAATCACCAACCAGGAACGCTTTGCTCAGCTCCAGGTAATTTATGCCACTGAAAAAAAGGAAGCAGAACTTAAAGAACAACGTGCAATTACAAATATGCTCGAGAAAGAAAATCGACTGAAACAATCCAAAATTATATTAATCACTATTATCGGGTCTTTTCTGGTCATAGCCACGATTGTATTCTTTTATTTGCGTCATTTGCGCCTTTCGCGCGCCCAACAAAAGAAGTTCAGCCAACAACTCATTGAAAGCCTTGACCACGAGCGTCTCCGCATTTCCCGAGATCTACATGATGACATTGGACAGTCGCTTTCTGTGGCAAAATCAAAAATTAATTTGTTTAAAAAGGGACAATTGCCACATATTGACAACATGGAGGAGCGACTCGGAGAAATCATCCAGCACGCCAGAGAGCTATCGCACCAGCTACATCCTTCTTATCTTGAAAAAATTGGATTGAAGCGTTCGCTGAAAAGTTTGCTTGAACGCACGGAGGAAGACACGGGAATCGTGTGTAGTACTGAAGTTTCAAATCGCGTAGATCAACTCTCATTGCGCATTCAATCGCAGTTATACCGCATTGCACAAGAATGTATCAATAATACGGTCAAGCATGCAGAAGCATCTGCCATCAAAATAGATATGACGCCAACCCTCGATGGATTTGAATTTGTTTATCGCGATAATGGAAAAGGGTTTGACCCCAATAATGAAGATTTGGGGCTCGGAATGATGACCATTCGGGAACGTTCAGAAAAAATGGGTGCAAAACATACCTTGAGCAGTCGCCCCGGTAAAGGATTTAAATTGATTGTAACGATTAAAAACGCATGATGGAATTTGTCATAGCAGATGATCATCCGATATTTCGGAGTGGGCTCAAGGCGCTCCTGCTCAACGCATATCCCGATGCGACAATCAATGAGTTCGCCGATGGGGAAGAAGCAGGTAAATTTATAACTGAGCACGCACCACAGATGGCTTTTCTCGATATCGATATGCCCCGAAAAAACGGGCTGGAATTGACGCGGGAATTAGCAGCCACTTCGACAACACGTTTAGTGATATTGACAATGTATAACGACGGAGAGATGTTACGAAAAGCTATGGATTCAGGTGCTCATGCATACCTCGTAAAAGATAACACGTCAGATGAGCTCGTTGCTTGTATCAATGCAGTCATGAGTGGAGAAAATTATGTGGCGCGATCGCTGCGCAGATCTCCTAAAATTCAACGCGAATTGCGCGAATACCAATCCATCATAAAAAAACTGGAGACACTCACTGCAGCTGAACTCAAAACACTGCAGCTCGTCGGAAAAAAACATTCCAGTAAAGCAATTGCCGATTTGTTGTTCGTGTCCAATAAGTCAGTAGAAAATTACCGTTCACGCATTTGCAAGAAATTGGAACTCGACGCGCGCAACAATAGCTTACTCATCTGGGTGTTGGAACACAAAAACATTATCGAAGAATTTAGCAAAAACGGTAAGTAATCCTGTAAAACCTCGACAAAATCAGCCTTTCCAGGTGATAATCCAATGAGCTGGGGCGTTTTTTGAGATAGAGTTCATATCTTTATCCAAAAACTATGCGGTTCAATTCTTTAATAGGTACACTGCGGATATTGGCCTTGTTAGAAGGTATTTCTTACTTGTTGTTAGGGCTGACGATGCCCCTCAAGTATACTTATGATATGCCCATGCCCAATAAAATTGTGGGAATGGCTCATGGTGTATTATTCATTGCTTATTGTGTGATGGTATTTGTGGTCAATCGTGACTATAAATGGTCGCTGTTGACCAATGTTTATGCTTATGCGGCTTCCCTGCTTCCTTTTGGAACTTTTGTGGCCGATGCACGAATATTCGCTCTTGCACAGAAAAGAGGGGTGAATAAATAATAGAAGCACTTAAATATCAGTTTTTTAAAAGGTTTGTTGTGCTATTCCGAAAACTCATTTTTTTCGTGGTCAAATGCTGCTTGTATAAATTGAGGGGCTGCCCCCCTGAATCTGAATACTGTTCTCGATTAACTTTGCAGTTACAATAGTTTTTAACACTACATTATTTAACTTACTACTACGAGAGGTTGAGTTGGACACGTACTCAGCCTCTCTTTTTTTGTTTCAAAGGGAATAGTTGCACGCATCACGCTAGAAGTTGTCTAAGCTTCGATCATCAATAGCTATTTTAATACAGTTTTTTAAAAAGGTGATACGACCGCCTTACAAACTCACTTTTACATCCTTATTGCGAAAACGAGAATGTTCCATATAAAAAACGCCATATTATAGTAGGAATTCCAGTTCCGGGAGATTTACACCTGATCCAAAAGTTCGCGTGCTTTTGCCCGAGCAGCTTCATCCACTTTCACATAATCTTCATAATTGGGTTGTTCGATCGTTCTAACATTTGTCATTGTTTTTTCATTGACTGCTGCGATGTCCAGGAAGCCAATTTTGCCGTCGAGAAAAGCCTGAACGGTAACTTCATTCGCCGCATTGAGTGCACAGGCAGCGGTACCGCCTATTTCCATGGCACGGAAGGCTAAATCAAGGTTTTTAAACGTAGATCGGTCGGGTTGTTCAAAGGTCAGTGACGGATAATCCAGGAAATTAAACCGCGGAAAATTTGTCTTAAAGCGCTCGGGGTAGGTGAGTGCATATTGTATGGGTAACTTCATGTCGGGCAATCCCATTTGTGCTTTCATGCTTCCATCTTCGAATTGCACGATGGAATGAATGATCGATTGCGGATGAACAATTACATCGACTTGTTCAGGTTTTAGATGAAATAACCACATGGCCTCGATGACCTCCAACCCTTTATTCATGAGCGTAGCTGAATCGATGGTGATTTTGGCTCCCATATCCCAGTTGGGGTGTTTGAGTGCTTGTTCGGGTTGTACATTTTCGAGCTCTTTGGTTGTCCAGCCTCTAAAGGGACCACCTGAAGCGGTAAGATATATTTTTTCAATTGTATTGTGGAATTCACCCACCAGACATTGGAAAATAGCGGAGTGTTCAGAATCGACAGGGTAAATGTTGACACCATTTTCGCGCGCCAGCTTCGTGACCAATGCTCCGGCGACAACTAATGTCTCTTTATTAGCCAGGGCAATGTTCTTTTTGGCCTCGATGGCTCTTAAGGTTGGCTGAAGTCCTGCATAACCAACAAGTGCGGTCAACACCACATCAACTTCTCCGTATTCCACCACTTGACAGAGCGCATCTGCACCTGCGAAAACGTGAATATCGTGTTCCCACAAGGCATCGTTTACGCGCTCGTAGTGTTCATCGTTACTGATAACGACTGTTTTTGGTCGAAACTGGAGCGCTTGTTCAATTAAGCGATCAGCGTTGTTGTGAGCCGTAATAACCTCCAGTTCAAAGTAATCCGGATAGTTGGCAACAACGGTTAATGTTTGCTCCCCGATGGAACCGGTGGATCCGAGGAGGGCTATACCTTTTTTCTCTGCATCTTCTGGCAATGGTGTATTCACGCGTTTGAGTTTTTCTTCGCCGTAAAAGTAAGCAATTGACGTGTTGGAAACAAAGAGAAATGGAATGGTGAGGGAGTGATGGTACTCGATAAAGAAGACAAGAACTTTTTAGATGATACTTATTGTATGTTGAGAGGCGCATACAATAGGTATAGCTTTGATGTATGTTAAACAAAGAAATTATTTCCGCTTTTGGCAAGCGCATCCGTCATCTTCGAGAAGAAAAAGGGATCAGTCAGGAAGAGTTATCGTTTAAAACGGGTTTTCACAGGACATACATAGGTATGATTGAACGGGGAGAGCGAAATGTATCGCTTTCGAATATTGGGGTTTTTGCTAAATCTTTTGAAATGGATATTTCCGCACTTTTAGATTTGAAATGCATTCAGCCCAACCTCGATTATACAAACTATCAAACCAAAGTTGACCAAAATTGATTTATGACTAAATCAACCCATACATCTTTTCAAATAGATGACCCTTCATTGGAGTCTCAATGGAGAGCTATAATATTATTTGGTAAAAATTCAGCAACGTATAAATTTGCATTTGCCAAGACTTTGCTCGACATAGTTGAAAAAGAAAAGACTACTGTTACAATTGATGAACTTGCGTTACCATATGCAAAATATCTGATAGAACATTTAAAAAAGAATGATAGGCAAGGGAATTCTAATTCTAGTACCTTTTTAGATGGTTGCAGGAAGTTTTTGAGCAATGAGATTTCAGAAGACGATTTATTTCAGGTTACTAGGAGGTATGGATTTGTCAACGTTATTGATGCTTTTCAAAAAGTGAACCGCGCTGAAATTCCAAATAGTTTTTACGAAAAAGATTTTTCTCGTCAATCAAAAAGGTTAGTTATTACAGATAATCTATTAAAACTGAAAGAGAAGTTTCAATTTCAAAATTTAGAACAGGAGGTAGAAGCAAGATGGAAATTGGTAGAAACTGCTTGGAATCTAAATATTAATCCGAACTTACTAGAGGTTAACTATGATGACAAGAAGGAATTGTTTTTTATTGATAACAAAATTATGCGTCGGAAAGATGTTACATCTGTTCGAGAGGCTTTAAACGGTTATCAAAAAGGTCGTTGTTTTTATTCAAAAAAGGAAATAAATATAAACTCGAATCAAGATGATACTTGTGCAGTAGATCATTTTATCCCTCACTTTCTTAAGCCTATTCTTGCTAAGAAAGGGGTTAATATTAATGGTGTTTGGAACCTTGTTTTGGCAGATATGACTGTCAATAGTTCTAAATCAAATAGATTAGCACATGTTAGATACTTAGAACGTCTGTTCACACGAAATGAATATTATATTGAAAGTAATCTCCCTTTAGCAGAGACAATCATTAATCAAACTGGCAATACCAAGGCTAAAAGAAGGATGTTTTTGAAAGAACAATATCAGACAGCGGTTAATGAACTAATAGATCATTCCTGGCAACCAGACATTGAATTGTTATAGTAGTATGATGAAAACTTTTTTTGATATACCTGATCTTAAGAGTAAGATAATTTGTGAGACTAAATTGTTTTTTGCGATTTACGATGCCTACCCAGTTTCACGAGGTCACTTGCTCATTATCTCGAAAAAGAGAAAGAAAGACTTTTTTGATTTATCAAAAGAAGAAAAATTGGATTTAAATAATGCTATTGATTTAGGAAAAGAAATGATAGAAAAAAACCATTCCCCAGACGGTTACAACATAGGTATGAACTGCGGTGAATATGCTGGGCAAACTGTGTTTCATTTTCACTGTCATCTAATACCGCGATATAAAGGAGATATGGATGACCCCAGAGGTGGTGTTAGACATTGTGTTGAGGGAAAAGGTTACTACTAAAATGAATAAGAACACTAAATATACGGCGATAAAGCGCGATAAACCCTCCTATCCGCTGAGAATTTTGCTCCAACAAGGTAAAATCAAAGGGGAAACGCTCGATTTTGGTTGTGGCTTTGGAACAGATGTAGAAGAACTGAAAGAAAAAGGATTTGAGACAGAGGGATATGATCCACACTTTGTCCCGGATTTTCCTACTAAAAAATTCGACACGATTATTTGTTTTTATGTATTAAACGTTCTTTTACCAGCAGAGCAAAACAAAGTAATGATGCAGGTTTCTTCTTTATTAAAAGAGAACGGAAGGGCATATTTTGCCGTGAGACGAGATTTGCGCTATGAAGGATATAGAATGCATGTCAAACACAAAAAAGAAACGTACCAGTGTCTTGTTCATCTTAATCAAAAAAGCATTTTTAAGAATAAAAACAGTGAGATTTATGAGTTCAATCATTACACGATGGCACATAAAGGGAGTTTTAACCTGAACCCCTTTTTGTCAGGTTATGATTATAGAGCTCCATTTGCAGAGTCATTTAATTTTGTTGCGTTTTATAACAAATACCCTAATTCTGAGATGGTTTGCGATTTGATTTTAACTACAAAAGAACGTAAGGCCAGCATACATGACCTAACTCCAAATCTTAAAGAGGAGTATCAGTCGTTTAGAGCGTTTTGTTTAAATGAACTGGAAAAGAGCTATTCATCTAAAACGTTAAATGAATCAGTCTTTGATGCAAAAAAGGGCGCTACAAATATTAATCAGTGGTATAACAATCTAACCATATCCAATTAATAATTTAAGTTGTTGGGCTCACTCACCCCCCAAAAAACAACCGTCCATTCACCCATTCGGGGTCGAGGTAGGCGTCTAATTGTTTATAGAAAGCGATCGCCGAATCGTTCCAGTCCAGTACCTGCCAATCCATGCGGCGGTAACCGTTCTTTTTGGCCAGGGCGATTAATTCCTTAAAAAGTGCGCGACCTATTCCGTAGCGGCGGTACTGAGGTTGCACGTAGAGGTCTTCCAGGTATAGACATCTGCCGTTCCAGGTAGAATACGATATGTAATATAAAGCCATGGCACAGAGTCCTTCTTCTTTTTCTACCACCAAACAATGACAGACGCGGTCTTCAAACAAATCGATGCGGAGTTGTTCGGGCGTGTTGATCACGGCATCGGGTTCTTTTTCGTACTCCGCCAGTTCATGAACCAAACCCATGATGGCCGCTTCATCTCCGGGTTGTGCTTTGCGTATTACAAATGTTGTTTCCATACCTGCCTGTTTGTTTTAGCGCTTACCTTTCTACAATCCGCCGAGGTTGAAGCGCAAACGAATACCAGCCGAAGTATTGCCTGTCGTATATGATGTCGCTACCTTGGGGTCTGTGAGTTGTTGGTCGTAATACAGCGAGAACGTCAGGTTTTTACTCACCAGGTAATCGGCGCTGGAACGAATGGATAAGACGCGCTGTCCGGCTGTAGCCTGGTTTGTGTTCTCCACTATTTTACGTATCACTGTGAGGTTATCCCGGATGGATAAGTCAAATCGAATATTGAGGTCCGATGGCTTGAGTTTGTTGCCCTGGAAGGTGATCGGAACCCGGAAGTTCGTGAATTTATAACCCGCACCGACCACGATTTCTGTACCCAATACTTCCGTAAGTTGGTTGTTTGCCAGTGAAAGTGAAGAAGAGCGCTCTTTGCTGTATTCAAATTTTGTCAGTAGTCCATTGCCATTGACATTCCAGGTCGCATCGAAACCGATAAGCGGAGAGAAGCGTTCCGAGACGGTGAGGTTTTGTACCTGTTGTTCGGGAATGAAGTTGTTATTGATGTCGCGAGCTGTCAAAAAGCCGTTATCATCCGTTTCGGCATTCAAATTGGTCTGCATACCCGATACAGTAACTGTCGATTGATAACCGTGACGCAGCGTAAAGTTTTGTACGTATTTCTTGAAGAAATCGAATTTGGTCAATCCATTGTAAGAAACCTGCCAATTGGGAAGCGGAATATTGCGCTTTGGTGAAATACTTTTCTCGTTGACGTCTTTTCCACTAAAAGTTGTGAGGAAGGCACCGATAATAACATCCTGTTGACTCGGTCCATACCCGTCGTAATAGCCTGCACTATCCGACATACTGTTGGGATTGCCGTCGGCGAGGAAAGTAGATATTTTCGCCCGGCGTTCGCGCAAATCACTAAACGTACCTGAACGGTATTTGTCACCCAATGTTTCGAACGCAGATTGAATAGAAATTGTCGAATAGGTCACGTTAGTCGTTACGAACTTACTCTGACTTTGGAAATCCTGAATGGAATCGTTGAAGCGATAAAATTCAGCTGTGTTTTCAGTGAAATTGCGGTTCATGGTCAAATCGATCTTCAAGTCTTTCATGGGCTCCAGGCTGGCGCGCAGATTGTAGTTTTGGGCGTGCATCACGGTGTGTTGCGTATTGAGTGCACTTGTGTCGACAATAAACCCATTATTTCCGGCGTAATCCGCATAGCGGAAGTCGCGTTCTCGTCCGTAGACATCGCGCTGCTGGCCACCAAGGGCAAAACCGCGCATTTCCTGGTCAGTAAAGATGGCGTCGTTCATGCCGAATAGCTGAGCCTCTTCATTGAACCCGGGCAACACCATACCGTCGTTCAATGTGTAAGTTCCCGATACAGTCCGCACGCTCATCAGTGCCCGACCAAAAAAGCCGGTGATTGGATGGAACGGTTTGCCGAACTTCTCTTGGTATTTCTCCTCCCGTTCTTCTTTACGTTTAATACGTTCATTTTGGCGTTCCAGACGGGGCTCCTTTCTTTCAAGTTTGCGCTCGATTTTTTCCAGGCGCTTGATATGTTCCTCCAGTTCTTCTGGATTGAGGCGAGAAGTATCTTTTTCCTCCAGTTTTTCTTGCTCTTGCTGGAGTTCTTGAACCTTTTTGGCAAGTCGACTGTCGTTCTTTTCCGATCCACCTCTGCCTCCTCCGCGACCACCACGCCTTCCGCGCACGGATCTACGAGAAGTCGTACGTCGTCCTCTTCCATCGTTCATGATTTTTTGCAACAGCTCTGATTTTTTGTACAAGTTGTTCATATTCAACTGCCCGGTAGCGTTCAACGTTCGACTGTTTTGTATGGTATTCCCAAAAGCTTCGAGTCCGAGATTGGGACGGCTCCATTCATAGGATGAACCGTAACGAATGTTGGAATTCAAAAAGTCGAGTGCTGGTATTTTATCGAATGGAATGTTATAGGAAATATTGTAATTGTGGTCGTAGCGCATCGTTTTACCCAGCGTTCTGATCTGTTGACTCACGGAATCCTGAAATTCGCGATAGAGATCAGGACTCTCATTGCGATCCACTTGTCCCTGTGGTTCGTCAATGATGGATTGGCTGTTGGTAGCAATATCAAATTTTAAATTGCGTGTCAGGTCGTATTTAAAATTCGTTGAACGGTTCCACGTAAAGTTCTTCAGGTAGATGGGTTGAAATTCAAAATCGGTATTGGGGATGTTGTTGCGAATTTGACGTTCATTGTAGTTACGAATCATGTTGTTCTTGATGCTGATGTTTTTTGGACCGAGGTAAAAATTCGCTGAACGGATGAGGTTCCACCACTTTGATTTACGCATGAACTTTACGTTCTTAAACGGTTCAAAAAGTTCAGGGGAACCATTGAATTGATAATTGATACCACCTTTCCAGATTTTAGTGCGATCGTAGTTCGTTCGAAAGTCGCGATGCAGATCCTCACTGAAAGAATAATTCAGTGAGAAGTTGCTGAGGTCCCAAATATGTGCTTCAGCGCCAGGTTTCCTTGCTTTGCGAACGTTGGTAAAGTTAAAAGAACGGCGTTGGTTAAAATCACGCCCTTCCCGCAGTCGTTTTCTGCGTTCCTCAGCATCATAGGTGGAGAGTTCAACGTCGGGGTTAAAGGGGTCAAACCGCGGATTAATGGTCCCCACCGAGTAAGTATAAAGGAACGGAATATCAATTTTTGCATCTTCACCGAGTAGTTGACCTAACTGCGCATTGGCAGAAATGTCGAGGTTTAATCGCGTATCGCGCTGTCTTTCTGAGACACGACTGTCAATACTACCCCAATTCAGCCCACTATAAGACCCGGCTACTTGAATATTGGCAAAATCAGCCACTTCAATTTGTGCACGAGCCAGCGCAGCAGAACCACCTTCATTTTGGAATTCAGTTAGACGTAATTCGTTAACCCAAACCTGCACGCATTTGGAGAGGCCGTCGTCGGGCTTCCAGGGGTGATCTTTGTTTTGAGAAGGGTTTCGAACACCAATCATGATGGTTTTAACGTCGGTAATATTAGGATTCCCTTTTATTTTAATGACGCGTTTCGGATGATTCACATTGTTGTTATCGGAGGAACCGGGTTGATGATCGACTGCTTTTTCATAAAGTACGTTGGAGGCGACGTTACTATTGGGTGACTCCATCTCGGCGTTCCGCTCTTTTTTAAGTTGAATAAGTTCATCGAAAACAATGCGCAAATTGTTTTCCTCTGGCCAGATTTCCAATTCATCAGTTGCTCCCCATGGCGTAACCTGCAAAGGAACCTCATATTCGTAATAATTCTCCTTAAAATCGGTTCCCAGGCGAACGAAAACACTGACATCTTTATCTTTCAGTGGTTTGGTGGGCTCCAGTTCTTCAGCGTGTAAGAACATTTCGAGGTTTTTGTACATCACCATATCCATGCCCACATTCTTTGTGGCGGCTCTTGCGTCGCCGTCTTTCAGGTCACATACTTCCAGGGTCATCGATTGCTCGTTGAGCTGTCTTTGGAACGTTTGAGAAGGGTCGACCTCCCTTAATATTCCTGGGGGAATAACGTAGTTAACGGGCTGTCTTTGGTCATGCTCCTCCACATTTACCGCACCGATATTGAAAGATGTCAGGTCCGGATCGGTCTGAACACCATCAGTGGGCTGATTCATACTTTCTCTAAATTTCCTCCATTCCCCGCGAATTAATTCCAGTTTAGCAAAACGAACCGTTGTTTTTTCTTCAAACGATTTCATAAACATACGCATGAATCGAATCGAACGAAAATCGGATATACCATTAACTACTTTGTCAGGGCTGCGCACTGGAATACGGAATTGATACCAACGGAAATTTTTCTCTCCTTTTTCGTATTCTCGGGTATTGATGATGTAATTCTGTCCAACTTGCATATCTCCTGGTCGTAGCGAAATCTTATACTGATAGTAACTTTCGGATTCACTCAAGTTATTGTCGCGGTTCACGTCCTCCATGTCCGGCGAGTTGGTAGCTTGCGTGGGATAGCCATCGCCGTTAATGCTCGCAGAAGTTTCTGGCGTGGGTGAATTTCCTTCGTGACTGTTCCAGAACTTGTATCTGCGGATGATGTCGAACTGCTGAGCATCGTAGTTGTCATCCCGATAATAGGTATAGTTATCATTGGAGATATCATCGAGTAATTCGTCCTTAGCCTCTTGCGAAAGGACCGTATTGTTTTGTATCCAGTTGACGTAGTTCACATACTTTTCTTCTTCGCGTTCGTCACTAAAACCGTCGAGTCCAACATCTTGCTGCTGTCGGGTGTCGGGGTCGTTATCGAAGGCGTTCACAACCACTTGTTCGGTTGAAACACGTGCCCAGTTGGTTTCGTCTGTATTGTTGGTGTTTGAAAAATCCTGAGGCAATCCGTTTTCAAAGCTTTTGCGCGAATCTGGTAGAATATCTTCGGAAAGGTTCCCGAGGTTAAAATAAAGGTCACCCCCCGTGTGATTGGTGTTGGGGTTTTGATTCTCCTGATCTTCGTTGAAGGGATCTAGCACCCAGAACTGAATATATTCCACATTGGTCTGCTCAAAATTTGTGGTCGAGAGTGAGCGCATAATGCCGTTCCAACGTTCTTGAGGGTTGATGAATTCACCTTCTGCATTGACTGTGTTGGTCGTGTCGTAATTATACATACCGCGTTCTCTCGGATAGAATGTCATATTAAACACAGGTAGGTTTTGAATCGTTCCCATGGCTGGGTTTTGGTTCGGAAACAGGTCGGTACGCTGCACGAGTGATACATTTACATCTTCAGTATATTCTGGGTTTTCCGAAATATATTGGGGTGTAATCGATGAAGAGCGGAAGAACATCGGGTCAATCGTGTACCAGGATAAATGGGAGCGGTTGAATCCAGCAGCAAGATTGTCTTTTAAATCTGCTTCGGGAAAAAGGTTGTCTTGACCTTGTGGAATCGAGGCTAGCTTCCAGGAAGAAAAGTTCCGTAAATCAATGGTGGACTGACTGCCCTCAAAGTCGTCGACGTATGAAATCCCTTGTTTTGAAATGGCACGTGGAGCTCCCGGAATCAAATGTGCAGCTTCAGCGTTGAGCGTTAGTGTTGACATTTTTTTAGTGGAAATGGTGGGTATGAAATTTACCAACTTTGTTAAAAAAGGGATATCTGTGCGGTAAGAAAGATCAAAACCGACAATATTGTTTTTGAAAGGTTCTTCTCCGATATCGACTTTTTGTGTAATGGGACGTTCAGTCATACGCATCCATGTAGCACCAATATTAAAGTCGGGATCAATCATGTAGTTCATGTGAGTACCCATAAGGGATTTGTTTTGGAAACCGAATACTGAATTACTTTCAATGGAAATTTTGATGTCCGAATTCGATTCCAATACTGCGCTATTGAGAATTTTGACGCGTCCTAAGTTGTAATCCACGGTAAAATCAGTTCCTTCTTGCAAACGAATTCCACCTGCTGTAACTACGACAGACCCTTCAGGTACATTTAAAGCGTTCAACGGAATTTCGTCACTTACAGAGGATTCATACTTACCATTGAAATAAAAACGGTTTTTCTTTGGAACCTGCTGGGCAGCGATCTTTGTGGAGTCGTACAGTTCGTCATAAGCGACGTTATTCACAATTTGCGGATCCAGGCCAGCATCTATCATTTCCTGGCGAACAGTCTTGGCAAAAGGCTCTATGGTACTGAAATAAATTCTACCATTTCTAGTGTTAATGGTACCGCCATTGGTCGCCCTATTCCCTTCAAAATTAATGGGTTTGAAGTCAAAGACTCCATCTTTTTGCGCGCGGTTATTTTGGTTCAGACGATCCATGCCGACCACGTCAAGCACTTGGCGGTCATCCATTCCTGGATAAGGTAAAAAGTTCACCTTTAGACTATTATCAGGATTATTATAGAGAATGTCCAGTCGGAAGCCTTCCTGGCTCACCTGATAGGCGCCGATTGAATAAACGTTTTTCATCATCAAATCCCACAATTTATTTTGAGGGCTAATGATGGTTGGCTTGAGCAACTTCAAAAATAGCGCATCTTGTCCGACGACACCATCCGTGGAGAACTCACCTACCTGATAGGTGCGACCTTGATAGGTGTACTCGTAGGCTACGGCAAGTACTTCGTCATTGTTGAGTGATTGATTTACGGATATAAACCCGAGCTGGCCATTATAGGTAAACTCTTTTTCCGAAAGTTTACGGGCATTTTCAACTTTTTCAAAATCTACAGCTTGTTGAAATGGACCAGGTTCTGTGGTTTGTGATTCTAATTCGACTACAGCATTGTTAAATCCACGAACGGAAGGGTTGTTTTTAGCAAAATTGTATAATCCATTGGAGCTGTTATCGGGAAGTTGAGATCCAGCAGCATTTCCAGGATTACCTGACCAGTTTTCAGGATCGGCTTCCCCTAAATCTGTAAATGCGACGATATTACGTGTGTTTTCTACTTTGTTGGTTTGATTCGTGACCCAAACTTCAATGCGCGTAATATTCACTTGTGAACTCACAAAAGGAACAGACTCCAGTGCTTCATCGTAGTTTTCGCGATGATAGTAATTGAGAAAATAGTGCCGATTGGCTTCGTATTCATCTGCTTTCAATTCGAAATCTTGTACCTGAGCCCCTCCTTTTATATTTATTTCCTGCTTTTGACCACGCGATGTCGAGGCGAGTGCATCGATCGTAAGCCGTCCAAACTTCATGCGTGTTTTTACCCCAAATAAAGTTTGAGATCCTTCAATCAAGGAAGTTTCCAAAGGCATCGAGACATTTCCCGCTTCTACTTTCTGAAGGATTTGATCTTCATCTCCTGTCCATTCCAATTTCGTTTCGTTGTCAAAGCTAAAAGACGCTTCCGTGTTGTAAGAAGCTCCAAGTTTCATCTTATCGCCAATCTGACCGACCAGGTTCATTTGAATGCGCTGTTGAAAATCAAAACGCGTAATGCGACGCTGGTTTTCGGGTAATGAGGGGTTGTCGTAACGGGATGAATTAACACCCATAGAAAGTTCTACGCTCCCTTCAGGACGAATCTGTATTTCATCAGAACCAAAAATGTTAGCAAAACCAGGGCTATCGATTTTAATCGGAGGAATGAGACCCTGTTCTTCCTTCGTTTCGGCGTCAACCTTTTCTTTCCAGTAATTTTGACGCTGTTGCCTTTGTTCGTAGGCGATATACTCCTCAAGGGTCATCATCGAAGGACGGCGAAAATCGAGGCTGTCCCCCATCGTTTCTTTAAAAATATATTTTCCCGTTTTTGGATCGTAGACCACCTTTTTGCGAACGTTGGAGGGGTCTTTGAGATCAAAGCTCTGTTCTTGATTAGCTGTAGGGTCGTATGGGTTACTGATTGGATAGCGCAGGTCAATAGAATCTGGATCCGTTTGCCCTACTGATTCAAAACAAACCAGTGTGGTCAACACGACTAAAACCCAACAATGATGTAGTGTTACCAATTTCAAAACAACAACAGTTCTTTTACAATACTTTTAAAGCATCCTTGATCAGGACCTCCACAGTTTGCTGATCTTTCATGACTTTTTTCAATCCTTTTTCGGCTGCTTTTTTATCAAAACCTAAAGCGACCAATGCAGTTAACGCATCAAACCGAAGCGTATTGTTTTCAGTCTCCACATTATCATCAGAAACCTCAAATTTTAACATTTTATCTTTCAAGTCGACGATTACTCGTTGTGCTGTTTTGGCGCCAATTCCTTTGACACCTTTGATCGTAGCGACATCTTCTGAAGTAACGGCATGAGCAATTTCGGATGGGGTGAGCCCGGAAAGCATGAGGATTCCAGTGCTCGGTCCAATTCCAGAAACGGAAACCAGGTGATTGAACATTTGTCGTTCTTCGGGATGGGCAAAACCATATAAGATTTGCGCATCTTCACGTACAACAAATTGTGTGTATATCATCACATTTTCGTCGTCTGACAAGGCAGAATAGGTGTTCAAAGAAACTTTTACTTCGTAACCGATACCACCGCATTCAATCACGAGAGCAGTGGGCGTTTTTTCTACAAGCTTACCCTTGAGGTGTGTAATCATTTTTATTTATTTTGAGCGTCTACGACGGCCACTTTAACCATGTTGACTATTTCACGTACGCTAGATCCCAGTTGAAGGACATGAACGGATTTTCTTAAACCAACAAGTACAGGACCGATTGCTTCTCCTTCTGTCATTTCTTGAAGCAGTTTGTACGCAATGTTCCCGGAAGATAAGTTCGGGAAAATAAAGGTATTTACTTTTTTATTGGCCAATTCCGAGAAAGGAAATTGATCCATCATCATATCGTTGTTCATGGCAAAGTTGGCCTGAACTTCTCCATCAACCGTTAATGTGGGGTATTTATCGTGAATAATTTCTACCGCTTTAGCCATTTTTCCAGCGTCTTCTCCCGATGCAGAACCAAAGTTTGAATAGGACAATAACGCAATGCGCGGCGTGACCTTAAATTTACGTACTGTTTTGGCCACATTGTTGGCAAGATCAGCAATTTCTTCAGCATTGGGGTCGAAGTTTACTGTTGTATCGGCAAGGAAAATTGGTCCGCGCTTGGTGATGAGAATGTACATCCCTGCTACGCGTTCAACTCCTTCTTGTGTACCTATAACCTGCAATGCCGGCTTCATCACATCCCTGTATTTCCGTGTGGCACCAGAAATCATAGCATCGGCATCTCCCGCATGTACCATCATCGAACCAAAGTAATTGCGTTCGCGCATGATTTTTTTAGCCTCGTATTCGGTGAATCCTTTCCGCTTCCGCATTTCAAAAAATTGCTTGGCATATCGCTCGCGGCGGTCATCCTCATCGTCAGATTTTGGGTCGAGAATTTCGACTTCGGGAAACTCCATATTGTACTCCTCGATCATTTGCTCAACCTTTTCCTTGCGACCAAGCAATACGGGATAGGTCACACCTTCTTCGTAAGCAGTTTGTGCGGCTTTTAATATTTTATAATTATCAGCTTCTGCAAAAACGACGCGTTTAGGGTGCTGTTCTGCTTTTTCTGTAATCGTACGTACTAATTTATTATCGAGGCCCAATCGTTTTTTTAATTCACCTTCGTAAGCTTCCCAGTCTTCGATGGGCTTACGCGCTACGCCGGAATCCATTGCAGCTTTTGCCACTGCTGGAGCTACGTAATAGATCAAACGAGGATCAAGTGGTTTAGGAATGAATTGATCGCGACCGAAAGTAATGCTCTTTTCGCCATAAGCTTCACTGACTTCGTCGGGCACTGTTTCTTTGGCGAGTTCCGCGATGGCGTGTACAGCAGCCAACTTCATTTCTTCATTGATCGATTTCGCGCGTACATCGAGCGCTCCGCGGAAAATGAACGGAAAGCCCAACACATTATTCACTTGATTGGGGTTGTCCGAACGCCCTGTGGCCATAATCACGTCATTCCGAGCATCCATTGCATCTTTGTAAGGGATTTCAGGCTCTGGATTTGCCAGTGCAAAAACAACAGGGTTTTCCGCCATTGATTTGATCATGGCTTTGGATACAATCCCTCCTCTGGAAAGTCCGATGAATACATCTGCATCCTTCATTTCATCGGCCAGTTCGCTGCTCCTCTCGTGCGTAGCAAAATGCAGTTTGTTTCCCGACAATCCCTGGCGTTCTTTTGACAACAGTCCTTTACTGTCAAACATGTAAATATGCTTGAGCGGAACGCCGAGCGAACAATAGAGTTTTGCCGAACTCATGGCAGAAGCCCCTGCTCCTGAAATAACAACTTTAACGTCTTCTACTTTTTTGTCCGCAAGTTCGAGGGCATTGAGTAATGCAGCAGCTGAAATGATCGCTGTTCCGTGTTGATCATCGTGCATCACGGGTATATCGAGTTCCTCTTTCAATCGCTCTTCAATTTCAAAAGCCTCAGGCGCTTTAATATCTTCCAAATTGATACCTCCAAAAGTGGGGGCGATTGATTTGACTGTTTGAATGAATTTTTCGGGGTCGTTTGCATCAACTTCAATATCAAAGACGTCGATATCTGCAAAAATTTTAAAAAGAACACCTTTCCCCTCCATTACAGGTTTAGAGGCTGCGGGACCTATGTCACCTAATCCGAGCACCGCAGTTCCGTTTGAAATTACGGCAACGAGGTTGGCTTTACTCGTGTATTTGTATACGTCTTCTGGATTTTCGGCAATCTTCTCACAAGGCTCTGCTACTCCAGGAGAATAGGCTAGCGATAGATCGCGTTGTGAACTATAAGGTTTTGTGGGTATTACCTCAATCTTCCCAGGTTTTCCCTGCGCATGGTAATCGAGAGCATCTTGTTTTCTTATTTTAGCCATAGTTTTTTGTCTTTATCAGGTGCAAGGGCGTAAATTTAATAAAATAGCATACACAACACGAAATTAAACGCTTCGAGAAATGAATTGATGTTTATTAATCTTGCACTTGGCGGAGTGGTGCGTTATTTTTGATGCAAAATTTCGTTCGCTAATGCGTCGTTTCTGGTGATATAGGAACGGCCGATTATTTGTCGCGAACAGGTGCATGAATAAGTACAACAAGTTAACGAGATAATTATGAAAAAACTGGTCATTTTGAGCGGTGCAGGTATGAGCGCTGAGTCCGGGCTAGGTACTTTCCGGGACCAAGGTGGTTTGTGGGATCAATATAAAATTGAGGATGTCGCTACACCAGAGGCCTGGGAAAAAGATCCTGGGCGCGTTACTGATTTCTATAACATGAGGAGAAAAGAATGTTATGCAGCAACACCGAACCAAGGTCATGAAGAAATAGCGAAATTAGAAAAATACTATGATGTAACCGTAGTGACGCAAAACATTGATGATTTGCACGAACGGGCAGGAAGTACTGATGTGCTGCATCTTCATGGTGAGATTAATAAAGTAAAAAGTGCTGGCCCGAATGCTGAAAAAAAGTATTACCAACAAAACGCGTGGGAGGTAAAAATGGGCGAAAAGTGTCCGGAAGGTTATCAGTTACGCCCACATGTCGTCTGGTTTGGTGAGGCTGTCCCCATGCTTGAGAAAGCAGCGCGCATTATTGAGAAAGCAGACTTACTCGTAGTGGTAGGAACATCGCTCAACGTTTACCCTGCCGCTGGTCTGGTTGACTATGTCCCTTCAAAAGCTGATTGTTATATTATCGACCCCAGTGAGGTGACAGTTCCTCGAAAGTTTGACGTGATTCGAGAAAAAGCCACGACGGGGTTAAAAAAGCTGAGTGAAACTTTGATACGTGCGTTGGATTAAGCCATGAATTCAGCTTAACGATGAAATGTTAAAAGCGCGTTTTACTATATTCAGAAGCCTTCGGGAACGAGAGCTGAAGTGGTTGTAGATTAACGCAAATGAACTTAAAATCAGACCCTCAATATTTGCAGCGCTTCATGTGTTTTATGAGCAGAAATGAAACTACAGTTTACTTTTAGTACTGTAATCCATACGATAAAAACCAACAAAAAAGCCATCTCATTCAAGAGACGGCTCCTTTTCTGTTGTTGTTTGAAAAACTATTGCTTCACAATTAATTTTTGCGGTGCAGTTAACGTTCCATCATTTTGTTCCAAACGAACAAAATAAATACCATTCTTCAGATCGGCAACTGACAGTATCTCATTGCCTTGGTTAATTGACTGAGTCAATACACGTTTACCAAGCGCATCGACGATCGACACCTTTATATAATCTCCACTTAGGTTTTCAAGAGTAACGTTGTTTTTAGTTGGATTGGGAAACAATTTAAACGTAGCTTTTTCAGACGCTTCCAGATCGGCCGTCGATGAAAACTTGACGTCTAGCGAATCTAACTTGTTTTCATTTTCGTCCAGCACGTAGTATCGGAAGTGAGCCGTCCCAGCGTATCCGCCTGTTAACAATTTGGGTTCAAAAAGCGACGAATCATTTTCTGCAATCATAAGCGGACCAGGACAAATCCAAGGATTCCCTGAAGTTGTATAACAAATTTGATCATCGCATAATTGGTCAGAGAATCCTTGTGAAGAAATGTCGAGGACGTCTCGTCGCCAGACAAAGGTAGCGTCCCCTCCGAGATTTTTAACGTAAAACTGCGTAGAAATCGATGAACCTGCACCAGTGAGTGTGACCTCATCCCCATTGTAAGGGACAGAATAATCCTCACTCCACGAAATTTCTACGGCTTGTTGAGCCAAGGTTGCGGGAAGAATGAAAAGAACCGCAATAAGAGATGTGTAAAAATTTTTCATATAGTCTATGTTTTCTCTAAATATAATATACTTTTTGCTATAAATCAAAAGTTAATAAAAGTTTTACTGATATAGCTTTCCACGAATGTTTACACTTTGCGGATGCATTACGCTTAACAATAGTCTAAATTTTTATAAATTTGACTTAAATCATGTTAAAAACTTATAATTATGAAAAAACTTTTACTCAGTGCAGTAGCTTTTGGTGCTATACTAACAGCTCAAGCACAAACATTTTTTTCGGAATCGTTTGATACGGAAATCCCGGCTACGTGGACAGTTCTAGACGAAGATGGACTTACATCTTCTTCTCCACAATCAGCATATGCGAGCTGGGCATGGAATTCGAATTCGGAAAGTGCAAGTAGTACCTCTTGGTACGATAACAATGGAACTGGACCTACGGATGATTGGCTAATCACTCCACAAATTTCGGTTCCGGCGTCAGGAACGAATATGTTGTCATTCTTTGGTACATCGAATGAACCCAACTTCTTAGAAGAATATGAGGTGTTAGTTTCTACAGCTGGCACGAATACGGCTGATTTTACTGATAATTTACTATCTGTTACAGATGAATCGGATAACGGAACAACACATTCCCTGGATATTTCTAGTTACAATGGTCAGGATATTTACATTGCTTTTCATCACATTTCGGATGACGAGAGCTTGCTTTCTATCGATGATGTGGAGTGCGCTACTCTTCCTAATAACGATCTTGAATTGGCAGGTATAGGTGTTGATTCTGGATTGGAAGGAGATCGTACTTTTTCAATTGATGTAGAAAACACGGGTTCCTCTACAATAACTAATTTTGATGTAGAGTGGAGCTGGGATGGCGGCACTCCTGCTGTTGAAAATGTTACCGGAGTATCATTAAATTATGGTGATGTGCATACGATCAATGTTCAAGTAAATGGAATCACTCCTGGAAATGGTGATTTTACAGCTGAAATTACAACGTCAGACGATGTAGCGACGAATAATTCGCTTTCTGAAACATTTATTTTCGATGTTCCTGTACCGCAATATGTGGCTAACGATTCTTACGGGAATGAGTTTGATCTTCATGCTGCTCTTTCTTCTGGTCAGGCAATTGTCCTCGATTTTATGGCGTCTTGGTGTGTTCCTTGTGAATCTTCGACTCCTGAAATTTCGGAGTTTGTAGAAAATAATGGTTCAGGACAAGAGAATGTTGAAGCATTGGCGATTACTGTGGAACAAACTGACAATGCAGATACATTGAACGGATTGGATTGGAATGGTGGTTTTTACGAATATCCAAAGTTCCCTTATTCGTCTGATAATAATTATCAGTATTATCACTACTCGATCAATCACGATTTTAATTCTGGTGGTTCGATCCCATTCTTTGTGATGATTTGTCCAGACACGCAAGATCCTGCTTACAGTTCAATTGTCAAAAATGACGTAGGATATGGACAAGGTATGTTTAGCGGTTACCAAACAGAATTGGACAATTGTCCTTCTGCTACTGCTAAATTGATTCAAAATGAATTAGATCCAAAGGTTAACGTATACCCGAACCCAGCAACATCACAAGTGACGGTGGATATGAAGTTATACGGAAAAACAGATGTAGACGTTCAGTTGGTGAACAACCTTGGTCAAGTGGTTGCTACTCAGCATTTGAATGAAACAGCTGGAGCACAGTCTGTTCAATTGAATGTAAATGGTGTCGATGCCGGTATTTACATGGTTAAAGTTAAAACGGCAAACACGGAAACAACACGTTCTATTTCTGTATTGAAATAAACTTAGTGTTTCCTGATTGCATTCAGAACAAGTCATATATTAAATGGAAGCAGGGAGATGAAACCATCTCCCGCTTTCTTTTTTAGTTGACCGTTCAGTTTTTATATTTTAGTGATTAGTATAGATAATAAGGATAAGGTTGGTACGATTTATGCCTTAGCTATAGTGAAACCCTTAAAACAGTTACTTATGCGATTATTGATAATGACATTTTTTGCACTGACTTTTACTTGCGGTGCACTGGCACAGGAACACCAAAAAGGGCTGCTGGAAAAGCAAGTGCCTGCAGTACAGTTGAAAGATATGGATGGCAATACGATTAATACGGGGGAGCTCGAAAATGATGGCAAACCAATTATTATTTCGTTTTGGGCCACATGGTGTACACCCTGCAAGAAAGAATTAAATACGATTCACGACATGTACATCGATTGGCAAGCAGAGACAGGCGTTCGGCTGGTAGCCGTTTCTGTAGATGATGAGCGTACCAAAAACCGGGTCGTTCCTTACGTCGATTCAAAAGCCTGGGAATATGAAATTCTTTACGATCCAAATGGTGAATTAAAAAGAGCGATGGGCGTCAATAACGTGCCGCATACTTTTTTAATTGATGGTGAAGGAAATATCGTTTATTCACACAACAATTATGCTCCTGGAGACGAGTATGAACTCTACGATAAAATATTAGAAATCCAGGGACTGGAGTAATTGACCAATCTTTTTAAACACTACGGATTATGAAGTTGAGCTTCCTATTGGCAGGGACACTTTTATTAGGAACTTTTCAGTTTTTGAGGGCACAGGGAAGTATTTCCGGCAATATGGAAACGACGTACCAATACCTCGTTTCGGATTCAGCCATTGGTGCACTTCAACCCGATGAAAAATCATTGGTGAACTCGTTCATGAATGTCAACTACCGCAATCAGGGCTTTAAGGCAGGAGCACGTTTTGAGGCGTACCTCCCGAGAATATTGGGTTACCCCGACCGATTTGATGGGGCTGGCCTCGGTTATCGCTATCTGGGTTACGAGAATGAGTTGGTCGATATCACAGTCGGCCACTTCTATGAGCAGTTTGGATCAGGACTAATTTTTAGAGCCTATGAAGATCGCGCCCTCGGCTTTGATAACATGATGAATGGCATTAAGTTGAATTTACGCCCTTATAAAGGAGTGACACTAAAGACGGTTTACGGCAAACAACGCGTGGCCTTTTCGGAAGGAAAGAACCAATATGCTCCCGCTATCGTTCGTGGAGCGGATCTTGAGTTTAATTTTAATCAGTGGTTTCCAAAGCTCGCCGAAAATGATGTGCGCATCAATGCAGCGGGATCCTTTGTTTCGAAATTTCAAGAGGATAATAATTCTCAATTTGTTTTACCTGAAAATACCGGAGCTTATGGCGGGCGTCTTGATTTGCGCTATAAGAAGTTTTATATTAATGGTGAGTACATTATCAAAGAGCAAGATCCTTCTCAGGATAATGGTTTTATCTATAACTATGGCAAAGGTTTATTAATTAATGCGGGATATTCACAAAGAGGCCTGGGTATATTACTCTCGGCAAAATCGATTGACAATATGAGTTTCAGAAGTGATCGGAATGCCACACTTCAGGATGCTACGATTGGCTTTATTCCTCCACTGACGAAAACGCATACGTATAATTTGGCCGCTACACTTTACCCTTATGCCTCTCAACCAAATGGGGAGGTGGCTTTTCAAGCGGATATCATTTACAAGATCAAACGGGGAACAATGCTCGGGGGTAAATACGGTACAGATGTATCGTTGAATTTTTCGACCTCCTACGAACCCATGCGTCGCACTGACGGAATCACGGAAAATGATTCTTCACGCGTAACGTACAAGACAAATATATTCGAAAATAGTGGATTACTCTATTGGCGCGATATTAACGTGCAAATCAAAAGAAAACTGAATAAAAAATGGACGGTCAAAGCCAATTATTTTAACATCTCTATGAATAATGATGTATTGAAATTGACCAACGCAAAAGGAATTATTGAATCGCACATTGGCGTACTCGACGTTCAGTATAAAATTAACAGGAGACATACGATACGGGCAGAACTCCAGGGATTATGGACAGTGAACAAAAAAGATCGCGGAAACTGGGCGACTGGTTTGCTGGAATATACGATTTCTCCCGACTGGTTCTTTAGCGCCATATTTCAGTCGAATTATGGGAATCCGAATCCTGAAGATCAAATTAATTATCCCATGGTTTTCGTGGGAAGAATTTGGGGAGCTACTCGACTTCAGGCCGGTTATGGAAGACAGAATGCAGGACTCTTCTGTGTGGGCGGCGTTTGTCGATTTGTTCCCGCTTCGAATGGACTTACGATTACATTTTCGCACAGTTTTTAAACAGAATAACTATGGAAAAACTGAACAAACATTTGCTATTGATAACGGTTGTGGGAGCTCTCTTGTTTATGACAGCTTGCGACAAAGTAGATAATCCGTACGAAGAACAGGTTGTTATTGAGTTAGACACTACTTTTTACCCAGGTGTTTGGGAGAATTATAACGATGAAGAATACCCATCATTTCCCGTTAATACAAACACTAATGTGAATGTTCTAGTGGAGGACTATACAGGGCATACATGCAATAATTGTCCTACGGCAGCAGACATTGCGCACGGCATTCACGAGAACAATCCAAACCGTGTTTTTGTGGCCTCTGTTCACACTGACCCTGGGGCACAACTTTCTTTTCAGTCGCCCTATACCAGTGGTAATAAATACACAACCGACCACACCAACCCTGATGGCATCGCCTACGGTGAAACGTTTGAAAACGGATTTAACTTTATTGGTAACCCCCAAGGTACTGTGAATCGAAAAATTGTGGATGATAAAATGTTTGATTTCAGTGGTACATGGCAGAGTCGGGCTGAAGCTATTATGACAGAAAATGATTTAAAAGTGAACTTGCAGTCTGTATTCAATTATTACCCTTCTACCAAAGGAGGTTACTTGCACGTCGAAGCCGAAAAAATGACGAGCGAGAACCTGGAATTAAATACGGTGGTGTATGTCATTCAAGATTCGTTGGTGGACTGGCAGTTGATGCCTGACAATACGGATAATTCGAATTACATTCACCGCGATAAACACCTGGGAAGCATTGATGATAATCCTTTCGGGACGTTGACGTTCGAACCTGACGAACCACAAGGAGCTAAAGTGATAACGGATTACTCCTATGCGGTGCCGAACGGACTCAATCCGGAAAATATGCATTTCCTTATTTATACTTACAACACTGCGACCTACGAAATTTATCAAGTGATTAAACAAAAGTTGGTGGAGTAGGTGTAATCGATCAAAAACAGATTGGTTGTTGAGGGGGGGGCATGATAAATAAAACATCATTAATGTACAGGTGTCACTACCACGTCTTTCGAGCCCTTAACATCATTATTCTTTGAAGTTTACTATTTTTGGAGAAGCAAATTTTTAAGACGCATTGGGATGGGCAAAATATTGATTATTGATGATGAGAAAAGTATCCGTAGGGCACTCACGGAAATCTTGGAGTTTGAAGATTACGAAGTAGATGAAGCTGCGGATGGAAAAGAAGGGGTGGACAAAGCGACACAAACCTTCTACGACATCATTTTTTGTGACATCAAAATGCCTAAAATGGACGGCATGGAAGTGCTGGATCAATTGGCAAAGGAGAAAGTGGAGAGCCCCATTATTATGATTTCGGGGCACGGAACCATTGAAACGGCCGTTGAGGCTATCAAGAAAGGGGCGTTCGACTTTATCGAAAAACCGCTCGATTTGAATCGTATATTGGTGACCATTCGAAATGCCAGTGACAAATCGACATTGGTGGAAGAGACAAAAACACTCAAAAAGACTGTACAGCGCTTTAAGGGCTCATCAATAATCGGTGAAACGGATGAAATTGTCAAGATCAAAGAAATGATCGCAAAAGTAGGTCCGAGTGAAGCACGCGTATTAATCACAGGAGAAAACGGTACAGGAAAAGAACTCGTCGCGCGTTCATTGCACGACAACAGTCCGCGTAAAGACAAGCCCTTTATAGAGGTGAATTGTGCGGCAATCCCAGCTGAACTCATCGAAAGTGAACTTTTTGGTCATGAAAAGGGAGCGTTTACCTCCGCTGTGAAACAGAAAAAAGGGAAGTTTGAGCTCGCATCGAAAGGAACGTTGTTTTTGGATGAGATTGGCGATATGAGTCCCTCCGCTCAATCGAAAGTTTTGCGCGCCTTACAAGAAAACGTGATTCAGCGTGTTGGCGGTGAGAAAAATATTAAAGTGAACCCCAGAATCATTGCAGCGACAAATAAAAATTTGCGTGAAGAAATAGAATCTGGTAATTTTAGAGAAGATCTTTTTCATCGATTGAGCGTTATTTTGATGCACGTTCCAACCTTGAATGAGCGTCCGGAAGATATTCCCCTTTTGGCAGACCATTTTTTAACCATGACATGTGCTCAACATGGTATTCCACGGAAGAAGTTTACAGATGATGCCCTGGAGGCGCTTAAAAACACGAAATGGACAGGAAATATACGAGAGCTGCGCAATATTATAGAGCGCATGGTCATTTTGTGCGATGAGGAAATTACCGGCTTCGATGTGAATACTTTTTCGAACCCCAGAGGATAAAACAAGCCGCCTATATGTGGAATTTTCGTTTTTGGCGCAGACAACAAGAAACAAGTTCAGATCCTATGAAATATTTAGTGGTTGGTTTAGGTAATCCCGGAACGCAATACGCCAACACCCGACACAATATCGGTTTTAAGGTGGTAGATGCTTTTGTGGATTCGCGTGATGCAGCTTTTGAGTCGGTGAAGCTCGGTGATCGAGTGGATGTAAAATGGAAGGGAAGAACGATTGTTCTACTGAAACCTTCTACTTTTATGAATAGAAGTGGAAAGGCCGTGAATTATTACTTGCAAAAGGAAAAAATTCCGATAGAACGGCTGTTGGTTATTACCGACGATATTGCTCTACCATTTGGAAAGTTGCGGATGAAAGGTAAAGGAAGTGATGGTGGACATAATGGTCTTAAGGATATACAAAGCCACTTGAACTCGCAACAATACGCACGTCTTCGTTTCGGTGTAGGCGATGAATTTCAACATGGAAAACAGGTGGATTATGTGCTCGGAGAATGGAGTAAATCGGAAAACGATCAACTTGAAGAAAGAATAAGTACTGCGCAGGAATTCATTAAGGGTTTTACGACAATTGGGCTTCATAAAACGATGTCCAACTGGAACAATAAGTAATGCAATAAAGGTTATATGGAAGGTGATCTTAAGGCGATACAAAGATTCTGTGATTTGACTGAGACTCCCGTTTTTATAAAGCGATTATCTGGCGGTGATATCAATGAGGTATTTTGTGTTGAAGTAGGAAATCAAAAATGGGTCGTGAAGAAAAATGAACGCGATCGTTTTCCCGAAATGTTGTATAAAGAAGGTCGTGCGTTGAACTATTTCAATCAACATGTTCCCGATAGGTATCCAAAGGTGATTTCAAACTTTGAGACCAGGGAGCATCAGTATTTATTACTCGAATACGTTGAAACAGGTGCGAATAGTGGTATAGGACAAGAAAACTTAGGAATGGCATTGGCTATACAACACCAGATCAGCGCCGAATCCTGTGGCTGGGAAGAAGATAATTTTATCGGGAGTTTACCACAGCCGAATCCGCGCATTTCTAAGTGGAGTGATTTTTATGCCGAGCATCGTTTGTTGTTCCAGACGAAACGCGCCTATGATCAAGGTCTTGTAGCTCGCAGTTTTACGCGGAGAATGGAAAAATTTTGCGGCTATTTGGACGAACTGTTCCCTAAAGAACCACACGCTTTGCTACATGGTGATTTATGGGGCGGCAATTATTTCATTCAGCCCAATGACAACCCACTATTGTACGATCCGGCCGTATATTTTGGTCATCGTGAGATAGATATAGCTATGACACAGTTATTTGGTGGGTTTTCGGCGGCATTCTATCAAGCGTACAACGCATCTTATCCTTTAGTTGATGGTTGGGAGGAACGCATCGAATATGGACAACTTTATCCCAATTTGGTGCACCTCAATTTGTTCGGACCTGTATATATGCAGCCTGTACGATCCGTAATTGATCAATTTCAGGGATTCTAAAAATTAGAGATCTTTAAAGTGAAGCACAATGGTGGTAGGCCAAGTGGTATTTTTTTCTAAAGTGACGGTTCCCTCCAGATGTTCGACGAGTGTTTCAACCAATTCCATTCCAAAGCTGGATACGTCAAGTTCTTTGTTGATCCCTACACCGTTGTCCCTATAGACAAGCTCGTAAACGTTGTCATTTATGGCTTTCAGTGTAATGTCTATTTTAGGGTCTTCTTGATCATTTTTAAAGGCATATTTAAGGGAATTAATCACCAGTTCATTCAGTGCAATACCGAGATGAATAAGTGTTTCAATTTTTAGTTTAGGACGATTACTGTGAATGGTAATACTGATGTTTTGGTTGCCAGATGTTTTTTGTAAACTCGAGACGAGTTTTTCGAGGTAATCTTTCGAATCAATGGCAGAAAATTTCTCCTGACGGTAAATGATGTCATGTACGATAGCCATTGCGTTGATGCGGCTAACTGCTTCATCGAATGTCCCGCGAAGTTCATCGTTATCAATAGCGTGTGATTGCAACCGTAACAAGCTGGAGACAATTTGAAAGTTGTTTTTAACCCGATGGTGAACTTCCTGCAATAAAAGTTTGCGTTCATTGCTTTGTTTTTGAATTAATTTATTTTGCTGTCGTGCAGAACGCAAGCGGTTGATCACAAATAACAATAAGAGGAGCAGTAATATCGCTACTAGTATAAGAGCGAGATAAAACATTTGTTCGCGCTCCTGTCGCTCTTTCTCTATCTGTTCGCGTTGTTCTTCTTCTTTCTTCTCGAGTGCACGCTCTTTTTCAAACGTATAGCGCATCGCTTCCCGTTGGGCTATTTGACGCGTCTCTTCATTGATGATGTTCGCATCAGCTTCGCGTATGATGACTTGCATTTCAAAGGCTTTTTTCCACTCATTTTGTTTTTTAAAAACATTCATGAGAAGTTGCGCCGCATTTTTCTTCAAATTCAGTACGTTCAGTTTTTGGGCTACTTGAAGTGCTTTTTGGCCGTTTTCTTGGGCGAGTTTTAACTGGTTCTGTGCCAGATAAACCTCACCGAGGTTGTTGGTCGTATGACCAACGCCCAAAATAAAACCTTTTTTTTCAGCAATATCTTTGGCGTTGATAAAATAATCAATAGCCGTTGAGTAATCTCCTTTTCCTTTATAGATGGCTCCGATATTATTGAGAACGGATGCAATAGCAGTACTGTCGGCGCTTTCTTTTCTTAGCGATAAGGCACGTTCATAACTTTGAAGCGCACTTGTAGTGTCTCCCAGATCTTTCTCTACGCCAGCTTTAGCATTCATAACCAACGATTCGAGTTCGTGATTATTCAGTGCCAGACTTAATTGTAGTGCTTCATTAATATAAGCCAGCGACTGCTCCAGATTGTTTTGTTGTCGATAAATGCGGGAAACATTGTTCAGTGCATAACCTTTCCCTAACGAATCGTCGAGCGATTCATAAATAGAAATGGCTGCGTGATAATCTTGTATAGCCTCTTTATTATTCCCCATAGTATTGAGAATAACCGCCTTGTTATTGAGGGATTCCGCCTGATCAGTCTGTTTACCCAATCGAGAAAATTGTTGCTCAGCTCTGTGGAATGTTTTTACAGCTTCATTTAATTGGTGTTGACCATAATACCAATAAGCGTGTAATTGATGGAGTTGTGCACAATAATACAACATCGTGGAGTCGCTGCGATTTTCAGAGGTTGGTGATTCGCAGTGTGAAATACCGCGGAGAATTAGTTGTTCAGCTTGTTGGTTATCGACACCAATGAGACTATCCGCATACGATAAAATGTTGCGCATAACTATGCTATCTGATACATGGTCCGAAAAGCTGAGTTCCGCATTCGCTGCCGTAGATTGTGCTTGTATCGGTGGAAAATGGACGGCTAGGGCAACCAAAAACACAAAGAAGCGATAAGGAATGACAGTTTTAAACAATATGTTCCAGTTAAAGTGTTGAAAGCAAGTTAAAATAAATTTTTCTGAATACAAAACACTCAATTTAGGTCTTTGATGATAAATCTGTTCAAAGGTAATGTGGTTTCAACTTCCCAATTGGCACGAACTGTGGAGATTTGATCAAAGCGGATCACCCGTTCTGGTTCTTTTTCCGAGAAAATAGAGCCGGTATTCCAGCGTTTGTCTTTATTCTGATCCACAAGGAAATAATAGGTGTATTTACCGGGTTGCATATAGGAAAATGAACACTCTTGGTTTCCGTCAAATAATGCTTTTCGGACGACGTTTCCTTTGTTGTTGAGCACGTGCAACCAACCGTATGGAGGAACGGTGTCCAGAGAGACGATCAAGGTCCCTAGATCTTTGGGTTTGCCGATATTGTATTTCAATTGAATGGAGTCTTTTTGTTGGGTGTGTAATCCTTCCAATGCATTGGGGTATATTTCTAGATGAACTTTCTCAACGTCTTTTTTTTGATGGATCACCTGGAGGAGGTGAGGCTCGATTTGTTTGAATTCAAAAGGTATCGGTCGGAACAGTGTATCGGATACTAATTTAGCGTTCAACTGGATTCGATTGGTGTCGATGTTTTTGATCCCATCTCGAAAACGCATTGTCAAGGTGTCTCCTGCCAATAATTTTTCAGCAGATAAATTAGTCTCGGGTTCGAGCGAAGACAAATTTTTAAAAAAGAAACGTTTAGAAATAGTATCTATAACCGTGTCGCGTTGCAGTGTGAACTGAACCGTCCCGGAGAGTGAGTTATCTTTCAGGAAAAATAACAGCGAATCGCGTTCAGCATTCCAAATGTTGCGGGAAAGTTTATCCCCTAAGAACGTGATTGTACCCGTATCTTTGACGGGTTGGTTCCACCCCACAGCCCATATCCCTGGAGAAAGCAGTTCACTTGTTGTTGTGCGCAATGGTCCAGGTTTCGGTGGCATGAGGAGTAGTTCGGCTTGAAGTGTATCCAGGGTGTCTGCCTGTAATGTTGAAGCATGTCTGCCACGTGCCTCTTCAGGGTCGAGCTGGTTGTTTTTGTTTTCATCTTGAAATGCGTAAGCGTAGTACGGACCGCGTTGCAAGTAGTTAAATTGTGCTATGCCATTATTGTCGGTAACGCTCATATATCGTGGTGAAATGTGGGCTGTGTCCGAGATGAGAATACTGTCGAAGAGTCCAACAGTAACTTCTTCGCTGTTGCGATCGGTGAAGGCATCTTTTACCTGGAGTTTCATTTGAAGCGAATCAATATAATCTCCTGTTGCAAATACAAACGTAAAAACGCTGTCGTTGCTTTCCGTGATGTCTTGTACGGCTCGATTCAAATGGATGGAGTAGGTCGTGCTGTCTCTCCATTGTCCTTCTGCCAGGGTAAGAACGAGTGACCGTTTTTTGATAGCGTAATCAAGCTTCACGTCTTGTGGAGAAACACGAATATTGTCATTGGGTTTGTTGAGTTGAATAAATTCGTCAAAAGGAATAGTAATGGTAGTTGGTTGTACGTTGGTACTCGCCATCGGGGGCTTCATTTGCCCGGAAAGGGGTCGAGGAGCTTCTTGATCTCGAGGACCACCCGTTATGGTTCCGACCTGTCCACAGGCCGCCAGGAGAACTCCGGCGAGGATGATTAAACGATATGTTCGCCAATCCACTGACACAGGGTGTTGAGGTGTTTTTTATCGATTTCATCAAATGTGCCAATTGTATCGCTATCAATATCGAGGACGCCAACGACATCTTTATTTTTAAATAGGGGGACAACAATTTCTGATTTGGAGTCGGCACTACAGGCGATATGACCTGGAAAATCTTCGACATTGGGCACGACAAGTGTTTTTTTATCACGCCATGCCTTTCCACAAACGCCTTTCCCTTTTTCAATCCGCGTACAAGCAATTGGACCTTGAAATGGTCCTAAAACCAGGTTATTTTCGTCAGTTGCCCAGTAGAATCCTGTCCAGAAAAAGCCAAAAGTGTGGTGCAGGGCAGCTATGATGTTGGCTTGATTGGCAATACTGCTGTTCTCTCCATCACAAAGGGCTTTGATTTGTGGAAGGAGGCTAGAATAATGGGCGGCCTTGCTTGAATCGTCAATATGTAGCGTTTCGGCCATAAGTTAACGCCTTTTTGGTGTTTTCTTTCTTCCTTTTTGCATTTGCGCCATACGCATTTGGTTCCTGGAAGCGACCATACCCATTTGCTTTTTCATCATGTCCAACTGCTCTTTGAGCATGTTATTTTTATCCAGCTTTTTAGCATCATTTAAAAGCGTCTTCGCTTCATTTTTTCGACCAGTTTGCATACAGATACCCGCCAGCTGCATTTTAGCTACAGCTTTGTCTTGGTCTGTACGAAGCCCCATTTGCAGTGCTTTCCGTATAAATTGCTCACTTTTAGCAAAACCCATATCTTGTTGAAGTCCGAGCATTCCCCGCAAGTATAAAACGTAGGCATGTTGTTTTTTGGGCAGATATTGTGGTGCTTTGATGCGATTCAGCGCCTTCCAAGCTTTATCCTGTTTTCCTGTACGCATGTGGTAAAGCGCCATGATGATGTTTTCATTTCTAAAAAAGCTCAGTATGATGAGTGCAGTTACCAGAATAAAGGTAATTCCCCATCCCCAGGAACCCACGTAAAAAAGGTAGACGTTGAAACCAACTGCTGCTAACGCGAGAATAACTCTAATAATTAATCCAATCATATCTTAATCGTCAATTGTTGCAATACATTTTAATTCAATAGCAATAGGTGTGGGCAGCGAAGATATTTCGATCGTCGTACGACAAGGTTGGTTGTCTTTGAAATATTCAGCGTAAATTTTATTGTAGGTATGAAAATCGCGTTTCATATTGACCAGGAACACTTGTACATCGATGAGGTTGTCCCAGCTGGATCCAGATTCTTCAAGTATCGCTCTCACATTATCGAAAACGGATCGACATTGAGCTTCAAAATCAAATGCTAAGAAATTGCCATTTTTGTCTAGCTTGAGCCCTGGAACATGAGAATCTGTTTCATCAGAACCAGCAGTTCTTGGACCTACACCAGAAAGAAACAAAAGGTTTCCTGCTCTACGAGCATGAGGGTATAGTCCAACGGGTTTTGGAGCTTTTGTTGTGCTGAATTTACCTTCCTTTGACATATTGCTATAATTTTCGTTCCGCAAATATACGGATTTGGACTTGGATATCGTTACGATTGAAGTTATGGAGCTGTTATTACTAACGCAGGTACAAACTGCTTGATGAAAATTTCAGCTTTTAAGTTATAGGAGAGGCTAATAATTCTTTGGAGACTTATGATTTTGAATAATAGGCTCGATGTTTGCTTAACGTAAGTAGTTTAATTCAGATTTATTCCGTTTGTTATCAAGGCTTTTTATCTTTGGATCATCTTAAAACCCAGTAAAATGAAAATAGCAAGAATCCTTATATTAACGCAGCTTTTTCTATGTGCTTGCAGCTTTAGTTTTTCTCAACTTTCTGAGGACTGGTATGGAACCTATGAAGGCACCCTGGAGGTACTTAATTATAAAGGGGAAGAGAGTGAGGTTAAAATGGAGGTACTGATTGAACCAAAGTCAGACTCATCATATAGGTTTGAGTTAACTTATGGAGAAGAT
>CAJXMN010000001.1 GCA_913056215.1 uncultured Flavobacteriales bacterium | reverse complement strand
TAATGGAGGTCAACCAGAATCTAATCCAGAACAAGTCGATTTTCATTTCACCTCTGGGACTTGAAATCAGCCTTTGTAATAAAGAGTACTTTGGTATCGTTGTTTCCGTTAAACTTCACTTTTCACTGGAACTGCTGCCTGGGCATTTTGACAGACTACTTACCCGCCCCTTATCTCGTATTCGATTTGCTATCGGTATGGGCAGGATTTTGATGAAGGTTTGAAGAGATGCATTGCGAAAGTTCAACTGTTAACATAATTTTTTGATAGCCTTAAAAGGCAGTTCTCTCTACCCTTTTTTCCACTACCTTGTTTTGGGTATTTTTTTCATTTCAAGAGAAATACCGTAAAAATGGTATTGTACACACAGCAGTGATCAAATATATTTGTGCTATTATTTATAATTAATCTAAATAAATATAGTGATGAAAAGAGGTACAATTCTATTGATAACGCTGCTCCTTACCGGATGGGTCTGGACACAGCAAATTTCTGACACAGTCAGCACGGGAATCGGTCAAGTCGATCAAACCTGGTACAGTTTAGAAAGTGGAGAACAAGGTTCAGTTGTCGCTGACAATTGGGATATCGCCTTCGACGTTTCGAGCTCATTTGGAACTTCCATTCGTATTAACTCTGAATACGGCGTAAAACTGTGGGTATACCCGAATGGAGACAACAGCGATTGGTCTACTACCGATACTTCGGGAATCAACCAGTGGAATCCCATTTACAACTCTGATACGTCCTGGTCTCTCGGAGCTTTTGACGCAACAGCTGATCCCAATGACGATTTTGACGTAGGATGGGGAATTTACAACGTCGTTACTCACGAAATTACTGGAGACTCCATACACATTATTGAGTTGACAGACGGAAGCTTCAAAAAACTAAAAATAGAGAGTTTGATCAGCGGGGTGTACAGTTTTACGTTTGCCAGTATCGACGGAACAAATGAGGTAGCTGCAACCTTAGATAAGGCGAATTTCACAGATAAATTATTTGGATACTACTCGCTCCTCGATGAAACCGTTCGTGATCGCGAACCAGTGAGCACGAGTGATTGGGACCTTTTGTTTACCAAGCACACGGAGTTTATTCCAACGCCCTACCCTGTGGCGAGTATATTGTTGCGTCCAGGACTCACGGCTGCGCTAGAAACAGGAGTCTCCGACCCAGCGACATACTCAGACTATCAGAGCGCCGACTTCGTCACTCCTATCAATACGATTGGCTATAACTGGAAATCTTTTAACGGTCAGGGGTATACTATTGAAAACGATCGCGTCTATTTTGTGAAGAATGAAAATGATGAAGTGTGGAAAATTATCCCAACCGGATTTGGGGGAAATGCCAATGGAAACTTTGCGTTTGATCTCGAAAAAATAGCAACAGCACATCTCGGTGAGGAATCTGCCCCTCAACTCGTCTTTTCGCTGTATCCCAACCCCGCTCAACAAGGCGAGTTGAATATCATAGCTGAATCCAAAGGAAGTTCATCCTTCACAACGACGATTTTAACCACAGCGGGAGAACAAGTAGCGGCTTTTGAGCGCACCCCAGGCAAAGGATTGGTACAACACAAGTTCGACATCGGGCACTTGAGACCAGGTGTGTACATCGTTCGCGTAGCTGCCGGAAATGAAATGAAAACAAAAAAATTAATCGTAAATCAATAAAAATATGAGAACAATAGTAACATGCTTGACAGCGCTATTCATTAGTTGGGGGACAATAGCACAAACAGACAAAATTCAACGCGACCGGGAAGCAATTCTCGAAATGGAAGGATGTTATAAAGTGACCTTTGATTTTGCTGAAACATTCTCGCCGGACACAAGTTATGAATATCACGAAAATTATTCATCATGGGGAATTGAATACGTGTTTGCCGTAGAAAATGAACCCGAAAAAATTGTGCTACAACACATCCTCGTTGTGAATGACACTTTTATCGTCAAACATTGGCGTCAGGATTGGGTTTACGAGAACCAAACCTTGTTAACTTTTCAAAAAGACAACACGTGGAAGAAAGAGGAGCTCAGTGCTGAAGAGGTCGAGGGTACCTGGTCACAAAAGGTATACCAAGTCGATGATAGTCCAAGATACGAAGGTTATGGAAGCTGGGTTCACGTCGATGGTAAGCACTATTGGGAGGGAACTGCCGATGCGCCACTGCCCCGCCGCGAATTTTCGAAACGCGATGATTACAATGTCACTGTTCGCCACAGTAGAATTGAACTCACCGATTATGGTTGGATTTTAGAGCAGGACAATGAAAAAGTAGTTCGTACTGATGAAGGTGATCAACTGGTTTGCTGGGAAAAAGGGCACGAAAAATTCCTGGAAGGAGAATACGATTGTCAACCAGCTATTGATTGGTGGGACAAAAATGAGGCCTACTGGGCGGATGTTCGAGAGCTTTGGGCAAAAACCTATGAGCAATATGATGTACTCAAAATTGAGAAAAAGGTGGATGGAAAAAAATTGTTTGAACGCCTTTTTGGCGCGGGTAAAAAATACGCTGGTGATGCTTACAAGCGACAAGAAGCGCGCGATGATATTCAATCCATCATTGATGCGTTTGTCAATACTGAAAAATCGTAGAAATGAAGAAAGTGTTTACATATCTTCACGCTGTGTTGACCGTGACTCTGGCTGCATTGTTTCTGTATGCAGGTGTCAGTAAGTTTATACCGAAAGAGCGAGCATCGCATCCAAAAGCAAATACGGCGTATATTGATGCTATTGAGTCGGGTACTTATGAAAATCCCATGCCTTTTCGATTGACAGTGAAAATGATGAAAACAACGGGTTTTCTTCACTTCGTGGGTGTGTTACAAATCATAGCGGGGTTACTATTGGTTTTTCCTACAACCCGTTTGGTAGGTCTTATCATTCTCTTTCCTATCGTATTGAATATTTTTCTACTTCACACCTTTATGAACGATGATATGAATGAGGTGATCAAAACGGGGGCTTTTACTGTCTTGAACGGTAGTTTGATCGCATTTTACTGGAAACAGTGGAAAAAACTACTGGGAACACAACGTAAAAAATGAAAATATGGTCGGTCGTAACAGCGTTTTATCTAAGGTTCGACTTCATCATAGCAAAGCCCTATGGAACCGCGCATTGATTGTCGTCCTACTCTCAGTTTTGACCGCTGTGAAGGGGTATTCACAGCAAATCTTTGTTCTTTCTGCTGAAGACGACCGACCTGTTCCCGGTGCTCAAATCAGCTTCAAGTCACTTTCCAATGACAGTATCGTTCAACGATTAACTACGGATCGCAACGGCACAGTAAATGTTCCCCATCACGACAAAGGTGTTCGCTATTCCGTGACCGTTCGTTTTTACGGGTACAACACATATAATGATACGCTCGGCCTCAATAAAGAAAAACAATTCATTTACCTCAAGCCCAGTAGTCAACAATTTGATGAAGTCGTTGTAACGGCACAATACAAAAAACAAAAGGCTGATCAGTCTATTCATGAAGTAAAAGTCATCGACGCCCGTCAAATTGAGAATATGGCTGCTCAAAACCTCAAGGATGCATTGTCCAACACCTTGAATGTCCGACTGAGTGAAGACAATATTCTGGGCAGCCGCATGGAGTTGCAGGGTATCGGAGGACAAAACATTAAAATCCTCATCGATGGAGTCCCCATGACTGGTCGACTTGATGGAAATATCGATTTATCACAAATCCCCATGGAAAATGTGGATCGAATTGAAATAATAGAAGGACCCTTATCAGTACAGTACGGCACAGACGCTCTCGGAGGTACAATCAATATCATCACAAAAAAAAGTACCGCTGCAAAGTGGTCGGTTCTTTCGAAAAACTATTATGAAAGCAATGGTCGGTTTAACAATACGGGGCAATTGCGATGGGGAAACGGAACCCATCAGGTTGTGATCGATGGCGGTCGATACTTTTTTGATGGATGGAGTCCCGATCACCCGAACTTTTTTTATGACCGCGACCCAATAGCTGACTCATCGCGCGTAATGTCATGGAATCCAAAAGAGCAGTACTTTGTCAATTTGAACTACCGCCTTCAAAAAGAAAAATGGTTCCTGAATTATTCCAGCAACAATTTTACTGAGGAGGTGATTAATCGAGGGTCTCCGCGTCCACCGTATTTGCAGAGCGCATTCGACGACTACTACGAAACCGACAGAATCAATCAGCGCATTCAGGGGAACTATGTTTCAGCGGGCCATTCGTCATTCAATTTCATTGCAGCTTACAACGGGTTCTTTCGTCAAAAAAACACTTTTTTACGGGACTTGACGACAATAGAAGATGTACTATCTCCAGCTCCCTCTGACCATGATACCTCCACATTTCACACGCTTTTATCCCGCGGAAACTGGACATACGTCAACGATAGTTCCAAAGTTCAATTCAAGATTGGATACGATGTCAATTATGATATAGGTAGAGGTAAAAGAATTGCATCCGGTGAACAGACCATTATTGATGCGGCCCTTTTTGGTTCGCTCGAGTACAGACCCGTTGATCAGTTGGTTTTTCGCCCTGGATTGCGCTGGAGTTATAACTCTTCCTATCCTGCTCCTCTGGTTCCTTCTTTTCATTCCAAATGGAAAATATTCCAGCGTGAAAAGCAGCAATTATACCTGCGCGCTTCGTATGCACGGGGGTTTCGATCTCCGAGTATAAAGGAGCTCCATTTTTATTTTGTCGATATCAATCATAACATACAGGGCAATGAAGACCTCCAGGCCGAACAATCCAACAATTTCAATATGGCATTTAGTCATAGCACGCGACTTTCCAAAGGACAATGGAAAAACAAACTGAGCGTTTTTTACAATGACATTGAGAATCGGATAACACTGGCACAGCAAAATCAGACCCTGTTTTCCTATTTTAATCTCGAACGCTATAAAACAACCGGAGTGCAATTGCAGTCCACATTCAAGCGTAAAAAACTCACTGCACAAATTGGCGCGGGTTATGTCGGAAGACAAAATCAATTGGCAAACTTCAACCCCGAGAATTTCAACTTTCTTTTCTCTCCTCAAGTTCAGGGATCTTTTCAATATACTATTCAACCGATTGGTTTGCACACCAATGTGTTTTACAAGTACACGGGAACCCTCCCAACGATTCGACAAGGTGAAGACGGTCAGTTGCAAGAGGGAGAAATAGCAGATTACCACATGCTGGATGCTACACTGAGTCGATCATTTTTGGAAAAAAGGCTGCAGCTATCTATCGGAATAAAAAATGCGTTAAATGTTCGGTCTGTCATCAGCTCAGGCGAAAGTACAGGAGCACACGCCGCGGGAACAGGTCAGGTTCAGGTGGGAACGGGCAGAACATTTTTTGCTCGATGTATTGTAGAAATAAAATCGAAAAACAATGAGTAAGGTAATCATAACGGTCATCGGATTGATCATTTTTGCGCGATGTTTGAAAGAAGAGCGCCCTATTCAACCTAAAGAGCCTGGAAATGTACATACACAAACCTTAACCATGGGCGCCGATTACAAATGGCAAGTATACTTTGACCTGGGAAAGAATCAAGAAGTAGGTAGACACCCAAAAACGGATTGGGATTTGGGCTTTACCTGCTGTGACACGGCGCATAACATCGTAATCAATTCATCAAAAATGATGTATGCATTACACACAGACCAATTCAATTTTAACGCAGTGACAGACACCGCCGGGTTTACAGCAAATAAAAAACGCGATATGCCCAGTGGAAACCTCGATTCCACCGCACTGAACGGCTGGAAAAAAAATGAAGTGTTCATTATCGATAGAGGATATGCCCCCGATGGCTCTCATTTAGGAATGAGAAAGCTGCAACTCAATAACGCCAATATGGATGAATTCACCATTACGTTTGGCCCTTTACAATCCAATGAAGGAACCACAATCACGATTCCCAGAAATGTAGATTACAATTACACGCATTTTAACCTCGAAACGGGAGGTATAGCCGATATTGCGCCACCAAAAGATGACTGGGATTTAATTTTTACCCAGTACACGCATCTATTCTATGAACCCGAAGAAACACCGTATTTGGTTACCGGTTGTTTGCTGAACGACTCCAAAACCCGCGCACTTCAACTTGAAGAAAGTATTGATTTTGAGGATATTGATATCGAATACGCTTCGGAAATCCTGTTAGAGGAAAAGCGCAACGTGTTGGGATACAACTGGAAAACGTTCACGGGAAACGGTTATGAAGTAGACGGCGATCAACTTTTCATCATACGGGATCGCGAAGGATTTTTCTACAAGCTACGTTTTATCGACTTTTACGATGAAGAGGGGAATAAAGGAACTCCCACTTTTGAATTTCAGCAATTGTGAAAAAACATTTATTTTATTCTGCTATCCTCGACTGATAAATAATGGAGCAAAGAATGAGTATTGTCATCTTTTTTTCTACCTGTCCATCGTAGATTTGTAGAAAATGAATCAATTTTTTCATTATGAACATGAAAAAGTAAAGTAAAATGCGATCAGTACAGTTACATAATTTTCAGAATAAAGACATTTTTATTTCACCAGACCAGTACGGAAGAGTGGGACTGGAAGAATTCGGTATCTCTTCAAAAGGGGCTTTTTCTCATGATGGGATGTTGCGATTGGTTTTTGACTTTGGTCAACTCAATTTTAGCGTTTTTTCAGACGAAGTCTACATTGAATTGTTTCATGACAACACTGAAGATGAGGTGCACTGGCACTGTGAATTCAATGACGACACTGTTCTCGACGATATTGAGGAAGAGGGATATTCTACAAAACTGATTTTCAATCGCGATCAATTCATAAAGACCGCTCATCATCACAACAACATACTGACTGTCTTTGGAGATTTTGGAGCTCCCGTTTCCGTCGACGTCAAAAAAAGCGCTGTTCACTTTTTAGCCGGATGAGAAAGCTGCTTATTTGAATACGCTTTTCGATAGGAATCTTCAGAGATAACGGCAATTTGAGAATCTTGAAAAAGGCGGTGCAAGCTCAAAGCTCCTGCATCGTGCTCAATTTGTAGTAGAGTCCTTTTTGCTCGAACAATGCCTCATGTGTTCCGCGCTCAACAATTTCTCCTTTATTGAGTACAAGAATGAGATCTGCATTTTTAATGGTACTCAATCGATGTGCGATAACCAATGAGGTTCTGTTCTTCATGAGGTGATCTAACGCTTCTTGAACCAATTTTTAACTCTCTGTATCCAACGCTGAGGTGGCCTCATCGAGAATCATGATCGGTGGGTTTTTAAGTACGGCACGGGCAATGCTCACACGTTGCTTTTGCCCCCCTGAAAGTTTATTTCCCCGTTCACCAATATTGGTTTGATAGCCTTCTTCCAAATTCATGATAAAACGGTGGGCATTTGCCACTTTAGCAGCCTGCATTACGGACTCTTCGGTAGCATCCTTAATCCCGAAAGCGATATTGTTGAATATCGTGTCGTTGAACAAAATAGATTCCTGGCTGACCATACCCATTTGAGCGCGCAAATCGTGAAGTAGGAAGGATTTTATATTTGTTCCGTCGTAGGTGATGGCGCCTTCTTTTACATCGTAAAATCGCGGCAAAAGATCAGCGATAGTTGATTTTCCACTTCCAGACTCTCCGACGAGCGCCACGGTTTTTCCTTTTTCCAGTTCAAAGCTAATGTTGGACAACACGTTTTCTTTGCGATAGGCGAATGACACTTGATCAAAAACGATTTTATCCTTTAATGGACGGATTGATTGAGGCTTTTCAGGATCGTTAATTTTTTCATCTAAATCCAAAATCTCTTCAATGCGATCTTGCGAAGCCCGGGCTTTACTTAAGTTGGCCGTATTCTTAGCAATATTTTGAACAGGTACGAGAAGTTGAGAAAAAACAATAATAAAACCAATGAATTGTTTTCCCGTAAACGCTTCTCCTGCTGCGCCATCGAGAATCATTGAACCGCCATACCAGACAATGAGGATCATCACTACAGCTCCGAGAAATTCGTTAAGTGGAGAACTGAGATCGCGCTTTCGAAATGCCCTCGTGAGTAATCGTTGATGATGTAGGTTGATGTTTTTGAACTTGTTAACCGCATCGCGTGAAGCATTAAAAGCCTTAACAATTCGAATACCGCCCAGGTATTCATCTAGAAAAGAGAATACAACACCGAGTTGTTTTTGTCCTTTGTTGGCTGTCCTTTTTAGGCTTTTTCCAATTTGCGTGATGATCAAAGCAGAGACGGGAAGAAGTATAAATGAGAAGAGTGTCAGTGAAGGACTCCAATAAATTAATACCCCTACCGTAATGAATACTGATATGGGATCGCGAAAAATTAATTCGAGTACCGCTACGACAGCAATTTCAATTTCGTTGACATCTCCATTCATCCGTGACATTAAGTCTCCTTTTTTTTCTTCTGTGAAAAATGAGACGGGTAGCCGCATGGATTTTTCAAAGAGTTGATTTCGATAATCCCGAACCACGGCCATTCGCAGCTGCGATTGATGATAAATCGCCAGATAGCGAAACAAGCTTTTAAGGAAAAATGCGATAACCACGGAGACGCAGACAAACATAAGTGCATATTTGGGGTCTTCCTGCGCCATCGTGCTCATAAAGTAGTCGAAATATTTCGAAACATAATCGACGAAACCACCGATTCCCTCACCGTCGTAAACTGGTTTTGTCAATACCAGTTCGGTATCATCACTTGGAAAGATAACTTGTAAAAATGGAACGAACAGAACGAGTGAAATCAAGTTGAAGATTACGAAAAGCAAGTTGAAGAAGATAGTAGCCAACGCGCGTCCCTTATAGACAAATGTTGCCTTGAATATGGTCGTTAACTGTTTCATTCGGGACAAATATAGCGGAATTTCAGATGTTAGCCTCGTTTTTAATGGTTTCGTCTAGAACGCTTCGTTCTTGTAAGAAGCTCTCTAATTCTTAGTGACGGGGTTTATTTAATGATATTTACAAACTTTCCAATATTCGTTGTTAGTAAAATCACTGTTAATGCTGCGTTCGATGATATGATCAGCTTACATTTGTTTTAATGAACTTCGTAGATATTATTATTATCGTACCTGTCTTATATGCTGCTTGGGTAGGTTTTAGGAAGGGTCTCGTAATTGAAGTCTTTACTCTGCTTGCATTGCTTGTAGGTATATACGCTGGTATTCATTTTTCTGACTGGACTTCACAAATTATTAAAGAGAATATCGATATTGAAGGAAAGTATTTACCTGTTGTCGCGTTCACACTTACCTTTTTGGCCGTAGGGGCTATGGTTTTTTTCGCTGGAAAGATGGTCGAACGCATGCTTAAGGTGGTCAACCTAAGTCCTATTAATAAGGCTTTTGGATTACTTTTTGGCGTGATTAAAATGATTTATACCTTAAGTATTTTAATTATCCTGCTGGAAACTTATGATGAGCGCGGTGATTTTATACCGCAGGATATTAAATCAAAATCACTGCTTTATGAACCCGTAAAGATCACCGCATCGGCAACAATACCTGCTATTGAAGAGAGTTCGATCTGGATGAAAAACAACGTGAATGGGGAGTTGTTCGATGGCGAAGATGTAACGTTAGAAGATGCCAGGCGGTTAAAAAACACTGCCGACAGTTTGGGTATCACCATAGAGGATTTAAAAGCGCTCAAAAGTGCAAAAGACTCCCTTCAAACGAAATAACGAATCATGAACAGAGGGTTTCTTATGTATATAATGATGCTCCTTTTGTTATTGTGTGCGGGCACAGTGTTCGGCCAAAAGGATAAAAAGCCGTTGTTAGACCCGCATGTACGGAAGCTCGGGCCTTATTTTGGACTGCAGCAAGGAAGGTTTACAGTAGGAGAACTGGGAATGGAAGCTCAATTCAAGGATATACGCCTCAAAAAAACAAAAACGCATGCCGTCCACCTGGGATTCGGCTATAACACCTCCAATAATGTGTTGCAAATCAATGCGGGATACTGGCACAAGCCCAGCCGTTTTGATTTGACGTACGGCGTAGATGTTTGTATGCGATCGAATTTTACCGAAGAGCGCTATGGAGTTTCTCCCGTTATCGGGTACAAGGTTTTTGGTTTCCATATACGCGCGGGGTACATGTTGTTGACGAGATCTGAGACCTTCACCAACACCAATACGCTTTTCGTTAATCTTCGATTCACGCTGGTGAACAATCGCAATTTCAAATGGAATCAGAGAAAATAAATTTTTTAAAGATAAGGTGAGTTCAACGTTCTTCTACCTTGGCTTTGTCTTTCTGAAAAAAATCTCAATTATTTATTTATTTTAGCATACATTAAAATAGTATGAGAACACTTCAACTCAGAACAGAACACAATGTGCCTATTGATGTAGAACTAGCATCTGTTGGTCAGCGTATTGTTGCTGTGTTGCTTGATGTTATCATAATGGTTGCTTATTTCATTATAATGACGTTAATAATGGGCGCCATCTTTACTTCAGCTTTTCGAATTGGAGATTGGGAAAGTCTGGATCTGTGGGTTATTTTTTTTATGATTGTCGTATACCTTCCATTTGTGCTTTATACACCCCTAATGGAGTACCTCACAAAGGGTCAAACAGTAGGGAAAATGGCCGTTGGAGTGCGCGTGACTAAAACCAACGGAGAAAATGCGAAATTTCGAGATTATTTTACCCGCTGGATTTTTCGGCCCATAGAATTTTATATTATTTTGTTTGCCAGTGGAGGTATTCTTCTCCTCATCGCATCAGCTTTTTTCGATATTCTAATTGCTTCTGTATCCCTAAAAAATCAGAGAATTGGTGATTTTATGGCCAATACAGTAGTCACTAGAAAACGTCCGAGCCGTTCCTTTTCAATTCAGGATGTGTTGTCGATCAAATCGGATCAGAATTATACGCCGACATATTCAAATGTGACCATGTACACTGACGACGATATGATGTTTGTAAAAAACACGATTTCACGGGTTGAAAAATACCGCAATGAGCAGACCAAAAAGCTCGCTATCGCTTTGGCAGAAAAAATTGCCAAAGATCTCCAGCTAACGGAACCGCCTAAAAAGAAGTTAAAGTTTTTGAAAACAGTACTGAATGATTATGTTGTGCTGACCAGATAAAGAATCCTATGAGTAAATTATATGTTGTTCCGACACCTATTGGAAATCTTGAAGACATCACCATAAGAGCTCTAAATGTGCTCAAGGAAGTTGATTTTATTTTAGCAGAAGACACGCGAACAACAAAGAAGTTGTTGCAGAAATACGATATAGAGAACAATCTGCAATCACACCATATTCACAATGAGCACAAGACACTGGAAAGCGTAGTGGGTAAGATTAAGCTGGGAGCATCAGCGGCAGTTGTTTCCGATGCAGGTACTCCTGCGGTGTCAGATCCTGGTTTTTTAATAGTGAGGGAATGCATCACAAACGATATACCCGTGGTGTGTTTACCAGGGCCTTCAGCAGTTTTACCAGCAATGGTGGGAAGTGGTTTTCCATGTGATCGCTTTATTTTTGAAGGTTTTTTACCCCATAAAAAAGGCCGTCAGACGCGATGGAAAAAGATCACTGAGGAGGAACGAGCGGTAGTTTTATATGAATCCCCACATCGGTTAGTAAGGGCTTTGAAGGAGATTGTTGAACACATGGGTCCAGCACAACAAGTTTGCGTGGCTCGAGAGATTACAAAAATGCATGAGGAATTCAAGCGAGGAACGGCAGAAACAGTGCTCTCGTACTATGAAGAGAAAAAGCCAAAAGGAGAAATTGTGATTGTAATTGACGCCAAGAAATGATGATGAAAACGACTGCTATACAATTGATAAAAAACGGTACTGCTGAACAAGCCTTTGAAGAAAAGGAAATTGCATTACCTGAACTGGAAGACGATGAGGTCCAAATCGAAGTGGAGTCATTTGGGTTGAACTATGCGGATGTCATGGCGCGAAATGGTTTGTATCGTGAAGCTCCCCCTTTGCCCTGTGTGCTGGGGTACGAAGTTGTTGGAAAAATAGTCGCTACGGGTAAAGATGTCTCTGATCACCTGAAAGGAAAAAGAGTCGTCGCATTTACACGATTTGGGGGTTATGCGAAACACGTCCATACGAAAGAAATTGCGGTAGCCGAGATTAGTGATTATGATAGCGGAAAAGCACTATGTCTTGCAACGCAATACGTAACTGCATTTTACATGTCTCATGTAGCTACTACCGTCCAAAAAGGGGATTGTGTTTTGATTCATGCTGCGGCAGGAGGGGTGGGAACAGCTCTCATCCAGTTGCTCAAGGGTAAAGAGGCAACAATTTTTGCAAAAACGGGAAGCGATCGTAAAAAGACCTATCTGGAAGAGCTCGGTGTTGACCACATCATCAATTACAACAAACAGGACTACGGTGATCAAATTCAACACATTCTGAAAAGACAACGACTGGACATATCATTTAACCCCGTAGCTGGATCCACGTTCAAAAAAGACTGGAGGCTGTTGGGCAACGGAGGTTCATTAATTCTCTTTGGAGGAAGTGAACGATCTGGAAAAAAATGGGGAATATTATCTACGTTAAACTTTGTGCGCAAAATGGGGATTATTATTCCAATTACGTTGATGATGCGCTCTAAAAGTATACTAGGTATTAATATGCTTAAAGTAGCCGATTACAAACCATACACCTTAGAGTTTTGTTTGAAGGCTGTGGTTGAAAAAGCACTCAATGATGAAATTCACCCCCAAGTAGGCGCGACCTATTCAGCTGATGAACTCCCAGAAGCACATGCTTTTTTAGAATCTGGAAAATCCACTGGAAAAGTGGTGGTGAACTGGTAATGAGCAAGTTTTATTTAGAACAAACACCCCTTACTTTGGGCTGTAAAACACTTAAAATAACCCTTACTTTAGTGTTAAAAAGCTTATTATTAACCCTTACTATAAGGTTGTTTTGTATATTTGTGTTGAAATGAATAACGTAAAATGTTTTATCGCACACAAATAAAAGCACTGGAACAATGGCGTAGGTCCTCATCGCGCAAGCCGCTGGTTATTCGTGGTGCCCGGCAAGTTGGTAAAACGACACTCATTCATGAATTTGGCAAACAATTCGAGCAATATATTTACGTTAACTTGGAACGATCGAAAGATGCCGAATTATTTGAATCGACTTCAGATATTGATCAATTAATCACGCGCATTTTTCTAGAAAAACGAATGCGACTGAATGCGTTTGAAAGTACCTTGTTGTTTATCGATGAAATTCAGGAGTCACCAGAAGTAGTGAACCTTTTGCGTTATTTTAAGGAAGAAATGCCTGGTCTAGCAGTAATTGCAGCAGGAAGCATGTTGGAAACCCTTTTAGGTAAAAACCTCACCATCCCAGTTGGTCGGGTCGAGTACAAAGTGTTGCGCCCCGTTTCTTTCGAAGAATTTCTGAGAGCAACAAGAGAAAATCAGCTCCTTGAGGAATACCTAAAAACGCCCATCGAAAAATATGCTGAAAAAGCACTGTTACGAGCATTTCATACGTATGCCTTATTGGGCGGGATGCCAGAAATCATTCAACATTATATAACGCACCGCGACATTACGGCGCTTGGTCCTATCTATGATGCACTGATCAGTTCTTATTTGCAGGATGCCGAAAAATATGCGAAAAGTGAGCAACAACTGCAATTGATTCGATTCTGCATTCATCAGTCTATGTTAAAAGCAGGTCACCGTACAACTTTTCAGCGTTTTGGAAATTCAAACTATCCGTCAAAAGCAATTGGAGAGGTGCTGCGTGCGCTCGAAAAAACGCACTTATTGCATATTTTGTATCCGGATACTGGAACTACGCTTCCTTTAGCACCTGACTATAAAAAAACGCCACGTATCCAATTTTTGGATAGTGGATTGATCAATTATTTTGCTGGTTTACAGCAAGAAGTCATTGGAACTGATGATCTCAACAAAGTCTATAACGGGACATTGATTGAACATTTGGTCGGTCAAGAATTGCTTTCGTTTCAATCATTGAGTTTGGATAAACTACACTTTTGGGTCCGTCAAAAGAAACAATCGGATGCAGAAATAGACTACCTCTATCGTTACCAAGGAAATTTAATCCCAATCGAGGTGAAGTCGGGTGCCACAGGAACCTTAAAATCATTGCACGTTTTTATGGATCGCTCACCATTGAACTATGCGATTCGCTTTTATGCAGGAAAACGGCAAATTGACCAACTCAAAACACGAGAAGGGAAAACGTATTATTTATTGAGTTTACCTTATTTCCTAAGTGCACGTATTGAATCGTATCTAGATTGGTTAATGGAAGAAATTGGCGATATTCCTTCTCAGCATTTGACCCTGGAAGAGAGGCAGGAAGGCTATCGAAGTAATCGAAAAAAAGAAACGGAGTATAGTATAGATCAATTAGATGCTAAACACTTGGCACTTTTGCGCTTTTGTGAAGCGAAGCCTCAAAAAGGAAGATCAATGCTCGAAGAGGGGCTGGGGCTGAGCTATCAAACGCGTAATAAACGCTTTTACATTAAACCACTGATGGATTTGGGCTTGTTGAGGTTTACGATTCCGGAATATGAAAAAAGTAAGCAACAACGCTATCGTCTGACGGAGAGAGGAAGAACACTTTTATAGGAGGTTGATAGCGCCCCTGTCGGCTAGTAGTGCATTTCACTTAATGTAAGACTGATAGATGAGCTTTATTCATGAAGTAGAAGCAAAAAAACTGACAACTATCAGTTTATCTAAAAACATTCTAAATAAGTCAAAATTGCATAAAAACTCAAACTTACCTTTAAATTTGCTGTTAAAGAAATAAGAAATATAGTGTAGACTTATGAGTAAATCAGGTTTTTTTAATTCATCGATTGGACGGAAGTTCGCAATGGCGCTTTCAGCGTTGTTTCTCATGATCTTTCTGTTGCAACACTTGACAATTAACTTTACAGCAGTTTTTAGCCCGGAAACGTTTAATGAACTTTCGCATTTTATGGGAACCAATGTAGTGGTTCAGTTTATTGCTCAGCCCATATTAATTTTCGCTGTGGTTTTTCACTTTATTATGGGCTTCATTCTTGAAGCGCGTAACAGAGCAGCGAGGCCAATTAGCTACAAACGTAATAGTGGTGGCGCAAATTCCAGTTGGATGTCAAGAAATATGATTTATTCAGGATTGGTGATTCTTGCATTTCTCGTGCTTCACTTCATCGATTTTTGGATTCCAGAAATAAATTATAAGTATATTGAAATGAATGCTGCGGACCCCAATCGCTATTATTCAGAGCTGTTACACAAGTTTGAAAATCCTTATCGCGTTATTGCTTATATCGTAGCATTTATTTTGCTGGCGTTGCATTTGCTTCACGGTTTTGGATCAGCGTTTCAGTCGATCGGTCAAAATAACAAGTACATTGATGGATTGAAAAAATTTGGCGTGATTTATTCCATTGTCATTCCTTTGGGATTCATTATCACAGCAGTAGTACTTTATATGAACGCACATTAATTTTTTGAGACTATGGCAACTTTAGACGCAAATATACCAAAAGGACCACTCAAGGATAAGTGGACCAATCATAAAAACAACATTAATCTAGTAAACCCTGCCAACAAACGTAATATTGATATTATTGTCGTGGGGACTGGACTTGCAGGTGGCTCTGCAGCGGCAACTCTCGCAGAGCTTGGTTACAATGTGAAGGCTTTTTGTTTTCAGGATTCGCCGCGAAGAGCACACTCGATTGCAGCGCAAGGTGGGATCAATGCCGCTAAAAATTATCAAGGTGATGGTGACTCGATTTACCGTTTGTTTTACGATACTGTAAAGGGAGGTGATTACCGTTCGCGAGAGGCCAATGTTTATCGCTTGGCTGAAGTTTCAGCGAACATTATTGACCAATGCGTAGCTCAAGGAGTTCCTTTTGCACGTGAATATGGTGGCTTGTTAGACAACCGTTCTTTTGGAGGAGTACTCGTCTCTCGAACTTTTTATGCGAAAGGTCAAACGGGACAGCAGCTTTTGTTAGGAGCTTACTCTGCAATGAATCGCCAAATTGGTCGAGGAAAAATTAAAATGTACAACCGTCATGAAATGATGGATGTCGTTAAGGTTGATGGAAAGGCTCGTGGAATCATTGCCCGGAATTTAGTGACTGGGGAAGTTGAGCGCCACGGAGCTCATGCCGTGGTAGTTGGTTCTGGTGGTTACGGTAACATCTTCTTCTTATCAACAAACGCAATGGGCAGTAATGCCTCTGCGGCATGGAAGATTCATAAGAAAGGAGCTTATTTTGCTAACCCATGTTTCACGCAGATACACCCGACATGCATTCCAGTATCGGGAGACCTTCAGGCGAAATTGACGCTGATGTCGGAGTCGCTGCGTAACGATGGTCGTATATGGGTGCCGAAGAAAAAAGAAGATGTAGAAGCGATTCGATCAGGAAAATTGCGTCCTACACAGATTAAAGAGGAAGATCGCGATTATTACCTGGAGCGACGTTATCCTGCGTTTGGCAACCTCGTTCCACGTGACGTGGCTTCGCGAGCTGCAAAAGAACGATGTGATGCTGGATATGGGGTCAATCAAACTGGCGAGGCAGTATACCTTGACTTTTCTTCTGCTATAGAGCGTTACGGAAAAGAAGCTGCACATGTTAAAGGGCTCGATGAAAATGACAAATCTCTCGTTGAGAAGCTCGGTAAGGAGGCTGTTGCGAATAAATATGGAAATCTTTTCCAGATGTACGAGAAAATTGTCGATGAAAATCCTTATGAAACACCCATGATGATATACCCCGCTGTTCACTATACGATGGGAGGTGTTTGGGTTGACTATAATTTAATGACTACCGTTCCTGGGCTTTATGCAATTGGAGAGGCCAACTTTTCTGACCATGGCGCGAACCGTCTCGGGGCTTCTGCATTGATGCAAGGATTAGCGGACGGCTATTTTGTATTGCCTTATACGATTGGAGATTACCTTTCTGGAGATATACGTACTGGAGCAATTTCTACTGACACGAAGGAGTTTGAGCTGGCTGAGAAAGAAGTGATTGAACGATTGGATTATTTTGTAAATAACAAAGGAGAAAAACCCGTCGATTTCTATCACAAGCGCCTCGGTAAAATAATGTGGAACAAATGCGGAATGTCTAGAAATGCAGAGACCTTGAAATCAGCAATTGATGAGATTAAGGCGTTGCGAGAAGAATTCTGGAAAGGCGTTCGCGTCCCTGGTACGCGCAATGAATTTAACGAAGAGTTAGCTAAAGCTGGACGCGTTGCCGATTTTATGGAGTTGGGAGAACTATTTGCTAAAGACGCGCTCGAAAGAGAAGAATCGTGTGGTGGTCACTTTAGAGAAGAGTCTCAAACAGAAGAAGGCGAGGCGAAACGCGATGACGAAAACTATAAGTATGTAGCGGCCTGGGAGTATAAAGGGGAACCCAGCGAAGCTGTTTTACATAAGGAAGATCTTGTTTACGAAAACATTGAATTGAAAACGAGAAGTTACAAATAAAAGATTCAGAGCAGTTGGTATTCAATTGTTCGTTGAATGATAAAAGATGAAGCTATGAATTTGACATTAAAAATATGGCGACAAAAAAATTCCAATTCTAAGGGAAAAATGGTTGACTATCCTATCAGTGATATTTCACCAGATATGTCTTTTCTGGAGATGTTGGATGTTTTGAATAATCAGTTGATAGAAAAAGGTGAAGAACCAGTCGCCTTCGATCACGATTGTCGTGAGGGGATCTGCGGGATGTGCTCGCTCTATATTAATGGAGAAGCTCACGGTCCAGATCGCGGCGTAACCACTTGTCAATTACACATGCGTAAGTTCAAGGATGGAGACACCATTTATATTGAGCCCTTCCGAGCGAAGGCATTTCCTGTAGTGAAAGATCTCGCAGTAGACAGAAGCGCTTTTGATCGTATTCAACACGCAGGTGGTTACATTTCTGTGAATACCTCCGGTAATACACAAGATGCCAACTCGCTACCTGTTCAGAAAGAGCATGCTGACCGTGCTTTCGATGCGGCTACATGCATTGGATGTGGTGCTTGCGTAGCATCATGTAAGAATAGTTCAGCAATGCTTTATGTTTCTGCTAAAATTTCGCAATATGCACTCCTGCCTCAGGGAAAGGTAGAAGCTGAGGAGCGGGTTCAAAGTATGGTGAATCAGATGGATGCTGAAGGTTTTGGAAACTGCTCAAATACAGGTGCCTGCGAAGTGGAATGCCCTAAAGGAATTTCATTAGAGAACATTGCACGCATGAATCGTGAATACTTCAAAGCAAAAGCTTCTACCAAAGACTAATAAATTTATAGATCAATTATGTAATAGATTGTCGCCTCTTATCATATTCTAAAAAGATATGAAGCGGTTTGTGCTATTCTGTATGCTATCAACTAGTTAAGATAGCTGTGGTACTGTCAATCACGTTGTGAAAGATAGTCTTTTTCAAAAATGAAAGTATACGTCTGGATGGTTTTATTAAGAAAAAAGACAACCATTCAGTCAGGAAGCCATTCCTAATGTGCAAATGCGCACGAGTCAAAGTGTGGAGCAAGAACGAAACGATACGGTAGCAATGCTTACAAAAAAGCATCCGATCCAATAGCCGAACAAAAAGAACACACCTGTTATTTGGCTCAACAAGCGGAGGCAAATGCTGCTTCTGGATCAGCATTGATTAAAAAGGAAGTTGCCGATGCACTTCCGAAAGGTCATGGTTCAGATCAGAAAACCGACGTGGGTAAAACGCTTTCTGCCTCCAATTCATTGGCTTTGAATGATACTGATACGGAGCAAAACACAGGAGGTTTTTTACAATTGTTGGATGTGAAACAATTCCTTGTTCAACAGGAGCGTTTAGAAAAATCGTCAATGCAATCTTCTCAAGAATCACTGAATACTGATATGCTTTTTATTTTAACAGTGGGCCTTTGTTTTGTACTGTCTCCGTGATCTGTTTACATCGTTACGAAGGATCTTACTCAGACCCTTTTGAACTTATTATGAACACTCTTTTAATCATTCCAGCTGTGGTGTATATTTTGTTAGTGGTGTTTGAAGAGGTATAGTTATAAACTTCTAGCAAGAGCAATAATAATTGAGTATTCGAAAGAAGAGCTGCACAACTAGAGTCGATAGCATAGACGTGTGACAAATTACATTGCACATTTCTTGCTAATAGCTAATAACATTGGCCTATCATTTAGAATTTGTTGATAGTTTAGGCAGTTTTATATGGAAGTCTGTCCCTTCACCTTCTTTTGTTTCGAACCAGATTTCTCCATTGTGGTTACTTATAATTTGTTTAACCATAGCTAATCCTAGCCCGGTTCCAGTGCTTTTGGTGGTGAAATTCGGCACGAAAATTTTATTTTGAATGGCTTCCGGAATACCTTTTCCATTGTCCTTAATGATGATGTGCAGATGTTCCTTCTGCTCTTGAAGGACGATTGTGATAAGGAGGTTTGATTTGTCTTCACAAGCTTGAATCGCGTTTTTCAATAGATTATTGAATACGCGTACCAACAAATCTTTATCAGCAAATATGAAGGCGTTACTTTGAATCGAGTTCGAGAATTCAATGGTGACATTATTCGAAGAATAAAGATCACTCATGTGCTCCAGAAGGGGAACGAGGTCGAGTTCTTCTTCATTGGCTTTGGGCATTTTAGCAAAGTTGGAAAACTCGTTGGCAATTTTGGTAAGGGCATCTATTTGTTCCACTAGGGAGGCAGCAATTTTTTGAATTTTTTGCTCTGCATTAGGGTCTTCAGGTGAAAAAGAACGTTCAAAGTGTTGCAGGCTCAATCGCATAGGCGTCAGCGGATTCTTTATTTCATGAGCGACTTGTTTGGCCATCTCGCGCCACGCTGTTTCGCGCTCACTTCTGGCTAATTGCATTGCTTTTAACTCGAGTTCAGCTAGTTTTTCGTTATAATCCTTGACGAGCGCTCCAATTTCATCGTCTCCCTTATAGTCGATCGGCTGGTTCATAGCTCCTAACTCAACTTTACGGAAACTTTCCTGAATGAGGCGCAGCGGCTTGGTGATCCATCCTGACACAAATATGGCAATCACAACGGTTATGACCAATAAGAGAACCGCAATATTAATAATGGCCACGATGAAGTCATTGATCTGCTTCTCGAATGCATTTTGCTTAGCAAAGTGCTGCAGATTTAAGTGTCCGAGTAATTTTCCATTGTTATTCTCGAAAGGAACATAGGCCGAGAGATAGCTAAGTTCGCCCATATTTTCGCGGTGCACAAACTCACTTCTGTTGTTGATTGATAGGGAGGCAAAAGCATGTTGATTCATTTGTTTTGAGCTAATACCTTTTTGATATAGTTTGGGTTGAGAAGTGGCTAGTAAACGACCGGAAGGATTGTACAAGTTAATATCTGTCACGAATACATTAGAGAATTTTTTCAAAATATAGTTCATATAATCTCCAAGGACAACGGCGTCGAGAGTGTCCTTGTCACCTAATTTTTGACGGACCTCTGTTTCAACGGATGCCACTCGCTCTTTTAAATTTTCCAGGGTATAGGTATTGTATTGACGTTTAACATATTTTCCTGCTACTATGGCAAAAATGATAAATGAAGTAACCGCAATACCTACCATAATGAGTTGAATTCTAAAGGACAACGGCCAGTTCCACCAATTTTTTGAATAAGAGAATTGAGCGATCAGAGCTACCAACCCACTAAACACACCGAAAAACAGGAAGAGGTATGAAAAGGTGGTGAGTTTAGCGATCACCTGTTTCTGTGGTTTCGAAATGACCACCACTTGATCTTTACCTTGCGTTTGTATGTAATGACTCATTTCATCGCTTTGCATAAAACCATCATTTTTTCCCAGCTGCTGCATCAAGGCTTTTCGAGAAGTGGGGTAGTTGTAATTTCCAAAACGCATAACGAGTTTCTCGCCCGAATAGCGCGCTATGGAATATTCTGCTAAATCATCGAGTGCGTAGGATTTTTCATTCATGAGTAATCGCGGAAAACCAATATGTTCAGGGATCTTTTTAGAACGAAACAAAATATAGTAAGTATAACGCGTGCCATCTTTTTGTTTTAATGTATCTCTTGAGATATAACTTAACTGATCGATATAATCTTCGACGTAGAATAAATTGTCAGCAATGCTAGATAAGCGAGTATGTGTTTCAATTAATGTATCTAATTCACGGTTTGAGTGTGTTTGTTTATTGGCATAATTCACGATAACCTCTCCACTTTGGTCGAAAAAATAATATTCCATTTCGTAACGCTCCCAGAATTCGCCAAAACAACACTCTTCAAGAGCTAAAGCAAACTCAGATGCGGCGTATTCATCGGCATGATATACAGTATTCCGAAATGCTTCTGAAGTTTTTAATTCTTTCAAGGTGCTTCGAAATTCCAGTTCCATGGCTGGATTTTGATCGCTAATCAATTGATTCGCATATAATTCTCTTTTTTGATGTTCATTCGATTGATTGCTTTCAAAAAGTATGAATGCGCCGTAGAAACTAAGGACTGCAAGAATTAGTAACTGAAATCGCAATTGTTGCAATGAGAATTTTCTGGCGATAATATAAAAGAGTAGAGCATTCAGTAAAATAGCCCATAACGCGTTGTATATGTTTTTTTGAAAAAGAAAAATCTCCAATAAAAAATAGATACTGCTGGACAAGAACCAGATAATCGTTAGCACGGTTAAGCGCGTATTTCCAGCAATGAGTTTTTCGATAATCCTTCGGGCGAGCAAATAATAGAGCAAAAAAAGAGTTGCTGGGACCAGCAGTGCAATTAATGAGTGTATCGACAATGAAAAAACTTCGTCGATAACCATTGATATTGAGCTGTTTAGTACCAGCGACTCGAATAGAACACTCACAAAGTAAGAAAACGGCAATAAGGCGAGATAAAGTAAAATATAGAGACCATCCGAAAATTGTGTTTGTTTTCTGTCTTTTTTGAGGTGTGCTAAAATCCACCAGCCGGCAACTACAATGGTCAACATCGTTAGCACAAGGCTTCCCAGATTAGGAAACCATACGGAACTTGCGTATAGGTTAGGGTCAAATAACTCAAAATTCGCAAATAAAGCGATCCAGTTGAAATGGACTTCAAGGAACCGAAGCGTCAATATAGCCAATGGAAAAATAAAAATGAACCATGAGTGAGATTTCGTGAACCGCATTAGAAAAAGTCCGAGAGCAATAAAAACACTGATATAACCAAAGGCGTAGAATAGAAAAATGAGCAATTCTTTACTCGTAGAAAGTGTAGCTTTTTCATCAAATTTCACATAAAACAGTTCCTTCCCTCCGTATCTAATGGGCTGATAATCTTGCTTTGGTTGTAAACTGAATTCCGTACTTCGTTGAATATCGACCCATTTTGTGAGCTTGTTCTGAAGGTCATCATTCTCAAAATAATAATCGTGTTGTAATTTTGTACTTACATATAAATTGAGGTCGTATTTTTGATCGCGGCTCACCAAATAATACCCGTTTGATAAACGCACCACTTGTGATTTTGACTGGGAATCAACGCGATGAACGAGCTCTTCTACGGGAAGTACATTATTATTCCAAAATACGAGTGAATCGGATTGAACAATGTTGACCAAGAAGTCAGTCGTTTGATGCAGGGTTGTAGTCCAAAGCGCTCGATTATCCTTTTCGACAACTTCTTCTTCCAGGACATCGACGTACTCCACTTGTTTTTTTATGAGGTCTTTTACCGCATCTTCTATCTCTGATTTCGCTTCAGCGGTATTGAACGAATACGTCCAGGCAAACAGCATCCAAGAGCAAAGAATACTGAAAATTGCAGCGAATAGCCATAAAAAATAGTTTTTACGATACCACATTTTCTATTTTGGTGTTAGCATTTCTATTGATTGCGTTTTTCGGGCAAAATTGGCTCCAAGGTGCCTTTCAAACGGTCAAAATCGCTTTCAGAACGACTATCGTTGTGATAAATAAAATCAGCTTTTGTCTCATGTGGAGCTAGATAATTATTGTAACAGGGTACAACATGATTATCCCATTGATAGAGTATTTCTTCCCGCGAATAACCCCTTGATTCTTGATCGCGGTAGATTCGCCGGTCGAGCTGAATACTTGGATCGACATCCACAAAAATGCTAAAATCAAGCAGTTGGTGGACTTTGTGGTACTCAAAGACGAATAATCCCTCAACAATAATTAATTCAGAGGGTTCAATGGTAATTAACACGTGTTTGTTTCCCGCATTGAATTGGTATTCGAAGACCTCTATACTTTCACCCTTAATCAGACGCTGCAGATCATCGACCAGTTGTTCTCGATTGAGCGCAGTGGGCAAGTCAAAATTCACGATATCGTTTTTATCTTTCTGTTGTTCTTCAATGGGTTTGTAGTAATTATCCATGGAAAATACGGAAGGATTATAACCCTTGTAATATGATGCCAATCGGTTGAGTAATGTTGTTTTTCCAGAACCGCTTCCACCGCAAATACCTATAACCGTCATAATTAATCTTTTCGCTTTAATGTAATTGTATCCTGTTGCTTTAAATCCGCTATGTTTATTTCGTAATACCCATCCTCCAGTTGAATAACAAACATTTTTTTAAGTACGTTCGATTTTTCGAGACGTGTCGGATTTTTAAAAAGCAAATCAAGTTGCGGTTTTAGATCTAACTTTTCGACCTTTTCATTCGATAGTTTAAAACACTGTTTTTGGTCCTGTATCGTTCCGCACACGATACTAGCATCATTCAGTCGGGTCAATTGAATTGTTGGACGATACCGCCAGGAGGATTCTGCTGGCTGTTCACACGATGCTAATGCCACAATTTTTCCATCCTGATTTGCTCCAAAAACTTTAAAACAACGCTTATTTTCATCAATCGATGCGTAGTAATAATTCCCGTGTTCATAGAGAGGCCATCCTAGCGCTTGTGTCTCGCGATCTTCAATCTCATAAATAAAGCGCATACCGTCCCATCCCACAGATAATAAACTCGACATCAGCGGCTTGATGGATGGAAGAGAAAAGCTGTACGGGTTCTGTTTTTTAGCTTTATGATCATAGGGGATAAAATCAACGCGATGATCGTTAGCATTATGTGAATAACGACCAAAACAGATGCTTTTATTGTCGCTTCCAGCGAATAGCAATGTGCCCGCTCTCCCTTCCTCAATACGTTCAGGATGAGTTACGGGACCTTTTGCATGATAAACACGATTATTGTGATGCGTGATCATGATGATGAAATTTTCAATAATTGATTTGGATTTCACCTCTAATTGAAAATGGAAAACAAGCGATTTTTTCGTATTGATGACATTTTTCATGATAAGCTCACTCGGAGTTCGGTATCCATAAGACCTGATCACACTCAACAAATCGAAGTTTGTTGAGACCACACTTCCACTTTGATTGATCTGATTATAGCGAATTGAATTTCTGTGGGGAGTAATGTCATCAATCATATAGATGTAATCAGACTCTGCAGAAAGGACCAATTTGGGTTTTGCCGTTTTTGGATAAATTGATTTTCTCCACTGTTCTTTACCTTGACGGTTGATAAGAATAACTTCTTGTTCGTTCGTATTTTTCTTATGATCTTCGGCGTAAACCAGAATACCGTGTTTTTCCCACTCTATGATCCTTGAAAATGGAAATTGATGCTTTTTAATGGTGAGTTGACCAAATCCAGCAACAATCCATCCAAGAAAAACAATTAGCATTGCAAGCTTCTTCATGATACGATCTTTTAAACTACCAAGTTAATATAATCTGACAATTCAAAATGGCTACTCGTCCTAAAACAATCGTTTTGGATATGTTAAGGTAAACGTTATGAGGTGGTTATAATTATTTTTAAATAATTTAAAACGTTCCAGTTTCTTTTGAATTCATCTTAAATGGTCGTCTGTCGTCTTCTGAACAGAGCGATCAAGTGTCAAAAAAAATGACTTAGCATTACCAACTACTCTACTAATTTAAGCGTCTATTAATTGAGAGGACATGAATAATGTCATATATTTAAACCAAATTGTACGACGATGGGAAAAATGAAATTGATGATAGGTTTAGCGTCTTTATCGCTGATATTGTTAGCGAATGCGCTTCAAAGTGACTTGAAAGTTGGTGATGAGATTCCAAAAAGCAACTTGAACATGAAAAATACAAGTGTGGGTGAGTCGCAGCTTTCACTAGATGAGGCAATGGCTTCGCGTGGTCTTGTTGTTGTTTTTTCATGCAATACCTGCCCCTTTGTTATTGGAAATGATGATTTCAAAGGTTGGGAACGCCAATACAATGAGTTGGCAGCACTTGCTGAAAAGCATCAAATGGGTTTTGTATTAGTTAATAGTAACGAGGCAAAACGCGAAAAAGGAGACGCTTTTAAGGACATGACTAATCGTGCCAGCAAGCAATCCTACACGATGCCTTATTTATATGATGAAAACCATGTATTAGCGGATGCTTTTGGCGCTAAAACCACACCTCATGTTTACGTATTTGACAATGCATCAAAACTTTTATACAAAGGAGCAATAGACAATACTTATAAACCGAATGTTGAAGCGTCGAATGCTGAACATTATTTAAAAAACATGCTTAATAATTATGCCACTGGAGCTACAATCACCCCTGACGTAACTGCACCTAAAGGATGTAGTATAAAACGAAATAGCTAAACTTAAAAAAATGATGAAAAGTATTAATTACTTATCACTTTTGTTCTTTGTCATGTCCTCTGTCTTATTATTTGGACAACAAGGTGATGGTGGAAGCCCCAGGGGAATACATTATGTGCACAAGGCTTATAAACAAATAGATCACCATTTTTTCGAACAACCAGATATTGAAAAGTTGCGAGCGGAAGATCGGGTCAATGATAGTTTAAAAACAGGGCCGTGGCGTTTTGGATACAACAACAAAACTTCGCTCGACCTCAATAACGCGGGAACGTGGTTCACGAATTCTCAAGGTGATCGAATATGGTTGTTAGCATTATCATGTGAAGACGCTAAGACAATTAATTTATCGTTTAGAAACACTTCGATACCTCAGGGCAATGAGTTGTTTGTATACAATGAAGATAAATCCTTCATTCTCGGTAAATTTACGCAACATCATTTATTTGAAGGAAGCCTGGGGACTGAATTGGTTCCCGGAGAAAAAGTGATTGTGGAGTATTTTGTTCCTGCACATAATACGGATCACATTGGATCACTTGAAATATCCCGAGTGACACATGGTTACAGAAGCGCAGGGGAATATAGACAAAAAGCATTTGGATCTTCAGGTGCTTGTAATATGAACGTGAACTGTCCGGATGGTTCAACCTGGCAAAATCAGCGCAATAGTGTGGTCATGCTCGTTTCTGGCGGTAATAGCTTTTGTACTGGCGCACTGATTAATAATACACTTAACGATGGAACGCCGTATGTGTTAACAGCCAACCACTGTTATTCCGATCCATCTACTTGGGTGTTTCGATTCAAATGGCAGTCTGAGGATTGTCCAAATCCAGGTAGTTCGCCCTCATTTGAATCGTTGTCTGGTTCTACATTGCGGGCCAGACGAACACCTTCTGATATGATGTTAGTTGAAATTACAGGTGGGTTATCGAATGGAACTGTTCCACAATTGTACAATCCCTACTTTTCAGGCTGGAACAATTCAGATACTCCTCCGACATCTACAGTGAGTATTCACCACCCTTCTGGTGATATCAAAAAAATATCATTTGACGATGATGCCTCATCTGCCGTTCAAGAGATGGGCTCTTCTGAGCCAGAATCCTCCTGGGAGGTGGTTTGGGATCGCAACACAACTACAGAAGGAGGATCGTCTGGTTCACCGCTATTTGACCAGGATCAGCGTATTATTGGTCAGCTTTGGGGAGGTCAGGCTTCGTGCGGTAATTTGACAGGAAAAGATTGGTATGGTCGCGTTCACAATTCTTGGAATCCGAATGGTTCTTCAAATAGTGAACAACTCGAGCACTGGTTAGATCCGAATGGAACAGGAGCTGAATTTATTGATGGTTACGACCCGTACTTCAATCCCCTTGACTACGACGTGGCAGCGATTGATTTGGCAGGAGTTGATGGAATTATTTGTGGAGATGCCTCTTGGCCATACCTGACTATACGCAATAACGGACTGGAAACTATTACTTCCATGGACATTGTTTATTCCTATAACGGAAACCAGCAGACGATGAACTGGACAGGAAATTTAACGTCTATGCAAACTGAAGTAGTTGCATTACCTTATTTCGGTTCTCAGAATAACAATAACTCCATTACAGTAGAGCTGGTGGACCCGAACGGTCAGACCGATGAGGATCCAACAAATAATGAGCTCTCTTCTAGTTACGTCGCTATTATTGAAGGTGAGCGTATCAACATGGATTTAACCATGGATTGTTATGCTCAAGAAACTTCATGGTACGTAGAAGATGACAACGGTGATATTTGGTACGAAGGCGATGGTTATGAGAGCCCGGGAAATGATACGCTTCACATTTTTGAATCATTTTGTTTATTAGAGGGCTGCTATAAACTTGTCATTGAGGATTCCTACGGTGACGGTATGAACGGATCTACTATAAATCAATGTGATTATGACGGAAGCATGCAACTGACCCGCGAGACAAATGGAGCGCTCCTTGATGAACTAACAGAAGCTGACTCTGATTTTGGGAATTCGATAACGTTTAATTTCTGTGCAGAAAACACAGCAGATGTCGAAGAGCTCGAAGCGGCTAACATTGTGGTTTATCCAAACCCCAATATGGGCCTTTTTAAAGTGAGACTTCCTTTCTCAGGCGAGAAGAAGCTGGCGCTATTAAATGTGGCTGGTAAGGCGTTAAAAGAAATAAAAACAACATCTGATATGACGACGTTGGGTTATGAAGGATTAGCCAGCGGCGTTTATTTTGTGATGATCACCACGGATCGGGGTACTGTCACTAAAAAAGTGGTTGTTGAATAATAAATACACTGCTGCTTTTCAGTCGGTTATTGATGTATTGGTAAATAAAAGGTCGTCTTTCGACGGCCTTTTTTGTATTCAATGAAGTGATACCTGGCATCTTCTGAATTACATAAATTAAAAGTTGATGAACATTCTACTTCATCACTCTTTCGTCAACCACTTCATTTTTATTGGCTAGTTGACCACAGGCCGCATCAATATCTTTTCCTCTACTGCGGCGAATATTCACAATAATATTGCGCTCTTCCAGATAAGCGGCAAAGCGATCTACTTTAGCTGTATCCGCTTGTTGAAATTCGCCGTCATCAATCGGGTTATATTCGATGATGTTAACTTTACACGGGATAATTTTACAAAAGGCAGCTAATTCGTGTGCGTCCTCCAGTTCGTCGTTGAAATCCCTAAAAACGATATATTCATAAGTGACGCGCGTTCCCGTTTTTCGGTAAAAATGGCGCAACGCATCTGCTAGTACTGCAAGGTTATTCGTCTCGTTAATGCTCATGATTTTATCCCGCTTAACATCGTTTGCCGCGTGTAGCGATAAGGCGAGGTTAAATTTCACTTCGTCATCCCCCAGTTTTTGAATTTGTTTGGCTAAGCCTGCCGTTGATATCGTAATGCGTTTCGGTGACATTCCTAAACCTTCCGGACTGGTAATTTTATCAATGCTCTCTAATACATTTTTGTAGTTTAAGAGCGGTTCTCCCATGCCCATGTAAACGATATTGCTAAGTCGTTGATCATATCGCGATTCCGATAGGCGCATTAAGTGAACGACTTGGTCGACGATTTCACCGGCAGAGAGGTTCTTCAGCAGTTTTAATTTACCCGTAGCACAAAATTTACACGCCAAACTACATCCGACTTGAGAAGATATGCAAGCTGTCATGCTGCTATCAGTAGGAATAAGAACACCTTCTACCACTTTCCCAACCCCTACGTTGAAAGCACACTTTATAGTGCGATCAGCACTCACTTGTTGTTCGTCCAGTGAAATATGATCGATAAAGAACTCATTTTCCAGTTGATCGCGAAGCGGTTTGCTCAGATTAGTCATTTCTTCAAAAGAGAGTGCATTCTTCTGCCACAACCACTCGTATACCTGAGAGGCACGAAAGGACTTTTGCCCCATTGCTTCGAGTGCAGTTTTCAACTCCTTTTTCGACATTTTTCGAATATCTTTTCTATTCTCTCTCATAAGCTATGATGCAAATTTCGATTAATATTTTGAAAAGAAAAACTGTACTGCGGATTAAATATCCAAAAAGCACGTAAAATGTGACTTTTATCACCACATAGCTAAGTTGAACTTATTATCTTTGTGATATGGGTTGGAAAGAAAATCGATTATACAGTATTCTTAAGGGACGCTGCCCCGTTTGCCATGAAGGAAAAGTATTCACTTATAACCAGGTTTTTCATCCTGGGAAATTTGATAAAATGGAGGAGCGCTGCAGCGAGTGTGGTCACAAATATGAGATTGAAACAGGCTTTTTTTATGGAGCTATGTATGTTGCATATGCTTTAACAGTCGCGCTTTCGGTTGCTACTTTTATACTTACCTACCTCATCTATCCTCCAACACCTTATTGGGTGTATATCATTAATATTTTAGTGGTATTAATCGTTATGGCGCCAATCACTTTCCGCGGGGGCAGAATGGTTTGGATCAACTTATTTCATAGCTATGACCCGAAAGCCATCGAACGACACCAACAAGAACAAGAAAAACAATCATCATGAGTTCATTTCAGTCGATCATTCAGAGTGAAGTTCCCGTACTCGTCGATTTTCACGCAACGTGGTGCGGTCCTTGTCAGACTGTTGCTCCGATCATTGACGAAATCAAAAATTATTACGGAGATCAATTACGCATACTAAAAGTTGACGTTGACAAAAATCAACAGGCCGCACAAAAATATAAAGTGCGTGGAGTACCGACTTTTCTATTATTCCAAAAAGGGGAAGTAGTCTGGCGCTCTTCTGGAGTACACTCTCGTGCTGATTTTATGAAACAAATTGATCCACTCCTTTCTGCATAGCTCAACGGTTAAAGTTAGGCTATTTTTTGCTGAGCCACTTCATTTAAAAAGCGAATGTACGCTTCGAGGTTTGAACTCATCATAATTTTTTTTGCTAGTTGTCGTTCTCTCTTTTTCATAACCTTTATTTTTTCTATTTACTGATTCATGAACTGTGCCAAACTTTAAACCTTTATATAATTCATTCATTGATGGCTGAATTGTATTAACTTTGTAGCATGGATCAACGCTTTGGTAAGGCTTATCGCCTCTGTAGTAAAAAAGCCATAGACGTGCTCTTTAATCAGGGGCAGCGGTTAAAGAAATACCCGCTTGCTGCGCGCTATGAGACGGTCCCATTATCGACTGTCAAATCGTTTCAGGTCGTTATATCTGTTCCCAAACGCATTCATAAGACAGCACCAAAACGCAATCGATTGAAGCGTCTCATTCGTGAAAGTGTGAGAAAAAAGAAACACATCATTGAGGAGAATATTCCACAACAACAAAAACAAATTGCCATTGCCATTATCTATCAATCAAAAGAAGAGGTAGCGCAATCGAAAATTGAAAGTTGTATCGAACACATATTCCATGAAATAATCAAACGTTCAAATCAATAAAGCGATACTTTTTTCGTTAATTTAGAGCAACTCAAATGGATAAAATGATTAAAAAACATGCTTTTTACATAATTCTGCTGTTCCAACTTCCCTTCTTTGCTTTTACTCAAAGTAATGGCTTCGAGGTGATTAAAAATCTGGAAATTTTGGATCATATTTTTATGAATTTGGAGAAGTATTATGTGGACGAACCACAAACGGGTGCTATTTCAAAAGCAGGAATTGATGCGATGCTCAGAGAGCTTGACCCTTACACCGTTTACTATCATGAATCAAACATTGAGGATTATCGCATGATGACAACCGGTCAATACGGTGGTATCGGTGCTTCGATTCGTCAGCAAGACAACGATGTTATTATTGCAGAACCCTACGAAAATATGCCTGCGGACAAAGCTGGTTTAAAATCAGGTGACCGTATTATTAGTATTGATGGCAGATCTGTAAAGGATCAATCTACAGAACAAGTTTCTCAAGCACTGAAAGGGGCTAAAGGCTCGACTATAGCAGTAGTATATGACAGACCTTACAAAGGTAAAGACACTGCTCTAGTTACCCGCGCAGAAATAAAACTACCGGATATTCCTTATCAAGGTTTATTGGATAATAATATCGGATATGTTAAATTGAACTCCTTTACAAAAACGGCTTCACGCGAGGCGGGTAAAGCTTTTGCAGCGTTAAAAAGCAAAAATATGGAGAAGTTTATCCTTGATTTGAGAGGAAACGGTGGTGGTTTATTATTGGAAGCTGTAAACATCGTGAACTTCTTTGTTCCAAAGGGTACCGAAATTGTAACCACGAAAGGACGCATCCTCGATGAAAATAGATCATACACAACAAAGCAGGAACCACTCGATCTCGACATTCCTGTTGTAGTTTTGGTTAACGAAACCTCGGCGTCAGCCTCTGAAATCGTTGCTGGTGCTCTTCAGGATCTTGACCGTGCTGTAGTCATCGGAAAAACGACATTTGGAAAAGGATTGGTCCAGCGGACCGTTGACTTAAAATACGGCGCGAAAATGAAACTAACTGTTGCAAAATACTATACTCCTTCCGGGCGCTGTGTTCAAAAACTCGATTACTACCATAAAAACGATGGAGAAGTGAATGAAGTACCAGATTCACTTATACGGGTTTTTAAAACAAAAAATGGTAGAGAAGTCATTGATGGAAGAGGTATTGAACCAGATATTATCATTGAAGGAGAAAAAATGCCACGGTTCATTAAAACTTTATTACAGGAAGATGTTCTCTTTGATTTTGCTACGGTATTTGCCCAGCGCAATGAAGAAATCGCTTCTCCACAATCATATGAGGTTTCAGATCAATTGCTGAAGGCGTTGGAGGACACAATAATGAATCGTGAATTGAATTATGCTACGGCTACACAACGTCAACTGGAAAAGACGATGGCGACCGCGAAGAGAGAAGGTTACGATCAGAAGATTATTGATGAGTATGAGGCGCTTTTCGAGAAAGTGGCATCTTCAAAATCGGAAGATTACGAACTCTTCGAGTCAGAAATCAAAAGGTTGTTGCGCAATGAAATCGTTGGTCGATATTATTATCAAGAAGGAAAAGTGGTGGATAGTTTTAAAGATGATAAAGATTTACAACGGGCTATTGATCTGTTAGAAGAGCTGCAAGATTATAAGAACATTTTATCGCCTGACGAATAATCAATTTATGCTCGATCGACTGTTCGGTTTTAAAGTTCATCAATACCTTCAGGCATTAGGGTTGCTCATTGTGGCGGTGGGCTTACCGCTCAATAAAGTTGTTATGTCAATTGGTACGATTTGGCTAGCCAGCAATTTGGTATTAGACGCTCGCTTTAGCACCTACTGGAGTCGATGGAAAGAAAGTCGTCTTTTTTGGCTTGTTACGGCGCTGCTCTTGATGCATTTGATCGGGTTGCTCTACACTGAAAATTTCAGTTATGCATTTCACGATATTAACGGAAAGCTCCCACTTTTTGTAATCCCTGTTTCAATTATCGCTTTTCCTATTTCACGAAAATCGCTACATGCTGTCATAGGCGCTTTTCTTGTAGCACTTCTGATCACCAGTCTTATTAATTGGTCGATGCAAACCAATGCCGCAGACTTTCGTTCGCTTTCACTTTTTGGGTCACATATTCGATATACTGTTCTGGTAGCAATTGGTATTTCATGTTGTGTCCAACTCACCTTTTACTATAAAAAGTTGATTTTCATAGCAGCGCCACTGGCCTTGTGGTTTATTTATTACGTATACGTTAGTCAAGTTTTTGCTGGTTACTTAGCTCTTCTAATAGTTATTTTCAGCCTTATTTTTCACTTCATTTTTCAGTGGAAAAGTCGACTACTTAAATACTCTCTCATAAGTGTTCTCTTGCTCTCTATTGGCGTAATCGGATACCAAGGGTTTCGTTACCTCAAAACGACCCCCTCAGTCAACTTTGAGACCTTACCTTCTTTAACGATAAATGGAAACCCATACCGCCACGATAGCACACATCAATGGTATGAAAACGGACATCATGTTTTATCCATGATATCAGAGAAAGAATTGCGTCCGGCATGGAACAGAAATTCAACTTATCCATACCATGGGATCAATGACAACGGTCACAAAATCAAGCATACCCTATTTAGGTACATGGCATCTAAAGGTTTAAATAAAGACAGTGCAGGGTTCAGCAAAATGACGGATCAAGATATACGAAATGTCGAGAAAGGGTTTACCAATATCAGACAATTATCAGGTTCTCCGCTGGCACGTATGGAAAATTTTAAAAATGAATATCAACAGTATACCGTCGATGGCAATCCCAACGGAAATAGCTTTTTACAGCGGTTGGAACACTTGCGCATCGGCTGGAAAATTGCTAAGGATCACTGGTTAATAGGTGTGGGAACAGGTGACGTCCAAGATTCATTTGACGACTATTACGAGCGTTTTAACACCCAATTATCCCAAAAAAACTGGAACAGGACACACAATCAATTGCTGACCTTCTGGATCACATTTGGTCTCTCAGGACTGTTCATTTTCTCTTGGCTTTGGTTGTGGTTAATAGCGAAAAGTATTCAGTACTCCGAATTTTTAGCGTTGAGTTTTAGTTTAATTGCCTTGGGCACTTTTGTGTCTGAGGATACGATAGAAACCCAACAAGGGGTCACATTCATTGCTTTCTTTCTGGCCATCGTTCGTCTGCTGTTTCAATACAACGAAAATCAGCGCAAATCGCCGTAGAGTTTGCGCTCTATAAATGAATGACTATATTCGTTCAATCATACAAACAAAGGGAAACAACTTCAAATTATGGCGACGGTATTCGAAACAAGATTGATAGGAAATATAGGAAAAGATGCTTCAGTTAAAACAATGGATCGAGGGGTTGTAGCTATAAACTTCCCCGTGGCCCACAATAAGAATTGGAAGGATAAACGGACGGGGGAATCTCGAACAAAAACGACTTGGGTTAACTGTACTATATGGAAAAAAGAGGGAGCAAATATGCGTATTCTGGATTTCTTAAAGAGCGGAACGCTGGTTGAGCTCACAGGAACACCTTACGCTAAAGCGTTTCCACAGGATGATGGTTCAATCAAGACTGAAATTCGGTTGAATATCTCGCGTACGAACATTCTTCGTCCAAGTCATAAGAACAGTTCGTCGAATAAAAAGGAAGAGGGTGGACAACAATCGGACAGTCGCAACAATTACAACGACGAAAATGACTATGGCAATTTAGATAACTTCACCATCAATGAAGACGAATTTTAGCTTGGATACATAAATGTCGTGTAAGTAGCTAGTGCTCTGTAGCGAAGGTCTTTTCTCAATTTTAAGGGGATTGAGTAGCTTCGGAAGATCTTAGATAGTTGTATGATCCTTGCTATATACTGGTTTTAACAGTTTCAAGGCCATCAAACGACACTCACTGGTTTTTTATGATCATCGACGGCAACCATTGTAAATGTTCCGTGTACGGCGCGTTCTCGTTTTTCAGAATACATCTCCTCTACAAAAATATCGACGCCAACTACGATACTTGATTGTCCCACTTTCTCAACATTTGCCACGAGTTCCACTAATGTACCACTGGGAATAGGTTTGCTGAAATCAACCCTGTCAGAACTGACAGTAACAACTTTTTGCCGGCTGAATCGCGTTGCACAGATGAATGAAACCTCATCCATGAGTTGTAATGCCGTTCCTCCGAAGAGGGTGTCGTAATGGTTAGTCGTGTTAGGGAAAACCGCTTTAAAAATACGTGTTTCGGCGGCCTTTATTCGTTTTGAAATAGCTTTTTCCATGTTATTTTTGGATTTCTTTAGCTGGTTTGCTTTGATAGCGTTTGAAAACATCTGGGTTTTCGCTAAGTTCTCCGTCTGGATAACGCGTAGGAGATACCTTGTAGTAAATAAAGCTCACGAGAGCAGCACCGATATCAGCAATGGGAAAAGACATCCATATTCCATCAAGACCGTACGCAAATGGTAGCAATAGCACTAAAGGAATCAGGAAAAATCCTTGCTTGGTCAAAGCCAGAAATAATGCGGGAAGAGCTTTCCCAATGGCCTGAAAATAAGCACTAATTATTAAGCTAACCGCCAGGAGCGGCGTTGCCAGAAAGACGGTGCGTATGACGGGCGTAGTATCTTCGATGAGTGCTGTGTTATTCGTAAAAAGACTGGCAATGTCTTTGGCAAATACCATTAAAAGGATAAAGATTAATACAGAGATGGCGGAAGCCCATCCAATTGAAAGGCGTACAATCGACTGAACCCGTTCTTTTAATCGCGCACCGAAGTTATAACCTACAATAGGAACAAACCCTTGCGTGATTCCAAGTACGGGGAAATTGGCGAACATTAAAATTCTGTTTACGATGCCATACACGGATAATCCGCGTTCGCCGCCATAGTAGAAAAGCGAGTTGTTGAGTACGAGGGCTAAGATACTAATCACCCCTTGACGTGCAAGTGTAACAGCTCCTAGTGAACTGATTTCTTTTATGATTTTACCATCAGGACGAAAATATTGAATATCGAGTTTTAATTCTGATTTACCCCTAAGAAAATGTACCAATGTAAAGGCAGCACTCGCCGCGTACGAAATCGTTGTAGCCCATGCAGCTCCTTCAATACCCATATTAAAACCAACCATAAACAAAGGGTCTAGAATTAAGTTGGAAATGGCGGGAACAATCATGGCATACATCGCAACGCGAGGGAAACCTTCTGCACGTATGACATTGTTACTCATCATGGCCCAAGCGAGAAAAGGAACTCCGATCAGTACAATATTAAAGTAAGTAATTGCAGGAGCTTTAACTCCTCCTTTTCCTCCAAATATGTTGATGATTTCATCAGTAAAAAATGATCCCACTAGTACGAAAAAAACGGCCAGGGTAATCGTCATTAACACCTGATTACCAAATGTGTGCAATGCTTTTTCATTGTTTTTCCCTCCCAGCGAACGGGATAAAACGGAGGAACCACCCACACCAATAGCCATTCCTATGCTCGATATCAAAAAGGTGATGGGTAATACAACTGTGATAGCACCTATTCCTTCTGCACCGACGTAATGACCGACGTATATAGTGTCAATGATTGCATAAACAGACATAACAAGAATGCCCACAGAGGCCGGGAATGCCTGCTCACGCAATAGCTTTCCCAATGGTTCACTGCCAAATTTATCTGTTGATTTCATCGTGAATTAATAACATTAATGGACCAGATTTGTTGTGAATTTAAATCATTTCCACACTTATTCCTGAATATTGAGAGCCGCAAAGGTATAAAAAGTACCTGAATCGCACGTTTTTCGTGCTACCGTTCCCTCCAATTGTTCAGTGAAAACATCAATCAGTTGTAGCCCAAAAGATGGCGATGTCGGAGGTTTCCAATGTCCATCATCGCTATAGATCATGGTCGCGAGATTCTCACTCGATGCTTTCAGCTTTATAGAAATGTTACCGCTTTCCTCAAAAGCATGCTTGAGAGAATTTGAGACTAATTCGTTAATGATTAATCCTAATGGAACGATGCTCTTTGCTCCAACATTGTCAAGTGATGCGCGCACTTCATAAGAAATATCCTTTTGATAGGCGTTTGTTCTGATAAGATCATCAATCAACGTATTGAGGTAATCTTGAACATCAATGTTAGCCAGCGATTCTTTTTCATACATTTTTTGATGAATCAAAGACATCGTTAAAATGCGGCTGATGGCATCGCTGAAACTTTGATGGGCTTCGTCAGACTTTAGCTCGCTGGACTGTATACGCAACAAACTGATAATAACCTGTAAATTATTCTTAACACGATGATGAATCTCCTGGAGCAGCACTGTCTTTTCCTTGTTTTGACGTTCTACAATGTTTTTTTCTTTTTTCAATTGCGTAAACGCTCGATCACTATGGATACGCGCATAATTATTGACAATATTAAATTGATACATGATATACCCAATTAGAAACATGGCAAAACTGAACTCTACAGCCATGATCACTACGTGCTGTGAGGAAGCTTCAAAGCGTTCTATGTTGGTATCCTTCATAAACAATAAAAAGTAGGTAGCATAAAGACCAACGTTGATGATCAGAAAAAAGGTTCCCCATCTTTTGTTTAATGTAAAAAAGGCGGCGAGAATAACAACGGTCATCCATAGTGGCTCAATAATGTGAATAGAATCCTGGATCATGAGTACCGCACTTATAATGACTGCTGTTGCTCCAGATAGCATGATTTTAGCAACCCGCTTGTAGGTTCGCGACCAATAAAGGTCAATAACCCCAAATATAGAGAAGAGTAGGACGGCCATGTAATATGGAAAAAATCGATCACTTGTCAATAAGGTGGTCAATGTCAGAAAGAAAACAACCAGAGAAAACATCACCGCAATGCGCCAGGTTAAGGCAAATTTAGCCCGTTCATAAAAGTCGGGTAGGTTTGTTATGGGGACTCTAAATAAATTCATGCTCTTTTTGAATCGGACAATAGTTCAATGTCTAATAGTGGAGACTCACACTCACTTTTTACCATGCCTATTGTTCAATCTTAACCAGTGTTTATAACCCCTCACTAGTACCTTTTAGGTTCAATGGACTTGTTGATGTACGGAATAATAGCGTGAGTAGTAAAAGATTTTTCATAGTTTATTTTATGTTTAGCGATGACAAATATACAGTTTAGAGCAATATAACAAAATTAGTGACCGATTATGGTCAGGAGCGTTTTGTGAGTCGAAATATGAGTGGCTACTGCTCAATATTTGAAGCGAATACGCGACTATTGAACAGTTGATGCACTTGTGCTGCAATTGCAATTCTGAATGAATATCGTTACTTTTGCACGGTAAACACGGGTTCTGAGGGAACAAAAACGATTCATGAAAAAAGAGCATTTTAAGTTCGGAACAAAGACTATTCACGCAGGTGTTGAACCTGATCCAGCTACAGGTGCGATCATGACACCCATTTATCAAACCAGCACTTACGTGCAGGAAAAAGTCGGCGAGCACAAGGGGTACGCGTATTCGCGATCACTTAATCCAACACGTGATGCACTAGAGAAGGCGCTGGCAGCATTGGAAAATGCAACATATGGTGCTTGTTTTGGAAGTGGTTTGGCTGCTATTGATTGTGTTTTAAAAATGTTGAAGCCGGGTGATGAGGTGATTACTTCCAATGATCTTTACGGTGGTTCATATCGCATTTTTACGGGCGTCTTTAAACAGTTTGGCATTCGGTTCCACTTTGTGGATATGAACGAACTGAAAAATGTGGAAGAAAAGATCAATTCTAATACAAAATTGATTTGGACTGAGACGCCAACGAACCCGATTATGAATATCGTGGATATTAAGGCGTTATCAAAAATAGCTCAAAATGCCGATGTTTTGCTGGCCGTGGACAATACATTTGCCACTCCCTACTTGCAGCGACCAATGGATTTGGGGGCAGATCTCGTCATGCACTCGGTAACGAAGTACTTGGGAGGTCACTCAGATGTTGTGATGGGCGCACTGGTTACATCAAAAAAGGCTGTTGCCGATGAAATATACCGCATACAAAATAGCTCCGGAGCCGTGCCTGGACCGATGGATGCTTTCTTGGTCTTGCGCGGATTAAAAACACTCCACTTGCGCATGCAGCGTCACAGTGAGAATGGAGCACGCATCGCTCACTTTCTACAGGACCATCCGAAGGTTAAAAATGTTTATTGGCCGGGCTTTGAAAATCATCCGGGGCATGCGATTGCCAAAAAGCAAATGAGTGACTTTGGTGGAATGATCTCGTTTTCGCTTCAGGAAAACAATGCTGAGGCAGCACATCGGGTGATGGAGAAATTTGAGGTGTTTTCACTTGCTGAATCGCTCGGTGGAGTTGAATCGTTAACGTGTCACCCAGCGACCATGACGCATGCGGCAATTCCGGCAAAAGAACGCGAAGCGGTTGGTGTAGTCGATTCACTGATCAGACTGAGTGTAGGGGTTGAAGATGTCGACGACTTATTACAAGATATATCACAAGCTTTAGCATAATTAGAAACAATGGGATTTAGTAAGTTCGCAGTTATCGGAGTTGGACAGTATGGCTCAACTATAGCATTGCGTCTCGCAGAGAGAGGCGCGCAGGTATTTGCCTTTGATAATAAAGAGGAAAAAATTGAGAACATCAAAGACGAGGTAGCGTTTGCGGTGACACTCGACACGACTGATGCAAAAGCGCTCGCCTCTCAAAATATCGATGAAATGGATGCTGCGGTTGTGGCCATAGGAGAAAACTTTGAAGCGACAGTGCTGACTTCTGTTCACTTGCTGGACTTGGGGGTCAAACGTATCATTGCGCGGGCGAGTGGTAACGACCAACGACTGATTCTCGAAAAGATAGGTGTTAAAGAAATCCTGACGCCCGAGGATGAGGTGGCCTTTGTTATTCGGGAAAAGTTGCTCAATCCATCTATTTTGTCGTTTTTGCAATTACCTGATGACTATGAAATTGCGGAAATTAAACCACCTAAGGGGACATTAAACAGAACAATCGAGGATATCGACTTCAGGAACAAATACCAATTGACACTAGTAACCATGAAGCGCGAGTACGATATCAAAAAGAAAGGACAATACGAAGTGGAACAGCACGTTATCGGAGTACCTAATAGTGATACCGTGATTGAATCGCGCGACACGTTGGTGGTTTTTGGTACTGCCAAGCATGTGCAACGCTTCATAGACGTAAATGAATCATGATACATATAATTACAGGAACATCGAGAGGAATTGGCCGAGCCATTGCGAATTATTACCTGGAGAATGGCGATAAAGTTATCGGCATATCGAGGACCAATGAGATCGTTCACGATAATTTTCATTTTTTAAAGTGCGATTTTACCGAAAAACAACAGTTGTACGATCTCGATCTTAGTCCGTTTGTACAGGAAGAACCCGAACCGGTACAATTAATTAATAATTCAGGAATCATTGGTGAAATTAAGCGTTTTCACGAACTGACACTTACACACTATACGGATATGAGTATGGTGAATGTGGTGGCGGCGCAGTACATGTGTAGTTACGTTATACAAACGTTCGGATTTGATCATGTAAAAACGATTGTGAACATCACCTCCGGAGCGGGTGAGAGAGCCGTACCTTCCTGGGCGGCTTATTGTGCCTCTAAGGCCGCTATCAATTTGTTTTCGGAAACGTTGGCTGAAGAATTGCGCGAGCTGAATAAATCAACCAATATTTACTGCATCGCACCTGGTGTGGTGGACACCGATATGCAAGTGGCGATCCGTAGTAGTAAAGCCAAAGATTTCTCCGGACGACAAAACTTTGTTGAGCTTAAGGAAAATGATGAACTCAGAACGCCAGAGCAAGTGGCAGAATTATTGGCTACCTTCCTCAATGAGGACCATTCTGACCAGGGTGTACTACATCGGATATAAGGGATCGCTCTTTTTGATAATTGGATCTACCCGCGATGGATATAAAAAAATGAAGGGAGCAGCAGGCGTTATAATGTCACGTTCATATTGCCAGAGGGGCGTAATGCGTTCACAATACGCCCCTGCGGCAGAACAGAACAAATAATTAGATCTGTTCAACAAATTTTTTGAATACCTTTTTGTGGCGTTCGAGGTCCAGATCGGGGGATACTGAAACGCGGGCAATGTAGTCTTTGTCCTTTTCTTTTGTCGTTCCTTGCGTAGAGGTAGCCGGAATGGTCCAATAGCAGCCTTTTAACTGGCCATAACTCACGCAGTTCTTGCTTTCATTCGGAATTTCACCAATCATCATATCAATTAATTTTTGGTTTAATGCGCGCTTGTAAGCCTCTCGTTCTTCGTTGGTATTTCCTTTTGTGGGAAGGTCTAATGAAAACACAGAAGGTGTAAACCCTGCTTCAGCCAGTTCTTCAGAAACAAAATTGATTTTTGCCGTTGGTAGTGTCTCCTCGATGAAATTGACGAATTCTCGCGTATTTTTGTAAGCATCTTTGATTCGCTGATTCATCGAAGGTAATTGTTCTGCCAAAAGCGCCACTTGAAGGTCAGTAGCTTCATTGTCGCACAAAATTAAATGTTTTTCAATGTTGTTCAGCAAAGCTTCTGCTTTGTCGTTGACAACACAATAGCCCGCTGTACATTTACCACCGCTTGGGAATTTCGATCCACTCACGTAAGAAATAGTTCTGATGTTCGCAAGAATACCGTCTTTTGCCAAAAACTGGATGTTGGGGCAAAAGGTTTGATCTAAAATAAATACTGGATCAATCGCCACTTCACCGTTTGGTGTTTTGCGCTCTTTACTCAAGGCAGCCCTCAATTTTTCCAAATCCGGAACCTCCACCCTTGGATTTGTCGGAATTTCAGCAATGATGTAGGGAACAGCATCTGCTGCCGCAACACGATCTAAAACAAGGTCGGTGCTTTCAACCATGTTGTGATCTCCATCAACAGGTAAGTCAACGATTTCAACATTATCAAGACATGCAGCAACGCGTCTCGCCTGATCGTTGGTTCCACCGTAGCAATTCGGCGGAACAACTATTTTGATCTGTTTTCCCGGATGTTTTTCCTGGGCTTCATCTATAAGTCCCATCATAATTGCATATTGAACGGATAAACCACAGGAACCGAGTAATGGTTTTGTAGTTGTACCGGTGATGGTTTGAATAGAATCAGTGACACTTGCCTTATTGGTTTCAACTGCACTTTTTTCCTGATCGGACGACGATTTACCGACGAGTCGCTGCAGTGCTGTAAAGGCATCTGCTGGCGTCATGGCTATCGTTTCCCTCCTTCGCACGTGTTGAATTGCAGAAACGTAGCTTTCCGGATCGTCACTATTGACAATTACTACACTTCCCAAATCATCATTAATATTGACGAAAAAGTCAATATTTGCGTTGTGTTCAAGCGCGTTCAATTCGCCGTCTTGTTTAATAAAGACCGTGCTGCCGTCAAATGCACCTACAGCATTGGCATCATCCACTTTCTTTAATTCGAAATTGTAACCATAAACGCTTTTTAATGCATCTGCATCAAACGCATCAGGAAGTTGTCCCGTATAAAGGATTTGCGTGTCCTTTTGGTCAAATAAGTTTTTTCGGAGCACCGCTAAAACGGGAATCGTCCGAGACGAAAAACTAATAACATTTTCGGGTTGAAGGTCATTCATCTGAGCAATCGTCCATTCCAATACAGATGATAGCGGATGCCCTAAACGAATGTAATCAAAGGCAGTTGGAAGCTCACTGAGTGCGGAGGGGTTCGCGTTATCAGATTTAAACAAAGATTCAAACTTCTCCAGAAATTCCGTTTTCGCCAAACTTTCATTGTAAATATCCAGACGGTGTGTTGTGAGTTTTAACCAATCTAATGGCATATTTTTTAATACATCGTCAATAAAATCGAGTACTTTACCTTCGCTCATAATCTTTGATTTTTGATCGGCGACAAGATAGAGGAATTCGATTAATTATGAAAGTGTTCGCGGAGTTTTGTTCCTTGGATGTGCAAATCGTAAAATGAAATACGATATAGTTATGAAAAAAGGTGGTTAAAGGCCCTTGTGTTTTTTATCCTTTAAAACTAATGAATTACGTAGATCTTTTCATTGGGGTGAGCCTCAAATCGCTCAAGCCAGTACTGGCGATTTTCAGGGTTGGGTTTTGCCCAATATCGACCAAAGCGATAAGCGGCACGGGCAGAATAACCGTTGATACTCTTTAATCCGACTGCTTGAGCAGCTAACATGGCATCTAATTGGTAATGGTCAATGGGATGGTTTAATTTTTCCAAATCGGGTTCGTAGGCAACCACGCTTCCCTTAGGGATATGATCCATTTTCTCGATGAGTTGCTTATGGCGTTCCTGCATAATTTTTTTTGGCGTTGTGTTGGTATGTGTTGGTGCTATATAATTGTCCAGGTAGAGAAGTGGTAACACTATTAAAAAAACGAGATAACGCTGCCTTTTTATGCGAGATGTTGCCAGTGATAGTGCCATTGCAGTGCCAATTCCGAAGAATAGTAATTCGATATTAATGATTCTTGTCATGGAGCGCATGGCACCGTAGCCTGGTAACAATTGTAAGAAATAGTAAAGTGAATAGTCCCCTATGCGCAAAAACACCAAGAATGTGATTGCACCAGCTATCAATAAAAGCGTGGTCTGCGGTTTAAAAAAAGGAGTTAATTTCATCTTTTTTCTCCAAAAGAAGACCGTGAACATCATCAATATTCCTATAATTCCGAACCATCCTGGAAACAGCCAGTGATCCCAGTAACCCGTTTGGCTTTCACCGATGAGGTTTTCGATTGAATCATGAACGAGGGTGCCTGGGTGTGCCGATATGTAGCTCAACGGAGTAGGGATGCTTTCTTTGATCTGGCTGTAACTGTGTAAGGTTGTAGATTGAGCTCTTCGCATATAAGGAGCAAAGAGTTTGAACAGGAAAACGCTGGACAGGACAACGCTTAAGCCATAACCTACTGCGGTGCGCCATTTCAAAATTGATAAATAAAGCTTTTTTCGGTTTTTAATGACGGTGAAAATGAAAATGATGGCAAAAGGAACAAATGCTGTAAAACCGAGGTAAATGCCACAGTAAAAAGTATAAGTCAAACTGAGGGCAGCCAGGAAAAACCATTTCCAGTTTAAGCGATCCTTCCATAAAAGGAGGAATAAAAAAACTAGAGGTATCGCAAAACGAGGAAAGGTTTGAGCGTGATTCATTTGTGCAGCAAGACCTATAGAAAAGGCAAAGATAAATGCTGCGATACCTGCAAACCAAGTCTTTTTAGAAAGGTATTGAATGAGTAGAAAAGCAGCTATGTAATTCAACAGTGCCAAGGTGATCGCCCATCCTTGAAACGCGGTAAAAATATCGTAACCCAATAGCCGAAACAAGGCATAAATGGGAGCACTCCCTAGTAAGTTGTCTGATAGTGAAATGACCTCGGCTTCCGGATACATAAATCCTGCATTCCAAAACTCATCTACGCTTCCAGTAAAATATTGAAAGCAATGCTCCAGGATAAACAGATTAAATCGCGTATCGCCTAAGTCGCCGGGTAAATTTGAAAAGTTGCCTCCATAATAAGCTACAATGGTCATCGACAGCCCTAAAGTCAAAGGTGCAATAAAAGCTATTAAAAAGCGCAGCTTTGTCACTGTTCCGGAAATTTAAAATATTCAATATTTAATTGCTGACGTGGCGTATTTAAACTCGTGTCCTCAGCAGCAAAAGTAATGAGTGACTGCGGTAAACTTTGATCGTAGACAACTTCTGTGTGTTCAGAAAAGATGGGTGTTTCGGCCGTTGTAATCAATTCATCGAAGTAACCCTTGCAATTTCCGAGTGAATCATACTCATAAACGCGCTTTCTATAAAATCCATTCGCGTAGAAGAGTTGTTCGTCAATAACTCCAGTTGAATGATAGGTGCGTATTTCGCGGTTGGTTTTCTCCACTAAATTTTCCAGTTGAAAACTTGAGATAAAACGTAGTGGTGATCCGTAATAGAAGAAATGTTGACCCGAGGCTTGATATGTGAGATCAATATGACGAACATTCCAATTATTTGTATCCTGAATAAAAATATGTTTTTCTTCTCTAAATGCAGATGTGTTTCTATAAATACGTCGTGTGCTGTCTGACTCCAGCAGCTCCAGGCGGGTAAAGGCTTGAAATTCTTCGAATTTATTGATTAATTGTTCAATACTATTATCGTTTTTCTCGAAGGCGTACGAAGCGTTGTAGTTCGGTGCAGAATAACCGTATTCATCCGGCGATGAAGAGTAGGAAAAGCGGTGCTCTGCAATCACCTGGGACTGAACATATTCTTTAAATGTCACCTTTTTAGGTGCTCCTTTTTTATTGAAATAAAAATCCCACTGATGATCGGGGAAGGTGTCAAGAAATATGGTTTTATCGCTATCCGGTTGGGCGGTTTTTTGGGTTAATTGAATATGTTTAATATTGTTTTCTTTAATCAGTTGCGCATTAAACCATCGCGGAAAACTGACATTGTAAAAACCCCTCTTGTTGAAATGACTCCAGCGGATGATTTGCTCTTTGGCTGGTGGAATACTTTTTTTCGTGACCTTGGGCGCAGATTCTTCATTGCAACCAGCATTCAAAAGGAGTGAGAACACCATCACAATTAAGTTATTTGTTTTAAAATTCATTACGTTTTGAACGTTTCATTTTTAGCTGGCGTATGAATAGAGTGGTGACCTGCACCTTTCAATTTTTCTTTGAAAGTTTGTCGCACGCTTTCCTCTCCATGTACTAAAAATAATTTCTTTATCCTTCCAGGATTCATTGAAGAAAGATAACGAATCATTTCCTTATAATCACCATGGGCACTCAACGATTTGATATATTTTGTTTCGGCATTGACCTGCATCTGATCTCCAAAAATGGTAACTTTTTGATCACCGTTTTGTAATCTTCCCGCCAGTGAATTGGGTTCGGCGTATCCCACGAAAAGTAGAGTGTTTTTAGTCTTTTCAATAGCGTGATAAATGTGGTGTTTTACCCTTCCCGCATCGGCCATTCCTGAAGCAGAAATAATAATACAGGGCTGTTCAGAGGCATTGATACGCTTCGATTCTTCTTGATTTTTGACGTAGTGAAGTTTTTGAAATCCGAAGGGATCGTTTCGGGACTTACAAAATCGCTGGACCTCTTTATTCAAAAGGTGAGCAAACTTTTTTGTGATGTTCGTAGCATCTGTGGCAAGTGGACTGTCTACGAAAATTTTGATGTCAGGAAGCAAACCGTGTAAATCGAGTTTGTTGAGTGCAAAAACCAACTCCTGTGTTCTGCCCACACTAAATGCTGGTATGATTAATTTCCCCTTCTTTTCTTTAATCGTGTGAAGAATGGAGTTGAGGACCATCTGTTCGGCATCCACAGCATAATCGTGTAGACGATCTCCATACGTTGATTCACAAATCACATAATCTGCTTGAGGAACGGGTTCAGGATCCTTTATTAAGGAAGTTTTGTACCTGCCAATATCTGCAGTGTAAAGTAAAGTGTGTTGTACACTTAACTCATCAATATTTAAAAACACGGCAGCACTACCCAAAATATGCCCGTTTGGGATAAAGGTGATTTCTATACCGTCAAGAACCTTGGTTTTTTCGTTTTCTGGAATGACGACGAACTGTTGCAGAGCACGTTCTGCATCAGAAGCAACGTAAAGCGGCTGGTAAGCTTGGTCGCCATCACGACCATGACGTTTATTGGAGTAGCGTACATCTGCTTCCTGGATGTATGCACTATCTCTTAACATGATTTCGCACAGCGCATAAGTGGCCTCTGTACAATAGATATCACCTTCGTACCCATCTTTAACGAATTTAGGGATCAATCCAGAATGATCAATGTGAGCATGTGATAAGATGATCGCATCGATCTCATTGGGATCAGCGAAGTCTTCGTTATTAAGCTTGAAAGTATCTTTTCCCAATCCTTGATACATGCCACAGTCCAACATGACCCTCTTGTTATCCCACAACGTGATAATGTGTTTGCTACCTGTAACTGTTCCGGCTGCTCCGGCAAATTTTATTTCCATTTTTCTTTATTCTTACGGGTAAATCTACAAATTTTGAATTCATGATAGAGCATAAATTTCTGTAAGACATTTTTTGAACACTCCATCAACCCTATTAAATATAAGAGTATTACAAAAGTTGACTTTAATCATGTTCTAAAATGATAGTCGACATATCTAAAACGTCTCGCTCATTACATCTTTGCAAAACAAAATACTAAACCATGGTATATAAAAACACAGTAAAACACATTTTGACGGCTATTCTACTATTAGTTGGGTTTAACTTAAGTGCTCAAGAGATAGTGAGCTTAACTGATTTCAGGAACTCGGATTCAAAGGAAGAAACAGCCGAGTTTCAACGTTTAGTTTATGATAACTTACCTACTATTTATTTACGAAAGGAAAAACCGATGGTGGAAGTAAATTCGCCAGTACGCGTTGTCTCGGATATATACTCCTGGGATCAGCTGGATCAAGTGAAAGACCCGGCATCAATTGAGGTGATTATCCTGCGGGTACATACTAAGCGTGAATTAAAACAAATGATAAACTTAAAATTACTCGATCGCTTCTCTGCCTTGAAACATGTTTTCATAGCTGGAGATTTTTCGATCTGTGAAGGGTTGTCAAAAGAATGTGAAAAAGATAAAGTTTCTGGAATTCTAAATGGATCCAGTGATGCTTTAGTTGTTTACGATTTTCAAACTATAAACTAATAACATGAAAAATATGTACCTACTAAAAAAATTGACGGGAGCGTTTTTACTGCTCTTTTTTGTGTTGGTCAATGATGCAAATGCTCAGGTAGTAAAAGCATTTGCTCAGCGGAGTTCTATTTATTCTCCTTCAAAATTGATCTATAGTATTCAGGGAGACTATGCGATGTTAGGGAACACCAACCTTACAGTGGATCCTTATGGAAATTTTACTAACAATAGTCAAAACAACATGGTTTATGTGGATGTTGATGGTGATCCGAATACGTTCAACTCCTCATCTGCAAACCTTGAGCTTTCAACAGAAAACGGCGCAGTACCTGAATGTTCAAACATTATATATGCAGGACTATATTGGACAGGAAGAGCGAGTATGTTCTCGAGTCCTGAGGAGTTTGATGTAACTAAAGGTGGAGTAACCAAGACTTTTAATAAACGAAAAGTCCAATTTAAAGGGCCAGGGGCTGTCAACTACACTGAGTTTGAGGCAAATCCAGGAAACATCTATTATCCAGATGGCGCACATGGTAATATGTACTCGGCATATGTTGAGATCACTGATTATGTGAACACTCATGGTATTGGCGAATATACGTTGGCCGATATGGCACTCATCGAAGGAAATGGAGGAGCAACTGGATATTACGGCGGTTGGGGTATGATCGTCGTGTATGAAAATTCTGTGATGAAATGGAGAGATATTACTGTTTTTGATGGTCATGCTTACGTGCAAGGTAACGCAACGGTGAATTATGAACTTCCAGTCTCTGGATTTCAAACAGCTCAGTCGGGACCAATTAATATGAAACTAGGGCTGATGGCTGGAGAAGGTGATGTTGGAATATCTGGAGATTACTTTCAGATACGTGATTGGCAAGATAATAACTGGGTTACTTTAAATCATGCTGGAAACTCAACAGGCAACTTTTTCAATAGTTCTGTAGAAACGGGAGGAAATCCAAGGAACCCTTCTTTACAAAATAACACTGGGTTAGATATTTCCTCGTTTAATATTAATAACCCTGGCAATACAGTTATAACGAATGGACAAACCTCTACCCGATTTAGGTACGGTTCAACACAAGATACGTATACCATTTTCTGTATAGCGATGGCAGTAGATGCTTATATTCCTGATGTAGAGGCTTTAGTTTCAACAGAATTTATCAATGGACAGCCTGTTGGTTCGGGTAGTATTTCTGCCGAACCGGGAGAAATAATTGATTATAATCTTGAGATTAAAAACAAAGGTACAGAAGCGATAGACAATACTGTCATAACTATTCCAGTTCCTTATAATACTTCATTTGTACCGGCGAGTATTGGAACACAGATTAACTTCACGCCTTCACCAACACCTAATAATGCTTATTTCGATCCACTTTTGGGTCCTACAGGATCAATAGTTTGGGATATGGGTACTTTACCTTTACCACCAGTAGGAAATCCAGATTCAGTATTGGCCGAGTTATCATTTCAGCTACAGGTTACTTCAGATTGTAATCTATTAACAAATCCTGATTGTCCACCGCAAGTTGTACTCAATGGAGGTACCACAACAGGTGTTGGAGCAGTTTCAGGGTCTAATTTTGATTTACCATTCATTCAAGGGTTTCAAGATGCAGCACCTTGTGTTGGTCAGCCGATAACAGATCCGCTTATTGTGGACATAGATGCAGCACAACACATTGCGGATAATTGTTCAGGAACTCCTTCAGTTCGAGAGTTTGTCTTTTGTGATTTTGACGACGCTGTATTACCCTATGATTCAATAGCACAGCATTTTCCTCCTGGGTTGAGTTTTTATGATGAGAACAATGTAACACCAACTTCTACTCAGTATGATGAGAACAACCCTTTTCCTGCAACGCCAGGAACAAGTACTTATTTCGCAATACCGGATGATATAAACTTCTGTTATTACACATTCCATATTACGATTCAAGATTCGATCGTTACTTCAACGGCGGTAAGCTCTCAAGAGACATGTCCAGGATTTAGCGATGGAGCGATTGATTTAAGTGTTTTCAGTGGGTCGAGCCCGTATACGTATGATTGGTCTGGTCCTTCAGGATTTACTTCAGGGACACAAGATATAAGCTCCTTGGATCCTGGTGTTTATGACGTACTGATTACAGATGATATCGGATGTACAGCAAATGCAAGTGCAACGGTCACGACTATTCCAGATAACACGAATCCATCTGTTTCTTGTGTTGGAGCACAAACTGTTCCTTCGGATGCTGGGATATGTAGTTATAGTCACTCAGGTATCGCTTGGGATGCAACTATCTCGGATAATTGTAGTATAGATAATTTCTCTTATTCGCTGAGTGGAGCAACAGTAGGAACAGGGACAACACTGGATGGTGTTACGTTTAATGTTGGGAACACGGTAGTTCTTTGGGAGGCAGAAGATGCCTCAGGAAACACCAGTAGTTGTACATTTGTAGTAACGGTAGAAGACAATCAAGTACCGATCATTTCAGACTGTGGAGTATCAGGCTCACAAACAGTAGTAGCTGACGCTGGAGTATGTACATATACAAACACTGGAACAGGATGGGATGTAGTTGCAACAGATAACTGTACAACAATCACAGTTGATTATGAATTGACTGGAGCTACAACTGGAACAGGAACAACACTAGATGGAGTTACATTCAACAATGGAATAACAACTGTAGAGTGGACAGTAACCGATAACGCAGGAAATGTATCAACATGTAGCTATGACATCGTAGTAGAAGATGTTGAAGCACCGATCATTTCAGATTGTGGCGTATCAGGCTCACAAATAGTAGTAGCTGATGCTGGAGCATGTACATATACAAACACAGGATCAGGTTGGGATGTGACTGCAACAGATAATTGTACAACGATCACGGTTGATTACGCTTTAACGGGTGCAACAACTGGAACAGGAACAACACTAGATGGAGTTGTATTCAACAATGGAACAACAACAGTAACGTGGACAGTAACCGATGATGCATCAAATGTATCAACATGTACTTATGATATCGTAGTAGAGGACGATCAAGACCCGATCATTTCAGACTGTGGCGTATCAGGTTCACAAACAGTAGTGGCTGATGCAGGAGTATGTACGTATACGAACACTGGAACAGGATGGGATGTAGTTGCTACAGATAACTGTACAACGATCACAGTTGATTACGCTTTAACAGGTGCAACAACTGGAACAGGAACGACATTGGACGGTGTAACATTTAACAATGGAACAACGACAGTAACGTGGACGGTAACTGATGCTGCAGGAAATGTATCAACATGTACTTATGACATCGTTGTTGAAGATGATCAGCTTCCAACAATTGCGGGATGTCCGTCAAACGTGAATACGACAAACGACGCTGGAGTTTGTGGCGCTGCTGTAACATGGACGGCACCAACAGCTAATGACAACTGTGGTGTAACGAGCTTTACGAGTACACATAACAGTGGAGATGTATTCCCAGTAGGAACAACAACAATTACGTATACTGCAACGGATGATGCTGGAAATGTAACGACATGTTCGTTTGACATCACAGTAACAGATAATGAAAACCCAGTTATTAACGGATGTCCTTCAGATATTACAGTTTCAAATGACGCTGGAACTTGTGGGGCAGTTGTAACGTGGACTATACCAACTGCATCAGATAACTGTGGAGTGGATTCGTTCACAAGTACACACAACAGTGGAGATATATTTAACGTAGGAACAACAACGGTTACTTATACAGCGGTTGATGCTGCTGGAAACTCAACGACTTGTTCTTTCGACGTAGTAGTTGAAGACAATGAAAACCCAACGATCCTTTGTCAACCAGATGTAACAGTAGTCGCTGATGCAGGCGTTTGTGAAGCAGATGCTTCTGGAGTGAACTTAGGAACACCTGTAACGGGAGATAATTGTGGCGTTGCATTAGTTTCGAATGATGCTCCAGCTATCTACCCTGTAGGAACAACGGTAGTAACATGGACGGTAACAGATGTTCACGGAAATACAGCAACGTGTACACAAAATGTGGATGTAGAGGATACGCAAGCACCGATCATTTCAGACTGTGGAGTTTCAGGATCACAAACAGTAGTGGCTGACGCTGGAGTATGCACGTATACAAACACTGGAACAGGATGGGATGTAGTTGCTACAGACAACTGTACAACGATCACGGTTGATTACGCTTTAACAGGTGCAACAACAGGAACAGGAACAACATTAGACGGTGTAACATTCAACAATGGAACAACAACAGTAACGTGGACAGTAACTGATGCTGCAGGAAATGTATCGACATGTACTTATGATATTGTAGTTGAAGATACTGAACTACCGATCATCTCGGACTGTGGAGTAACAGGATCGCAAACAGTTTCGGCTGATTTGGGAACTTGTACTTACACGAACACAGGTTCAGGTTGGGACGTAACAGCAACAGATAACTGTACAACGACAACTGTTGATTATGCACTTACAGGAGCGACAACAGGAACTGGAACAACATTGGACGGTGTAACGTTTAACAACGGAACAACGACAGTAGAGTGGACAGTAACAGACGCTGCAGGAAACGAATCAACGTGCACTTACGACATCGTAGTAGAAGATGATCAAGACCCTATCATTTCAGACTGTGGTATATCGGGTTCACAGACAGTAGTGGCTGATGCCGGAGGCTGTACGTATACGAACACCGGAACAGGATGGGACGTAACAGCGACGGATAACTGTACAACAATTACTGTTGATTATGCCCTTTCTGGCGCAACAACTGGAACGGGAACGACATTAGACGGAGTAACGTTTAACAACGGAACAACAACAGTGGAGTGGACAGTAACAGATGCAGCTGGCAATGTATCGACATGTACTTATGACATTGTTATTGAGGATACTGAACTACCAATCATTTCAGACTGTGGCGTATCAGGTTCACAATCAGTAGTGGCTGATGCAGGAGTATGTACGTATACGAACACAGGAACAGGATGGGATGTAACTGCAACCGATAACTGTACAACAATCACAGTTGATTACGCTTTAACAGGAGCAACAACTGGAACAGGAACAACATTAGACGGTGTAACATTCAACAATGGAACAACAACAGTAACGTGGACAGTAACAGATAACGCAGGTAATGTATCAACATGTACTTATGATATTGTAGTTGAAGATACTGAACTACCGATCATCTCAGATTGTGGTGTATCAGGATCGCAAACAGTTGTGGCTGATGTCGGAGTATGTACATATACAAACACAGGAACAGGATGGGACGTAACAGCGACAGATAATTGTACAACAATCACAGTTGATTACGCTTTAACAGGAGCAACTACTGGAACAGGAACAACACTAGACGGTGTAACATTCAACAATGGAACAACGACAGTAACGTGGACAGTAACAGACGCTGCAGGAAACGAATCAACGTGCACTTACGACATCGTAGTAGAAGATGATCAAGACCCGATCATTTCAGACTGTGGTATATCGGGTTCACAGACAGTAGTGGCTGATGCCGGAGGCTGTACGTATACGAACACTGGAACAGGATGGGATGTAGTTGCTACAGATAACTGTACAACGATCACAGTTGATTACGCTTTAACAGGTGCAACAACTGGAACAGGAACGACATTGGACGGTGTAACATTTAACAATGGAACAACGACAGTAACGTGGACGGTAACTGATGTTGCAGGAAATGTATCAACATGTACTTATGACATCGTTGTTGAAGATGATCAGCTGCCGGCTATTGCAGGATGTCCTTCAAATGTAACAGTAACGAATGACCCTGGTGTTTGTGGAGCAGTTGTAAACTGGACAGCACCAACGGCAACAGATAATTGTGGAATAAACACGTTTACAAGTACTGCAAACAGTGGAGATGTCTTCCCAGTAGGAACAACTACAGTAACGTATACAGCTACTGACGATGCTGGAAACAGTATAACATGTTCATTTGATATTACGGTAACAGATGACGAAAACCCTGTAATTACAGGATGTCCTTCTAATATTACGGTTTCGAATGATGCAGGAGAATGTAACGCTATAGTTACATGGACAGCACCAACTTCAACGGATAACTGTGGAGTGGATTCATTTACAAGCACACATAACAGCGGAGATGTATTTGCTGTAGGAACAACAACGGTTACTTATACAGCTGTGGATGCAGCAGGAAACTCAACGACTTGTTCTTTCGACGTAATAGTTGAAGACAATGAGAACCCAACGATCCTATGTCAACCAGATGTTACAGTAGTAGCTGATGCAGGCGTTTGTGAAGCAGATGCTTCTGGAGTCAACTTAGGAACACCAGTAACAGGAGATAATTGTGGAGTTGCATCAGTAACGAATGATGCACCGTCTATCTACCCAGTAGGAACGACGGTAGTTACATGGACAGTAACAGACGTTCATGGAAATACAGCAACGTGTACTCAAAATGTTAATGTAGAGGATACGCAAGCACCGATCATTTCAGACTGTGGAGTATCAGGCTCACAAACAGTAGTAGCTGATGCTGGAGTTTGTACTTATACAAATACAGGAACAGGGTGGGATGTTGTAGCAACAGATAACTGTACAACAATCACAATTGACTATGAATTAACTGGAGCAACAACTGGAACAGGAACAACACTCGATGGCGTAACGTTTAACAACGGAACGACAACAGTAGAGTGGACAGTAACTGATGATGCAGGAAATACATCAACATGTACTTATGACATCGTGGTAGAAGACGATCAAGCTCCAGCAGTGATTGATTGTCCAACAAATATCATAGTTAGTAATGACCCAGGAGAATGTCAGGGTATTGTATCATGGACACCACCAACATTTACAGATAATTGTGGAACGGTTAACGTAACTTCAACACATAATCCTGGTGATGTCTTTGCACAAGGTACTACAACAGTAACCTACACAGGTACAGATGCTGCTGGAAATGTAACACAGTGTGTATTTGATGTTACTGTGAATGACACGGAGCTTCCAACGATATCTTGTAACGCTGACATTGAATCTTGTGATTCAATCGTGAACTACACAGCACCGATAGTAGATGATAATTGTGGAGTTGCTAACGTTACGATGATCGCTGGTTTACCAAGTGGTTCAGACTTCCCAGTAGGAACAACGACAGTAACATATGAAGTGGAAGATATCCATGGAAATACGGCACAATGCTCATTCGATGTTACAGTATTCCCATTGCCTGAAGCTGATATTATTGCAACAGATGTTTCATGTAATGGACTGGGAGACGGTTCAATGGACTTAACAGTTACAAATGGAACTTCTCCTTACAGCTTTGTATGGAGTAATGGAAGTACAACTGAAGACCTTACAGGGTTAGTACCTGGAACGTATGACGTGCTTGTAACAGATGACAATGGATGTACAACAGCTGATACGGCTTCAATTGCAGAACCAGCTCTACTAGAGGTTACATCAACAGTAGAAGATGTACTATGTAATGGAGGAAGTGACGGTGAAATAGATCTTACAGTTAATGGAGGATTAGCTCCATACAGTTTCAACTGGAGCAACGGCTCAACTGATGAAGATCTTACAGGAGTAACAGCTGGAACATACGATGTAACAGTTACAGATAATAATGGATGTACCGTTCAGTCTTCAATTGATGTAGCTGAACCAGATACAATTCAGGTGACATACACATCAACTCCTGCTACATGTGAGGCGCCAAATGGAACAATCACAATCGATGCAGTTGGAGGAACGGCTCCTTACGCTTACAACTGGAGTAATGGAGAGACATCTGCAGACCTTGATACGGTTGTAGCGGGTAGTTATGAGTTGACATTGACAGATGATAATGGATGTACGTTTGTCATGGAAGCTGAAGTAGGTAGTGTATCTAACCTTGATGTATCGATTTCATCAACAGATTTAACTTGTGCTGGTAGAGATAACGGTACGGCGACAGTACTTGTAAATACAGGGAACGGACCTTATACTTACGATTGGTCAAATGGAGACACAACTGCTGCCGTTCAAGGATTAGCAGCTGATGACTACGAAGTAATTGTAACCGATAACTTCGGATGTCAAGACACACTAGTAACGACCATTACTCAACCTGATCCGATCGAAATTGAATTGTTCAGTACTGATCTAGGCGGCGGTTACAATGTGAAGCCATACGATGCTACAAATGGTTCTATTGAGACAGAAGTGTTTGGTGGAACAGCACCATACGACTTTAACTGGTCAACTGGAGACACAACTCAAGACATATCTGGGTTGCCTGCAGGAACGTACAATGTTGTGGTGAGTGATGAAAATGGATGTGTAGCAAATGCCTCAATCATTCTCGAACAGCCAATGACACTGGAAATGCCTGAAGGAATTTCACCAAATGGTGATGGAGACAACGACTACTTTGTGGTTCGAGGAATAGACGCTTACGAACGCAATGAAATGAAGGTCTTTAACAGATGGGGGAACATTGTTTATCAAAAGAACAATTATGACAACACCTGGGACGGTAGAAATAATAGTGGAGATGAGCTTCCAGACGCTACGTATTTTGTGGTCGTAGTGGTTGAAACGGCTGATGGAGCAGTGACACTGAAGGGATATGTTGATCTGCGTCGTAATTATTAATTAATACTAAAACTACTATAAAATAAAAGGTTATGAAGAAATTAATTTTAATTCTTGGATTGCTCCTGACGACTGGATTACTCTCCAGAGCACAGCAAGAACCGATGGTGAGTCAGTATATGTTTAACGGACTCTTTGTCAACCCAGCTTATGCAGGAACGCACGATTACTGGACAAGTTCATTGAGTGCGCGTACACAGTGGGTTTCATTTGATGGGGCGCCCCGAACGATCATTGGTGCAATCGATGGTCCCATCGCTGATAAGAATATGGGGCTTGGTTTGGTCATGTACAACGATCAAATCGGTGTTTCTACACAGAATACTGCTATCGCTAACTACTCATACCAGTTGAAGTTTAGTAATGACACCAAGTTATCATTGGGTGTAAGTGCTGGTATCAACCAGTTTAGTGCTAGGTTGACAGACTTAACGATCTGGGATGAAGATGATGTTGTTTTCCAAAATGACCTGCGGAGTAACATTATACCGAGATTTGGATTCGGTGCTTATTATTATGGTGATCGTTATTATGCAGGAATCTCCATTCCAACATTGCTTGGGTATCAAGAAGGAAATGATTTTTCTGTTGACGTAAGTAAGGCCACTTTCTTACATCGTCACTATCTATTGACAGGAGGTTATGTATTTGATCTCAATGAAAACTTGAAGTTAAAACCGTCTGTTCTTATGAAGTACCTACCAGGTGCTCCAGTGCAGGCAGATTTAAACCTCGGTCTTTTACTAAATGAAACATTTTGGTTTGGAACCTCATTTAGAAGTGGTGATGCTGTTTCAATATTGTTAGAATATCAAAGTAACAACTTCTTCCGAATAGGTTACGCTTACGATATTACATTCTCAGACCTGAGAAAATATTCGAATGGCTCACACGAAATAATGATCGGAATTGACTTCGGTAAAGACCTGATCAAAACTAAAACACCTCGATTCTTTTAATACGATACGATATGAAAAAAAGCTACTCAATACTATTAATGATTGGGATATTAATCCTGTCTAGTTGTGCTAATATGCATATTCGAAAAGGGGATAAATTTTATGAAAACCTCTCTTTCAGTAAAGCGATCACGCATTATGAAAAAGCATTAAAAAAAGGAGAAAATGTTCATGCTGAACGTAGACTTGCTAGGTCTTATGTGTATGCAAATGAAATAAAGAAAGCGCATAAAGCATATAACACATTTATCGATACCGAATCTGCTAAATCATTCGACTACTTTAATTACGGTCGAGTTAAAATGGGAATGGGTGAGCCAAAAGCAGCGATTCTTTATTTTGAAAGATACCTTGAAGTAATGCCGGATGATGTGGTTGCTCAGATGCTTTTGTCAAGTTGTAAATCAACGAGTCAGCGTTTTCGTGATACAACATTATATGATTTGGAACCAATCATCACCGATGGATTTGAGAACACTTTTGCAGCTCAAGAATATGAAGATGGCGTAGTGTTTAGCGCAGATAAAGAGGCCATTCTTAGCTCTAGAAAAAGTAGCTGGACAGGAAACTCTTATCTCAATCTTTATTACATGGAAAAGGATGCAGATGGTAACTGGTTGAACCCAGAAGCCTTGAAGGGAAGTATTAATGGTCCGTTCCACGATGGTCCAGCAACCTTTAGTGCTGATGGAAAAACCGTATATTTTACGAGAAGTAACTACGTAGGCAGAAGACTTCAGGCCAATGAAGACAAAGAGAGTAACCTTAAAATATTTAAGGCTGAATTGGTTGAGGGAAAGTGGAAGAATGTTTCTCCGTTTCCATATAATAACGACGATTATTCTGTTGGACACCCAACGATCACTGAGGATGGTAAAACAATGTATTTTGTATCTGATATGCCAGGAGGTTTTGGTGGAACGGATATTTATCGAGCGCATTTAAAAGAAGGAAAGTGGACCAAACCTGAAAATATTGGTAAAGAGGTGAATACAGCAGGAAATGAAATGTTTCCTTATATTCATGATGATGGTTCCTTGTACTTCTCTTCAACGGCTCACAATTCAATGGGGGGACTGGATGTGTTCATTACATATGAACACGGAGACCACTGGGCATATCCAGAAAATCTCAACTATCCGATTAATACGTTTGCAGATGATTTTGCCTTCCAGTTGGACGACAATGGATTGAACGGATTCGTTTCTTCCTCTCGTTCCGATAAAGACGGGATGTACGAGTTCAAGAAAAATGATCCTACTTTCCAACTGTATGGATTTGCTCATATTAAAGGGGAGAAGACACCAGTAGAAGATGTAACTGTAGAAATCACTGATGATGAAACAGGTGAGGTGATCAAAATGAAAAGTGGTCCTGATGGAAAGTTTAAACTCAAATTGGAACCTAACAAAGAGTATCTTTTACTTTGTACCAAAGAAGGTTGTTTCGCAAGAACAGACAATATCGTAACAAAAGACTTGAAATACTCACATGATTTTTACGCCGACTTCTTGGTTGAAGAGATCGTTGTGGATAAGCCAATTGAATTGGAGAATATATATTATGACTTCGACAAGTCGTATATCCGTGAAGATGCAGCAAAAGAACTGGAGAAATTGGTAAAACTGCTGAAGGATAACCCATCGATCACGATCGAAATGGGATCACATACAGATTCCAGAGGTTCTGACAACTATAATATGGTCCTTTCTGATAAACGTGCAATGGCAGCGGTGGAATACCTCGTTGCACAAGGGATTGAAAGAACACGACTCACTTGGAAAGGGTATGGAGAGTCTAAACCTGTGAACGAGTGTACGAATGGTGTTCCTTGTAGTGAAGAAAAGCATCAAGACAACAGAAGAACTGAATTTAAAGTTACGGAGATCAAGGTCATTAAGATCGAAGACTAGTAATAGATTCATAAATAGCGCAAAGATCCGCGTGTCATTATTTGATGTGCGGATTTTTATTGAATTGTCACTAGTACGCTACCCGAAATTGGTAACTTCGATTCCAAGTCTTACATTTGCATCATGGAAATGCGCCCGATAGAAGACTGGTTACCGCTGACAATGAAAGAGGTGAAGAAAAGAGGATGGGAAGAGATCGATGTGGTCTTGATCTCTGGTGACTCATATATTGATCATCCCTCCTTTGGAACTGCTGTGATCGGAAGAATCATGGAGGATGAAGGATTTAAAGTCGCTATCGTAGCTCAACCGAATTGGCAGGATGACCTCCGGGATTTTAAAAAATTTGGAAAACCAAAGTACTTTTTTGGGGTAACTGCAGGGTGTATGGATTCGATGGTGAATCATTACACTGCCAATAGAAGGTTGCGATCTACAGATGCCTATACTGCTGGTGGAGAGTCAGGTTTCAGGCCTGATTATGCGACAACGGTTTATACCAAGATTCTGAAAGACCTTTATCCAGATGTTCCGGTTCTGATCGGAGGAATTGAAGCTTCTTTACGTCGTGTTACACACTATGATTATTGGGCAGATAAGTTGATGCCCAGTATTTTGGCTGATTCTGGAGCAGATATGCTTGTTTACGGCATGGGTGATCAGCCGCTGCGTGATTTTTTAAAATTAGTCAAGAAGGGTGTTCCCTTTGAGTCACTAAAAACAATAAGTCAAACGGCATTTCTTCAGCCAAAAGAAGAGGAGTTACCCAAGAACAAGAATTGGAAAACGGTTGAATTATCATCTCATGAAGATTGTTTAGAGGATAAGTTGAAGTATGCTGCCAATTTTAAAGTAGTTGAGGTAGAATCAAATAAGCTGAATGCAAATCGTATCGTTCAAGATGTGGGAGATCAACGCTTAGTGATCAATCCACCCTATAAGACAATGAAGGAAAAGGAGATCGATCAGTCTTTTGATCTTCCATATACACGAATGCCTCATCCGAAATACAAGAAAAGAGGACAGATCCCTGCATTCGAAATGATCCGCTTTTCGGTGAATACGCACAGAGGATGTTTTGGAGGGTGTAGTTTCTGTACGATATCAGCTCATCAAGGAAAGTTTATTGCGTCGAGAAGTAAGGAGTCGATCATGAAGGAGGTGGAACAAGTCACTGCTGATGAGAATTTCCGCGGTTATATTTCAGATATTGGAGGTCCTTCTGCCAATATGTACAAACTCAAAGGAATCGATGAATCCATCTGTGAGAAGTGCTCGAGTCCAAGCTGTATTCATCCGGTGGTATGCAGTAATCTGGATACGAATCACAGTGATATGACAGATCTTTATCGTGAGATCGATGAGCATCCGAAAGTAAAAAAAGCTTTTGTCGGTAGTGGAATTCGTTATGATCTTTTGGTGGATGATATCACCAAGAACAACGAGGATAACAACCACGATGAGTATATCGAACAAGTGGTGACACGACACGTCAGTGGTCGATTGAAAGTAGCTCCAGAACATACCAGTGATGCAACGCTCAGGGTGATGCGTAAACCATCATTCAAGTACTTCCATCGATTTAAGGAGAAGTACGATAAGATTCAAGATAAGCACGGATTAAAGCAACAGTTAATTCCTTATTTCATTTCATCGCATCCTGGATGTGAAGAACAAGACATGGCGAATTTGGCTGCTGAAACGAAAGATATGGGGTTCCAGTTGGAACAGGTACAAGACTTCACTCCAACACCGATGACAGTTGCTACAGTGATCTATTATGCAGGAGTTCATCCTTACACGTTAAGACCGGTATATACGGCTCGTACAAGGGAAGAGAAACAAGGTCAGCACAAATTCTTCTTTTGGTACAAGAAAGAAAACCACAACTGGATCCGCAATAAATTGATGAAAGCTGATCGACCTGAGTTAATAGAGAAGCTAATTGGAAGATCTGGACAGAAGAAATCTAATAATGGCAGAGGAGGCCATCAGAACAAAAAAACATCAGCTTCGAATGGTTCGAAACAGATGCCTAAGTGGTTGGAAGATCGGAGGAACAAAGATAAAAAGCGGAAGACGCGCTAAAGGCTTTTTTGTGTAAATAAGTTTCCGAGAAACATTTGTAGATTAAAAGCGACTGTTAACAGCAAATAATCCCAATAGGTAAACGTTTATACATGGCAGCCGTATATGCCTGTTTGCAAAACTGTTAAAGGATAATGTTTAAAAAACCATTAACCATAGCAGTGGACTTCAGTCCGCTGCTATGGTTTTTTGGTGATAAGTTTTGTGGCGCGTGTTTTTGATTAAAAACCGTGACACAAATCAGTAGAAGAGTGGTTTTTGTCTAAAAGATGAGCACAAAAAAGAAGACATTAGTTTTTTTAGTCTACCGCCGTTGTTCTGATTTTCCAAGCCCTCCAAAGGTCGTAGTAGCTTTTTGTTTCCATAATAATGACACCGCCAGTCGTGTCACCATATTTCGCTGGAATCGCACTACTGTATACCGTTATACCACCGATAGCTACACTGGGTATGGGCTGTACAGCACCAGTTTTAACACCATCTATAAAGTGAACAAGGTCATTCGCACGTGCCCCCCGGACCATCATATTACCGTCGGCATCGAGTTTTATATCTGAGTTGCGACTGACAATGAGTTGTTTCGGACTGTTCCGAACAGGGCTGAGCATGATATCTTTTGAGTCGATACGTGTAATACCACCACCATCTCCAAACTCGATTAGTGGTCCACGCAGGTCGGCGGTCACTTCAACTACATCTTCAATTTGGATGTTTTCGAGAATATTGATTCTTCCCACATTCGCTATTCCGTCAGTTTTAACGTGTGCAATTATCTCGCGATCTAATGTATCTCCGAAATAGCGAATGTTGAGCGCATAATTCCCTGTAGGCACCGAATTGATTTTAAACCGACCGTTTTTATCTACTTCTGTCCCGAATTTTGTAGTACCGCGCTCAACCCATACGGTGGCAAATGCGGCAGGCTTTTCCCCGGATGATTTTTCAAAAACTTTACCTTGTATCGCCCCAAAATTACCTTGTGCTAAAAGTAGTCCTGTACTGATTGCCATCATTATTGTTAAAAGTGTTTTCATAATTCTTTTGTTTTGGTTCACTATTGAGATGAGGTAATGACTAAAAATCCATAATTAGTTGTAACTTTTTTCTTAAGAAAACTTATAGGTGTATGAAAAAGAGATTTTTACCGCGATTTATTTTTTTGGTTGCTTTATTGTTTTTGGCGAATTTCTCGAATGGTCAAAGTGACTTTAAAGCTGATCAAAAGCGTTATCCTCGTGTGCGAACGGCCTATTCGGAAAATTATGATCAAATAAAACGGGATTTAGAATTAGTCGGTATTGAAATTGATCAGCTCGAAGTGTATTTGCGCATTTTCAAATACGAAAAAGAGTTGGAACTATGGGTACGAGACCAATCTTCAGGTGTATTTCAAAAATTGAAAACATATACGGTATGTGCAACTTCAGGTGCGCTAGGTCCCAAAAGAGAACAAGGCGACCGCCAAATACCAGAAGGATATTATCATATCAACCGGTTCAACCCGAGTAGTAATTACTATTTATCTATGGGGATCAATTACCCCAATGGCTCCGATCGTACTTTGGGGGTTCAACATAATTTGGGTGGAGCAATTTTTATCCATGGCGATTGTGTGACCATTGGCTGTATTCCACTTACAGATGAATGGATCAAAGAACTCTATGTGTATTGTGTGGAGGCGAAGAACAATGGACAACAAACAATTCCCGTTACCCTCTTTCCAGCGCGACTAACAGATGCAAAATGGCGCATACTGAAACATGAATTTAAAAGTAGTAATGAATACATTAATTTGTGGTCAGATTTGAAGAAAGGATTTGATTTGTTCAATGCCTCCAAAACTTTGCCAACGATCCGTTTTTTGGAATCGGGGAGATACGCTGTTGAATAATTAGCATTGGTTTTTCATAAGATTTAATGGGATTTCAATGAGAACCAACATTTGGTTACAGTGCACCTATTCAATTATTTCTTAGAACTCCTCTTAGCGCTTAAAATTGCCTCAAAATCCACTGTAGTAAACACGATTCGGAGGAACATGCTCTTGCAGTGAAGCCACAAAATTACTCCATTCTTCCTCGGGGATTAAATTGGTTGGAAAGTGCAATACTAAATCGTTCACGTACTCAAAATAGATCGTCTGCTGATGTTTTGATATTTTCTTCAATCCTTTGAAGTAAATCGCTTTCGTTTCGCGATCTGCTAAAACGATGGCATTTTTTGTAATACCGATGCGGTAGCCTTTTAATGCGATCCCCAAATAGGTGTGAATGGTTTGATCCATAGCTAGAATGATGAATACGAGCGCTACGTAAATAGTGTCGACTGTGAAATACAGTAGGCCTCCAGCGAATAGCAAATAGAAAAAGAGTTCAATCAAGTTGTAGAGTAAGACCCGTTTTCTTCGCATAATGCTCACTGGTGTAGAAAATTTGAATCGTTGAACTTGTCGAACCACTCGGAGACCAAGCCATTTTTTAGACGCTCTCAATGCACCAATAAGAAAGATAATTCCCGCACTCAAGGTGAAGACAAAATGTTTGTAGGCGAACTCCTCCCCTTCGATATTAAATCCAAAAAGGGTAAAGTCTAAATTATTGCCCACTGCTACGGCAAAGGGAAATGTGAGAACAGTAAAAATTAAAATCCAAATGTTGTATATTTTATTCATTTGGAATCATTTTGAGTTTTGCCTGGAGGAGCGCAATTTTTTCTTTTTCAGTGGTTATGTTTTTTTCCGCTTGCTCTTTCAGAGGATTACTTCCCTTGGAAGATGAGAAAAATCCTAAATTATTTTCGTATTGAATGATTTGCTGTTTCAGTTGTTCAATTTCATTCCTGATTGCTTGTTTTTCTTTTTGAAAGAGGTGTGCTGCATTTCCACTTCCTTTTATGGTGTTAATACGAGCCTCGAACATGACCTGTGCCTTTTCCTCTTCACCGAAATCTAATGCTCCATAATGCCGATCTAACGCTGCTTTGTAGGCTTTGTAAACAGCATCTTTTTCCTTGGCTGGTACAAACCCAATGGCTGCAAAATCTTCAGAGAATTGTTTCAGTGCGTTGAGCGCTTCCTTTTTATCAGAAGGTAACGAGAATGATTCTATTTTTTCTATGAGCGCGTGTTTCTGATCTAAATTAGCTTCAAAGGCCTTTTCCTTTTGTGCAAAATGATCCTCCTTGGTTTTGAAAAAATAGTCACATGCAGCGCGAAATGATTTCCAAAGTTTTTGCTCGTGTTTGTGACCAGCGCTTCCCAGTTTTTTCCACTGTTTTTGGATATCAATAATTTTGCGCGTGGTATCTTTCCAGTCGGTGCTGTCTTTAATTTCCTCTACGCGTTCAATGAGCTGCTGTTTTTGTTCAGCGACGGCGTCAAAAACCTTGTGCACATCTTCGAAGAAAGCACTTTTTTCTTCAAAAAACTGGTCACAAAGTTCCCGAAAGGTTTTCCAAACTGCTTCATTCTCTTTTTTGGGACCAAAACCAATCGTTTTCCATTCTTTTTGAAGATCGAGAACTTTCTGAGTTTGAGCGTTCCAATCTTTGACGCTATTTCTTTCATTAGCTAGGATGGCATCCATGCGCTCCACAATCGCTTTTTTTAATGCGATATTCTCTTTCATTTGTTCGCGCCGCTCATCGTAGTGAGCACGGATACGGTCATACAGCTTTTTGACAATCGTCCAGTATTCATCTTTGATGGCTTCCCATAGTTCTTGCTTGGTTGGTCCTACATCTTCCCATTCATTTTGCAACGTCTTCAATTGCGCTTCTATTTCTTTGATTTTTTCAACTTTTTCGAGCTTCTTGAGTGCTTCAATAATAGCTTTTTTTGACTCGTAGTTTTTTTGGAAATCATAGTCTTTAATTTCCTTGTAGATTTTCATGTTGTAAAAAAACTCTTCGAGCAGACGGCTATATTCCTGCTGAACATCGTGTCTTTTATCTCTGGGGATATCCCCTACAGCTTTCCACGCTTCATTAATTTCTTTGTGTTTTGCAAACGCCGCACCGATGTTTTCCTCATCGGCAATCACTGCTTTCAACTGATTGATTAAACTGCGTTTTTTGCGCAAATTTTCATCTTCTTCTGCTTTGATCGCTGTGATGTGTGCTTTTCGCTTTTCTTTAAAAGGAGCATATATCGAGTAAAATTCTTCTTTCAGCGGCAAAATCCAATCTTCTTCATCGAAAGGTTCACCCGCCTCTTCTGCTTTGAGTTGAGCAGCTTGAAACTGACGTGTAGCTTCCAACAAATAATCTTCGAAATCCGCACGAAGTTGATTCACATCACGTCCAGCTTGAATAATATCCTCGCGTTGCGTAAGTGTTTTTAATTCCTCGATAAATGCTCTTTTTTCCATCTTTATTTTAGTTATACGGTTTGAACCATGTCAAAATCTGTCAATTTCACAAATTCCTGAATGCGATCTTCAATTTCTGCTTTTGACAATGCCTCAAGTTTTTCAGTTCCGAATTTTTCTACACAAAAAGAAGCCATTGCTGATCCTGCAATGACAGCTCTTTTCATATTTTCAAATGAATAATCGTCGGTAGAGGCGATATAGCCCATAAAACCACCTGCGAAAGTATCTCCTGCTCCAGTGGGATCGAAGACTTCTTCAAGGGGCAATGCAGGTGCAAAAAACACCTTGTCGCCGTGGAACAACAGAGCGCCATGTTCACCTTTTTTGATGATTAAATATTTGGCCCCCATTGTACGTATTTTTTTTGCCGCTTTCACGAGGGAGTATTCTCCAGAGAGTTGACGTGCTTCCTCATCGTTGATAATCAAAATATCGATTTCTTTCAACGTTTTTTTCAGGTCATCCATGGCAATATCCATCCAGAAGTTCATGGTATCCATAGCAATGAGCTTAGGTCGCTCTGTCAATCGATTAATCACTGAAAGTTGTACTTCCGGGCTCAGATTACCGAGCATCAAATAGTCACAACCCTGGTAAGATGCGGGAATAGCTGGGTCAAAATGCTCTAAAACGTTGAGTTCAGTCACCAAGGTATCACGCGCATTCATGTCATTGCTGTATTTTCCCGACCAGAAAAATGTTTTTTCACCTTCCTTGATCTGTAAGCCTTCAAGATTAACCCCTTTATTCTTTAGCTTGTCCAGCATTTCTTGAGGAAAATCCTCACCCACTACAGAAACAATGTTTTGTTGCTGCATAAAGTAAGAGGACGAGAACGCAATATACGTGCCGGCTCCGCCAATAATTTTATCTGTTTTTCCGAACGGTGTTTCGATGGCATCAAAAGCCACACTTCCTACTGTAACTAAACTCATATTTATCTGTTTTTATGCAAATATATTGCTAATTCAAGACATATCAAGGCTATAAATCAGTTTAGGTTATAAAGTCATGTGATATGCATGTCTTGAAACTATGCTTATGTCAGAACGACGAACTTGAACGGAAATGGAATACAAAAACCGGTATAATGGAATCAAAATTCGGGTTCACTGTATCTTTTACAAACTTGAACGTTAATAATTAAGAGAATCCGCTAATGAAACGAACGGATTGCTCCTTAAATTTGTAATTGAGTATGTGGCGGCGAATGTTGAAAATATTGAAGTGGTTAGTCGGTATCATTGTATCTTTGATGCTTCTGATTAGTGCACTAGTGCTGGTGTTTAAAGATGATATCAAATCTTACGTCGTTAAAGAGGGTAATCATTACTTGAACAAGACCGTTCATGTGGGATATATTGATGTTGCTGTTTGGAGCAGCTTTCCGGATGTTGCCATTCAGCTCGAAGACGTTATGATCTACAGTAAGTTTGATGATTTTCAGACTAAAGACACGGCACTTTACAGTAGTAAGGTAACGTTGCGATTTGACCCGATCGATTTTCTCGCCGCCGATTACAACTTGCATCAAATAGATATAGAGGATGGAGTGTTTAACATGCACATTCTGGAAGATGGTCGCGTTAATTACGATTTTCTCAAAGCGCGGAAAGAAAAAGCACCATCCGAATTTTCGTTAGAATTGGAACAAATTAATGTTCGAAATACGCGATTTACGTATCATAACGATGCGACTCGACAGGTTTACGATACGCATATCCAACTACTCGGTTTGAGTGGATCATTCAGCGCATCGGCCTTTACTATGAAAGCAAATGCGGACCTCAAGATATTTTCGTTAAAAAACCAGGCCATGGTGTTAGTTCAGGACAAAAATGCAACTTGTGCTGTTAAAATTAACATGGATCAGAAGAACGATGTGTTCACCATTGAAACTGCCGATGTTGCCATCAACAAAATTCCTTTTAATTTATCGGGAAGCGTGACTGCTGATAGTCTCAACTTTTCCATAAACGGTAAAAAGTTGCAGCTCGAAAAAGTGGCGAATAATTTCACACTTTCTCAGCTGGAGATGGTTGACGCCATGAATGGTAGCGGCACGGTTGACTTTATGCTCTCTATTAATGGTCCGTTAGCGACAACGGAATCTCCAGCAATTGATGCTCAATTTTCTGTTCAAGATGGAGCGCTAGCGGATAACGGGTTTAAACTAGAAAACATTCATTTAAATGGTAGTTATACCAATGGAGTGAACACTCTTGAAGAGGCCATATTGCTAAAGGAAATACGGTTTAAATCTATGAAGCGCAATTTTCACGGTAATGCACGCATTACTGATTTTTCGCGTCCGCGGATTCGAGGAGTGGCAGATGGTATCATAGACCTGGCTGCATTTCATCGACTCTTTGGCCCCTTCAACCTTCAAACGCTTTCAGGCAATGTAGAGGTCGACGGTCGTTTCGATGTTCGGCTGAACAACCCAGGGGTAAAGTTGGCAGAAATGAATATTTATCAGTTAGAAAGTACGCTAAAAACACGTAACATTAGAGCTCAATTTCAAGGAGATCGACGTATTTTTGAAATTCCGAAAGGCGAAATCACCGTACGCAATCAATGGGCGGGTTTTACACAGTTTGAAGTGAAAGTTGGAACTTCAGATTTACTTATCAATGGAAAATTTAATCGCATTGTCGACTATTTTAAAGATGAAGGAACATTGCAGGTGGACGCTGATATCGCTAGTCGTCATTTAGCGTTGGAAGACCTATCTACTTCGGAGGAGGCAAGCGCACAGAAACAATGGTTACTGCCCAAGTCCATTAACGGTGCTTTACAGCTCGATCTCGAACAGGTTGTATACGGCAGTCATACTTACGAGGCCATTCAAACCAATATGCGCTTTCGAAAGGGGACACTTTATTTCCCTTATTTGAAAGGAAACTCTGCAGGAGCAACAATTAGAGGAGATCTGACAATCGAAGAAGAACAGCCAATGCTGATGACTATTCGTACAAACTTGTCGAGTGAAAAAGTCAGTTTTTCACCCCTTTTCAAAGAATGGAATAATTTTGACCAGGAGGTGGTGAAGGCGGAAAATATCGAAGGAGATGCTGCAATTGATCTCACCTTTCAGGGGAGCTTTGACCTTTATGAAGGTGTGGAACACAGGGAAGATTTTCGAGCGGATGCGTCTATCAAGATTGTTAATGGAGCCCTGCGCAATGTCGCTGCAATGAAGTCAATTACTACGAGCTTAAACCAGTCAGCAGCAAAGTTAGTACTTTCAAAATTGACCATTCAATCACTTGAACGAAAGCTGCTGAATCTCGAATTTGAAACGCTCGAAAACACGCTTGAACTGCGGAACGGAGTACTACATATTCCACGTATGGTCATCGCTTCGAATGCATTGAACGTGGGGTTGAGTGGGACACATACCTTCGATAATGTTGTGGATTACAGTTTTGACTTTCGTTTTCGAGAATTGAAAGGAGGGCAACAATCCGAATTTGGCGATATCATTGATGATGAAACTGGGATGCGCATTTATATGAAGATGAAAGGCCCTATTGAAGATCCTACATTCAGTTGGAATAAAGCAGCCAAAAAGGCAGCTAAAAAAGAACGCCGCGAGGGAGCCAAAGAGGACTTCAAAGGCGCATTAAAAAAAGGGTTTGGTATTCATAAAAATGATACGACGGTAAAAGAATTGAAAAGCGAGCCCAAAAGAGAAGAACGCCTGATTATGGATTTTGATCAAGATAGTATTGCTAAGCGTTTCCAGGAAGAGGAGAAAACGAAAAAGAAAAATGCGCTCCAAAAACAAATTGATAAGTGGAAACAACAAAATGAATCAGAAAAAAACGGTGAGACTTTTGAGCTGGAATCTGATTAGTTTTCTTTAACAACCATACTGTCGAGGTAGGTGGTTAATTTTTTTGTCAAATTCCTGCGACTGTAATCCGTTGTATTTTTACTTTGGACAGTTAATGCGTTTTCCTGATATTGTGAGAACCAATTTTCGATGACGCCCCGCGTGTTTTCAGTGTCGTAAAACGGTACGGTAATTCCAGCGTTGGTTTTCTCAATGATTCTTGCAGCATCCCCATCAGTTGGACCGATGCAAAGAACAGGTCTTTGGAGCGCCAGGTATTCATATAGTTTCCCTGGAGCAATACCTAAGACGTTTGGCGTATTGTTTATGGCCAATAAGATTACCGCCGATTGAGCCGCTACTTGAATTGCTTCTTGATGCGGTAAATAATTAAAATTCTTGACATAGTTCTTCAAACCGTGCACTTCTAATGATTGAAAAACAGAGTAATCTGTTTTTCCAACGAGTTGAATTCGAAGATGCTGCTTTAGTACTGGTTGATTGTCGAGCGCATCAGCCAATGCTTTCCACAGTTGTACGGGGTTCCGATCTGCATTCATTGAACCGATGTGCGTGATTGAGAAATGATCATATGTAAAAGCAGGTAACTCTTTGAAATCAGCTTCATCGAAACCATTCGTAATAACATGAATATCGCGTTCAGCAATTGCTTGAAGACCAGATGAACAATGGTCGCTCACCGTCGTCACAGCGTCAGCAGATTGAAGCACCATTTTTTCAAGTTTTTGATGTCTGCGATCGGCCCATTTTGAGAGCATAAGCTGGTCGTAAAAATCAATTTGTGTCCAGGGATCTCTAAAATCAGCCAGCCAGGGTAAACCAAAGTGCTTTTTCGCCTTAAGAGCGATTAAATGAGTTGAATGTGGCGGTCCTGTAGAGACTAGAGCGTCAACGTTGTTTTCAGCTAACCATTTTTTTAAATGCTTAAATCCGGGTCCTATCCAGAAACGACGGGCATCAGGAATAAAAATATTTCCCCGCAACCACACAGCTATATTTTCTAAACGGCTTTTCTTTTTATGCTCGTTGATAAATCCAGCCTGAACTTTTTCATTTTTTTTACGTCCCGTGAAGGTTTTGTAAAGTTGGTAAGGCTCCCAAATTGGTGATTCTACGATTTCAATTCCTTGTGGAATATCTTTTAGAAGCGTGTGATCCAGTTCAGGGTACTCTGCTTTCTCGGGTTTAAAAATAATGGGCTCCCAACCAAAATCGCGGAGGTACTTTACAAATTTGAGCCACCGCTGAACCCCAGCGCCTCCACTTGGCGGCCAATAATATGTTATAATCAGCAGCTTTTTAGGCATGCTCAAACGCTGTTTCTATTGCTTTTAATGCATCCTGCAGGCCATCTGCATTTTTTCCTCCGGCTGTAGCAAAGAATGGTTGTCCGCCACCACCGCCTTGAATATGTTTGGCTGCATTTTTTACGAGGTTTCCAGCGTGTAAATCCCGCGTTTTTACGAGATCTTCAGAAATGATAACACTTAAGGTTACTTTTCCGTCCTTTTTACCGCCGACTACAGCAAAAAGATCATTTGTTTCTCCTTTAAGTTGAAATAGGAGATCCTTGATTGATTTGCCATCTAATGCAACAATATCTGCCAGGAAATGAGCTCCTTTCCGACCCTCAATTTTGTCTTTCAATTCTTGCTTGATAACCTTTATCTGTTCGTTTTTAAGCGATTCGACTTCTTTTTTGAGCGCCGCATTTTCCTGACGAAGATCTTCAACCGATCTCAAGATGTTTTTTGGGTTTTTAAATGCCATTCGAATCGCATCTAAAGTTTCCAGCTCTTTGGTAATATGGCGTTCAGCCGTAATATTTGAAATTGCTTCAATACGTCGAACACCTGACGCAACTGATGCTTCTGACTGTATTTTAAAATGACCAACACCCCCAGTTGATGGGACATGTGTGCCACCGCACAATTCTTTGGAATCGCCGAATTCAATAACTCTTACTGTGTCTCCATATTTTTCTCCGAAAAGGGCAATAGCTCCCATGGATTCAGCTTCCTGAATTGGAAGGTTGCGGTGTTCCTCCAATTGAATATTTTCGCGAATGCGATCGTTGACAAATGCTTCGACCGCTTTTATCTCTTCATCTTTAAGTTTGCTAAAATGTGAAAAATCGAAACGCAAATAGTCGGGGTGGACAAGTGAACCTTTTTGTTCTACATGGTCGCCCAAAACAGACCTCAACGCCTGGTGCAGTAAATGTGTTGCACTGTGATTGGCAGCAGCAAGATGTCGGTGACTCCTATTTACATGAGCTTTGAATTCAGCGCGTGGTTGTTGCGGTAATTCTTTTACAAAATGAACGATAAGGTTGTTTTCTTTCTTTGTATCTACTACTGCTATTTTCTCGTGTTCATTTTGAATCATACCACGATCGCCAATTTGCCCACCGCCCTCTGGATAAAACGGTGTGAGGTTAAAAACGAGTTGATATAACGTTTTTTTCTTTTGAACAACTTTGCGATATCGCGTAATTTTTATGTCGGCTTCAAGTTGATCATAGCCAATAAACTCCTCTTGATCATCATTTTCTAGCACCGTCCAGTCATCTGTTTCTATGGATGTTGCTGCACGTGAACGGTCCTTTTGTTGCTGCAACGATTTGTTGAATCCAGCTTGATCTACCTCCATGTTTGCCTCGCGTGCAATTAAAGCGGTGAGATCAAACGGGAATCCGTATGTATCGTATAATTCAAAAACTTTGTCGCCCGGGATGTTGCTTATCTGTTGCTCTTTTTGATGAACGATGATATGGTCAATGCGTTTAATCCCTTGTTCAAGTGTTTTGAAAAAACTTAATTCTTCTTCCCGAATCACCTGTTCAATGAGTTGTTCTTGTGCCTTCAATTCGGGATATGCCGATCCCATAAGCTGGACAAGTTTCTGACTCAATGGAGCGATAAAAGGTTGTTCAAATTGAAGCGTCTGATATCCGTAGCGCACTGCTCGACGTAAAATTCTACGAATGACATACCCTGCACCGTTATTAGAGGGGAGCTGTCCGTCGGCAATGGAAAAAGCGATGGCACGAACATGATCCGTAATCACGCGCAAAGCGATGTCGACGTGTTCTTCTTTACCGTATTCTACATGAGCTTGTTTCGCTACAAACTGAATGAGTGACTGAAACAAATCGGTATCGTAATTCGAAGATTTACCCTGAAGCACCATAGCCAAACGTTCCAGCCCCATACCCGTATCAACGTGTGTGGCAGGTAGTTTTTCTAGTGTTCCGTCAGCTTTTCGGTTGAACTGAATAAAAACCAAATTCCATACCTCTATAACCTGAGGGTGATCCTGGTTCACGAGTGTTTTTCCGTCAATTTTCTTTTTGTCATTAGCACTTCGAATATCTACATGGATTTCAGAACAAGGACCGCAGGGTCCCATTTCCCCCATTTCCCAGAAGTTGTCCCTCTTATCAGCGGTAAGGATGCGCTCTTCTTCTATATGTTTTTTCCAAAGATCAAAGGATTCGTCATCACGAGGTACACCATCAGCTTCATCTCCTTCAAAAATCGTTACATATAAATTTGCTGGATCAATTTTATAAACTTTCGTCAAAAGCTCCCAGGCCCAATCAATAGCCTCCTTTTTAAAATAGTCTCCAAATGACCAGTTTCCGAGCATTTCAAACATGGTGTGGTGATAAGTATCAACACCTACTTCCTCGAGGTCATTATGTTTTCCAGAAACGCGTAAACATTTCTGAGCATCTACAACACGCTCATCTTTAGCGATTTTATGACCTAAAAAGTATTCTTTAAAAGGGTTCATCCCTGCATTGGTAAACATGAGTGTGGGATCATCTTTAATAACCATTGGGGCAGAGGGAATTAACTTGTGTTGTTTTTCCTGAAAAAACTTAAAATACGTACTTCGAATTTCTTCCAGTTTCATATAAATATCATTAATGCGATTTCGCTTTTACTGTTAAGCATTGTTAATGCTCATGCAAAGTTAGATTATTTGCCTAATTTTGCGTTGTTTTAGAAGTAAATAATGACAAAATCAAAATTTAGATATAATCCAAAAACGCTTTCTTACGAAAAGTTAGAGCGATCGACAGGAGAACGATTGTTGCGCACAGTGATCTTCGTTGCCCCTACGGTCGTCTTGAGCTTGTTGTTTGGTTTTTTCTTTGCTTATCGGATCGAATCTCCAAAGGAAAAGGCGCTGCAGCGAGAATTGCAGTCGCTCAAAACGGAGTTTAGCAAGGTGGAGGAACGTTTGGCTTTAATTAACCGCGTTACAGAGGTTATAAAAAAACGGGATGAAGATTTGTACCGAACTGCATTGGGCGCGAATGAGTTTCCCGAAGAATTGCGCTTAATGGGTGTTGGGGGAAGCGACCCCTATGAACATTATTCGTCGTTAGAAAATGGTGATTTATTGAAATCCACCGCACAGAAACTCGATGAGGTAGAGCGGAAATTACACGCCCAAAGCTTATCTTTTAAGGAACTAGTGCAATTAGCTAAAACAAGGGAGCGGAGACTAGCTTCACTTCCAGCGATTCAACCTGTTAATAATAAAGAGTTGAAACGTATGGTTTCGGGTTATGGATGGAGAATTGATCCAGTTTATGGAACGCGCAGAATGCATTGGGGACTCGACTTTACGGCCGATACCGGAACTGATGTGTATTCCACTGGCGATGGTATTGTCGAAAAAGTAGAGCTCAATAGCTGGGGTTACGGGAGAGAAATTGTGATTAACCATGGTTTTGGTTATAAAACGCGCTATGCACACTTGAGTTCTTTTCTTGTCGATCAAGGCGATACTGTGAAGCGAGGGGATTTGATTGGGTTAGTAGGAAATTCTGGAAAGTCAACAGGTCCTCATTTGCATTACGAGGTTGAAAAAGATGGCCACAAAGTGAACCCGATCAATTTCTTCCATTCGGATCTGTCTCCCGAACAATACGAGAAAATTGTAGAGATGTCTAAAAATGCTTTGAAATCCATGGATTAATCTGGACAAATCCTTGACATTTGTCATATTCTGTATGATCTCGTCTTCTTAAATATCTTCGTTCACGAAATTCATTTTACTTTAGAGGATGCAAGCGGACAAATTTGTCTGCCCTCTTAAGGTTAAACTAATGCGGTCTATACAGCTATCCAAAAATATGACCCTCTGTTTGTTGACGATTTTTGCGTTTCTCAACGTTTTATCGGCGCAGTGTCCAGTTAATGACCCAACCGCTTCTAATTCTTGTATCTTCAATTCAGGGTCGACGAGTTTGAATGCAAGTGGTTCCACTGGTTTTTATAATTGGTTTTATGATGCGACTGGGGATAGTCTGATCGGAACGGGTGCTTCTTACCAAACTCCATTTCTAACAACTTCACAAACTTTCTATGTTGCCGCCATTGACACGAACACCGCCCTACAATTTGATGGTTACAATGATTACATAGCCTTAAATAAATTTTATAACACATCGGGCGCTATACCTACTTTAACTGTTGAGGCTTGGGTGAATACTTCTGTCGGAGGGCTTTCTGATCAATATGGAAATTGGGCAATTGTGGATTTTGACAGAAGTGAATATTATAACCTATTTGTTCGAGGGAATACTGGGGAGGTTGGATTCAGTACCTATGCTGGTTCTGGAGGAATTGATGATTTTTATTCTGGCGTTACTGTTAACGATGGAAACTGGCACCATATTGTTGGTGTGTATGATGGTACAGATAAGATTATCTATGTTGATGGAGTTGAAGTAGCGCTGAAAAGCAATCCACATAATGGAGTTGCTTTGGGAAGTGGTTCAACTAGATATGGTATTATAGGTGATGGTTCCGAAGCTAGTGGTTATAATGGTAATCGAAACAATAGACATTATGACGGATTGATTGATGAGGTCAGAATATGGGATGATGTACGATCACCACAGGAAATATTAGACTTTCGAGATACTTGTTTAATAGGTTCAGAAGCAAATCTTCGGGCTTATTTTAATTTTAATGAAGACGGCGGAAATACTATAACTGATCTTAGTGGAAATGGTGCAGATGGGACACTCTTTAACCTCGACGTTTCTTCATGTTGGGTTACAGGAGCATTAGTTAGCTGCGATTGTCAAAGTAACCTTGTCCCAGCAGATGTAACTATAGCTAGTAACCTAAAAGATACGATTCTTACCTGTTCATCTCCTTCTATTGTTTTAGACGCAGGGAGTTCAGCTTCAAATTACAATTGGAGTACAGGAGCAACAAGCCAAACCATAACAGTGAATCAAAATGGATTTTATGAGGTCACGACGAGTGGGGGTACTTGTAATGGATCTTCACGTGTTGTTGTTGATGGATTTACCCATGCTGAAAAAGCTCTTCTGTTTGATGGGGGTAATGATTACGCAGCGATTGAGGATATACGCTATGAAGGAACGGATTATCGCGAACTAACTGTTGAGGTTTGGTTAAAGACAGTCAATCAGGGAGATCAAATTATTGCTTCGTTTGACAGGAGTGAATATTGGAGAATGGAAATAAATGGTTCTGGTGGTGGTAATGGTCGAATTGGTTTTGACCTATTGACGTCTTCGGGGATAATTGATTTTGGAAGTAACACAAGAGTAGACGATGGTGAGTGGCATCATGTGGCTTGTGTATATAATAACGGAAGCCTTGAAATATTTATTGATGGTGTTCTGGATGCAACAACTAATTACGGAGCAACGTTTGGTTCAGGTTTAGTAAGATATGGATTCCTTGGGACAGGATCTGAAGCAGCAAGTTATAATGGGTCTATAGGGCCTAACCAGTATTTTGATGGTGAATTAGATGAATTTCGTATTTGGGAAAGAGCGCTAGATCAAACAGAAATAAGAGAGAACATGGCGAAACACCGTTCAGGAAAAACTGCTGGACTGCAACTGTACTATAAGTTTGATAACATTTCAAACGATACAATTTTTGATCACAATACGGAGGTTACTTACAATGCCCTAATGAATAATTTTGGTGCTGGTGCTGAAGTGATTTCTGCTGCTCCAATAGGTGATGAAAGCACCTATGTATATAATTCTTCCTGGGGTGGAGTCACCCAATCTATTAATTCTTGTGACGGCGAAACTTATACACTTTCTGATATGTCTGGCACTCCGACTGGAGTGCACCTTTATTACGTTAATAATTTTCCAAATGATGTTAGTGGACTAGGTGGTTCGGGGACCTATGATCGATATTTTGGTGTTCACAAAATTGGAGATCCTACGGCTACGTACACAGCAACATATAACTATACAGGCAACCCCTATGTTAATACGTCTAACGAATCAACAGTGGAACTATATAGAAGACCTGACAATGCCACATTTCCGTGGATAAATACTTTTGGCAACTTAAATACCGCGGCAAATACAATTGAAGCTGGTGGGCAAAATACAGAGTTTATCATTGATTATGATTCTAGTCCGCTACCGGTTGAACTTATTACATATGAAGGAGCTTACACGCGAGAATACCATTACACGACCTTATCATGGAGTACAGCATCCGAAATGAATTGTGATTATTATGTTCTAGAGAAAAGTACGGACGGTTTCAACTTTGAACTTCTTGATACTGTTGCTGGAAATGGTACGGTAAATTTAGAAACGAACTATCAACTAATTGATTCAGACCCCGCTCGGGGCATTAATTACTACAAGTTAACACAGTATGATTTCAATGGATTATCTCAAGAGCTTGGTGTAATATCGGTTATGACTAATCAGGAGGAGAGTGTAGTTTATCCAAACCCTATTGAACAAGGTGCCGCACTGCATATTGAGCTTAATGCTGAAGCTCAACAAACTGTGAGCATTCAACTCAAATCGTCAGGTGGCAAAATGGTAGAACAATTAAGTGTTCAGATTAATGTTGGTATGAACACCTTTATGATTCCAACAACCTCCAGTCTTTCTAAAGGAGTTTACTTTCTCACTATAGAGGGAAAAGAAACCTCAGAGCGACACAAATTAGTTGTTTATTAGTATATTTAGCTGCAGAAGAAAGGAATTTAACGAACATGATCCAGGAGTCGGAATTAACGAAATTATATTATTCGATTGGTGAAGTAGCCAAAATGTTCGATGTGAACACTTCTTTGATCAGATTTTGGGAGAAGGAGTTCTCTTCAGTGAAGCCTAAGAAAAACAAAAAAGGAAACCGTTTATTCTCACCAAAGAACATTTTAGAGCTTCAGCGAATTTATACTTTAGTTAAAGTCGAGGGTCATACGCTAGAAGGTGCTAAAAAAGCATTGCGGTCAAATGACCCTAAAGCAACTCCAACTACTTCCGAGTTGGACGCTGTAATAGAAGATTTAGAGCGTATTAAATATCGACTTCTTAAACTTAAGAGGTAGTAGGTTCACCCTTTTTGCTTTTGCTGATGCAATCGATCCCTTCTTTTGTTTTTTGAAAGGAGTGTTAACTAGTTTTTGTCCTTATATTATTTGGTAACCAGCGATGTACCACAAGACGGTTGTTAATAACTGTTGAGTTATGTCTTATATTCAACTTAGAATCTTTTTACCTTATAGGCAAAGAATGATTTTATGGCCAAAAAGAAAAAGGTTTTTGTACTCGACACATCCGTTTTATTGCACGACCACCAAAGTATCACGAATTTCGAGAAAAATGACATCGCTATTCCGATTACCGTGTTGGAGGAGCTTGATAATTTTAAAGTTGGAAATGACACTAAAAATTTTTCGGCCAGGGCAGTAATACGTTTTATCGATAAACTATCAGGAGGTAAAGCACTGAAGGATTGGATTCCACTAGGAAAAGGAAAAGGTAAGTTCCATGTTGTTTTGTCTGGACGGCCGGCAGGCATGGATGCAGAGGATATATATGCGCATGGTAAGAATGATCATAAAATCATAAATGCTGCTCTATACTTGCAGGAGGAGCATAAAGGGACACCAGTTATTCTCGTAACAAAAGACATCAATCTTAGAATTAAAGCAAAAGCGTTAGGTATTGTTGCCGAAGATTATGAAACTGGAAAAGTGGATCAAACTACACTTGATTCTTCGAGTTTAAAAGTTGTAGAGAACATTGATTCAGATGTAATTCGGCAATTATTTAATAAAGGTAGCGTTCCTGAGAGAGGGATCTTAGGTGATTTAAAAACCCCCAATGGTTATTATGTACTCAAGAATGGACGCTCTTCTTCATTGGCTTATTATAATCCGCTTCAGGATGAAATTGAACGGGTAGAAAAGAAATACACGACGGGAATCAAACCGAAAAATGCAGAGCAAGCTTTCGCTGTAAGTGCACTCATGAATAAAGACATTAAATTGGTGGTGCTCCAGGGAGTTGCGGGAACGGGAAAAACATTGTTGGCGTTGGCGGCAGCATTGGAACAACATAAAAAACACCATCAAATCATACTGGCTCGTCCGCTCGTTCCACTTTCCAATCGAGATATTGGGTTTTTACCCGGAGACACTAATGAGAAAATTTCTCCCTATATGGAACCGTTGTGGGATAACTTGAAATTTATAAAAAATCAATTCAGTGAACACGAGAAAAAATTTAAAGAAATAACAGCCATGCAAGAGGATGGTAAAATAATGATTACACCGCTGGCTTTTATTCGAGGTAGGAGTTTGTCCAATGTCATGTTTATTGTCGATGAAGCACAAAACCTCACGCCCCATGAGGTTAAAACGATCATTACTCGTGCTGGAGAAAATACAAAAATTATCTTCACCGGTGATGTTCATCAAATTGATACACCCTACCTTGACGAAAACTCCAACGGATTAGCTTATTTAATTGACCGAGTAAAAGGTCAAAATTTATTTGCTCATGTGAAATTGGAAAAGGGAGAGCGTTCTGAACTGGCAAATATTGCCAATGAATTACTCTAAATTACCCACTATTGTTTGGAAAATGTACGCTGGAAAAAACGCTTGATTTGTTTCCTAAAGAGAATGGAGAGAATAATATAGGGTACTGCCATGATGTATAGAATTGCAGTATTAATGGTATTACCGTCATTTCCACCCAAAATCTCAGCATCGATGCCCTCACCGTTTTGCTCTGCCAGTAATTTACACTGTGAGCACTGACCAATCGCCTCTGGAGTAAAGAGGAAAATTAAAAGGGTCACAAAAAGAGTAATTAAGATTAAACGCTTCATGCTGCAAAGGTAATTGTTTTGGTTATTTCTACCTAATGAGCGAATGAACTTTGGGTCAGACTACAGTTCGATTGTCCTTAAAAGACATTCAACAGGGTGAGTCTTCATTCCTTTTTTGCTCAACTATAACTACCATGAAAAAGCCGAAGTGGTGAATCACTGAATTGCGCCTATGTGAGTTATACACAGAATCCGCCTTTCGACAGTAATAAGTCATCAATTATTGCTATGGCAGTGTTTAACCTGTCATCTAGTGTGCCCTTCAATACTGTATATTGAATGGGGAAACTTTCTAAATGGCGCTCATAGATATCGAAGAGATCTTCACGCTGTTCCGGATGCTCGCGTAATGGATCCGCTTCCCAATCGATACCTTCAGGACTACATAAGAAATAATGATCGTAAACTTGCTTGGAAAGAAATTGTTCGATAATGGGAGGGCACTTTTTATAGTTGAATGCAGCCCAGATGCGGAGGACTAAATTCTCAGTATCGTGAATAACCAGCTGGTCATGTGACTCCGTTTTTCTTAATTCCATTTGTTTCTGGGCTATGACCGAGAGATCTTCGTAGGTATAATTTCGTTGAAGTCGATTCAGGTATTCCCGTGCATATTCTCGGTGCCAAGGTGCTTGAAAATGATCTGCTAAAGCACTCGATAAGGTCGTTTTCCCCGTACTTTCTGGCCCAGTTACTGCTATTCGAATCATATTTCGTTATCTAAAATTTCAGGGTGTGTGGTTCGTCTTTGAGAGCGTTGAACGCTATAGTATTTTCGCCAGGAGTAGAAAGCAAATACGGCAATAATGGCAAAGACGATATATTGTACCCCAGTTAAATACAATTCGCGCGAAGCGTACAAGACACCGAGAGCAATATCGATAACGATCCAGTAAAGCCAGTTTTCTAATACGCGCTGTGTTACCATGAAGGTGGCGGCCAGACTAAAAACAGTGGTGAAGGCATCGAGATAAGGACTTTGTTGGCTTGTAAACTCCCCCATAAGATAACCAAGTAAGAGTGTAACTGCAGTACTGATTAAAATATTTATTACATGAAAACTCCATTTCCAACGCCTGATGGGAAGCGCTTCCGATTGGTCTTGATTCCATTTGACCCAGCCATATATGGCCATAATCAAATAGAAAACTTGTAATCCTGATTCAACGAAAAGCTGGTTCGAAAAACAGAGATAAATATAAATTGAAGTGCTGACCATTGCAAAAAACCAACATGCGATATGTTTTTTTCCGGCAAGAAGTACATAAATAATACCCGAAATAACAGCGATCCATTCAGTTAAGGATGTCTCAAGAATTCCGTTCCATATACTTGTTAGTATCTCCATGTTTGTCTATTGCAGAATGCAAGGCGTAAAAGTAAGAAAACAAAAAAGCCAGCAAACGATTGTTGCTGGCTTTTTGTGTAGGTTTCAATCGTATTTATTTTATAATGATCTTTTTGATTTTAACCGTTTGTTCAGCACTTATGCTCACGAAGTAAGTACCAGGGGCTAACGCGTGAGTTGTAACCAGCACGTGGTTTTTATCAATATGTGAGCTTTCGATATTTTGTATTACCCCACCTAAGGTATTTAGAATATGCACACTTTCAATCGCACGATCTGCTTTTATTTCAAAATAATCGGAAGCGGGATTGGGAAAGATGCGATATCCATCTGCCATTGCGTTCGTTTCAATGTTTGCGCAACCGTCTACAGTGATCTGTTGCGTAGCTGTGTCTTCACACCCATTGCCATCTTGATAAGTGTAAGTGATGGTATGTGTTCCTGTACCAGCCGCCCCAGGATCAAACATGTTATTCGTTACACCATTTCCACTAAATGTTCCTCCAGCAGGAGAACCACTCAACTGAATGGGTTCATAATTGATACAAGTGGTTTCATCATCGCCTATTGAAACAAGAGGTAGTGGATTGACGGTAACGACAAGGTTATCTGAAGCTGTACACCCATTATCATCTACCGTAGCAGTAAATGTTGTAGTTGTTGTTGCGGTAAAAGGCACACCATCGCTAATTCCATTGTCCCAAGAAATAGATCCGTTAGAAACGGTTGCGGAGAGTGTTACTTCTTCACCCTCGCAGACTTCTTGATCCACACCAGCGTTGATCGTGGGTATCGGATTTACGGTTACAGTCAGCTGGTCTGTATTCTCGCAGCCGTTTAAATCAGTACCCGTTACCATATATGTTGTAGTACTAACTGGGGAGACATTGTGAGCGGCTCCTGCTCCTAATCCATTATCCCAGTTATAGGTGTTTCCACCTGTAGCAGTTATAGTTGTTTGGTCGCCCGTACAAATAGACTGATCAGCACCAGCATCAATGGTCGGTAAAGGGTCTACGGTAATCGTCACATTATCCGTATTAGAACATCCATTTGCGTCTGATCCTGTTACCGTGTATGTTGTTGTGGCGGTCGCCGTTAATGTTTGCGTAGCTCCAGCTCCAAGCCCGTTATCCCAGTTATAGTTCGATGCGCCAGACGCTGAGATGTTTACGATTTCCTGCTCACAAACGGTTTGGTCGCTACCCGCGTCTACTGCAGGAAGCTGGTTGACCGTAATAACAACCATGTCAGTGTTCGTACAACCGTTTAGTCCCGTTCCTGTAACTGTATAAGTCGTCGTGGTTGAAGGAGAAACACTATGACTAGCGCCAGCACCGATCCCGTTATCCCAGGTATAGGTGTCACCTCCCGTTGAAGAAATGGTTACAGCATTTTGTTCACAAATGGTTTGATCGCCAGATGCGACTATTGAGGGTGCGGTCAAGACGTCCACGGTGGTCGTGGAACTGGTTTGACAAACTCCAGAAGGGGTCGTATACTGAACATCGTAGGTACTTCCTACTGTTGCGTTGGAAATCGTACCCGTAGCTGCGTCGATGGTTGCACCATCTGTAGGAGCTGTTGCGAAGTCGAAAGTCCCTCCTGGGGTAACTATATTTGACGGCTCGATAGGCTGTCCATTACCCAGACAAATATCATTATACGTAAAGGAAGGATCATCATCTGTTTGAACGGTCACCGTTTCAATAGAGGAATTTGGACATGTTCCATTTGTCGTGTATTCTACTGAATAGGTTGTTCCGGCAATTCCACCAGTAATCTCACCCGTTGAAGCATTGATCGTAGCTCCATCAGTAGGTGTTGGGTTGAATACGAAGTTACCTCCCGTTGTCGCAATATTGGTAGGTCCGTTAGAAGTTGCTGCCTCACAAAAGTCGTTGAACGTAAAAGAGGCGTCGTCGATTGGATTGACCGTTACCTCTACAGTCGCGGTATTTTCACAACCATTGACATCAGTACCAGTGACTTCATAATTTGTGGTTAATGTGGGTGAAACCTGGTGGCTTGCACCACTTCCCAAGCTATTATCCCAAATATATGTATCGGCTCCTGATGCCGTTATTGTGGTGTTATTACCATCACAAATTGATACGTCAGAACCTGCGCTTACGCTTGGTAACTGATTGACATTTATTGTGACTTGATCTGTTTCTTGACATCCATTAGCATCGGTTCCCGTTACTTCATAAGTTGTGGTAGTCGTCGGTGTTACGTTTTGACTCGAACCTGCGCCAAGACCATTGTCCCAGTTGTAGGTACTTCCACCTGTTGCTGATATCGTTTCCGTTTCTCCAGCGCAAATATTGGCATCTGCACTGGCTGTAATCGTTGGCAAGCTATTCACCGTTAATGTGATATCATCTGTGTTTTGACATCCATTTCCATCCGTTCCAGTGACCTGATAGGTCGTTGAAACACCAGGAGAAACTGTATGTGAAGCACCAGCTCCTAATCCATTATCCCAGCTATAAGTTGAACCGCCAGAAGCAGTAAGGGTATAACTGTCACCAACACAAAGGGCGTCATCTGCTCCTGCGCTAATGGCTGGAAGTGGGTTTACATTGACAACTACTTGCGCCGTATCTTCACAGTTATTGGCATCGGTGAGCACAGCATCATACGAAGTTGTATTTACGGGTGAAACAGTAATTGAAGTTCCCGTGCCCACAGATGTATTGCCATCAAACCACTCAATGGTCCCATTACCCGATGCTGATATCGTGGCGCTCTGATTTTCGCAAATAGTTTGATCCGAACCACCTGAAACTGTTTCTTTTGGTGTAGCTCCAACAGTTACCGAATAGGTTGCGCTACAGCCATTACCTCCACTCGCAACGACAACATCATAAGCTCCATCGGTTATATTACTAAATAATGGATTACTTTGATAGTTGGAGCCATTGTTATTCGAATAGGAGTAGTTGCCACTGCCTCCTGTTGGATTGGTAACTTCAATTGAACCGTTGTCCAGGTCGCAGGTGGTATTCGTAGTATTGACGTTCGCCGAAATATCCGGAAATACATCCACTAAATAAGCCTGCACATCGGTCATACAACCGCCATCTGCGTATAAAGCAAGCACCTGATCATCTTCAACCTGAGCGGGATTTACTGTAGGCGTTATTCCTGTTTGTTGGTCTTGAATATTTTGTACAGCTGCATCCCATAAAATCCATTCATACTGATCTGTGTTCGTTGTATTGTTAGCGTCTGGCTCGAAAACGCCACTTAAACAAGCTGTCCAATTAGAAGTGTAATCGGCAACGGGCGCCGGAGCATTTGAAACCATGACATCTAAACGCCATGCACTAATAAAAGGATCTGAACCAATCGTATAAATGTTGTCAACATCATCCCATGCGCCATCGAAATAAAGCTGTGTGTAATTGATACCTCCTGGTTTGTGGGTACCTAAAATAGCGAATGAATCTTGCGGTGCATTGTAAGCTAATTCATATCCCACAAAAAAATCACCATCGACGCTTGCTGGATTAGTAAAATCCAGTTGGTAAAAAGTGTTTTCCGAAAATTCTGCGATTGGAATAGTGTCGGATGCTAGTGATGCTCCAGGAGTTCCAGCGTTGACATCGTAGACATGAAAAATAACATCTCCACCTTCGTCGTGCACGAGCCAAGGGACGAAACGCAGCCGTCTTACCTCAATAGGACCAGCAACATTGTAAGGTTCTGCCCATTGCTCAACATTGCTGGTTCCTCCGTTTACTTTGTCGTGGCCTAGTGCAGCACCATTTGCTCCAGAGATCTCATAAAAATTATCGGATAAGGAGTAGTTTCTCAAGGTATCACAGCTCTGTGTGAAGGCTGTATTTGGGAGAAATAGTGTGCTGATCAGAAATAGCACTGTATATAAATGTTTCATAATAACGTGATTTTTGAAATTCAGAAAACTAATCCTCTTCTCGTTTGGGTGATTCAACTGACTTGAGCGTTGCCTTTCGTTTTTTGCTTTTATTAGCGTTTTCTTTATGAATAGGCTGGGCTGGACGTAGCTCAACAGATTGTTTCTGAGTTTGTTTATTCGTTTGCGCTTTACGTTTTATTTGCTTCGTTTCTTTTTGCTGCTGAGCCCATGAAAAATTGGCGAGCACTAAAGTGAAGACAACTATCGATAATATATTTTTCATAACATTATAATTTATGGCAAATATAAACTTATTTGTCGTCATAAAAAACTCATTCATCGACGAAATGGACTTTCTCCAGTATTAAACCTGATGGCGGAGCAATGTTTGTTAATTTAATGCGATTAGAGCCCTCTAACGTCGATTTAAAGGTGTCTTCACTCATTTCTTTTGATCCCACATCAAAAAGCGCTCCCATCATGAGTCTGATTTGATTCCGTTTAAAACCATTGCCTTTCACTTTGAAAACATAAGAATTTTCTGGAAAAAAGGAAGCGGTAAAATTCGTGTTTTTGGTGAGTTCGGCATGGTCTACCGTAGCAATTGTTTGCGTTTCAGGGTTGGGACGAAAGGTGTAGGAATAGAAATCACGCGTTCCTGCAAATAGTGGTGCAAGGGATTGCATTAATTCGATGTCGAGCATGTTGGGATGGTGACACATAAAAGCGGCCGAAAAAGGGTGGAATTTTTCACCGTGTGCAAAATAATAATGGTACTCTTTAATTTTGGGTGATTGAATGATATTAAATTGGGCATCAGTCTCTCGAATACTTAATAACCGAATGTCAGCGGGTAGATTTTGATTAAATACATCGAAAAAATGGTCTAAATTTTCTAGAGGAATTTCTGTAAATAGTTCTATATAGGTCTGCTCTACGGAAACTTTCGCATCCGTACGACCACAAGCTAAAACTTTTGGTTGGTGTCGGGGAAGAACAAAGTTCAGGGTTTTTCTTACCATTTTCTCTACGGTGAGCACATTTGGCTGACGTTGCCAACCGTGATAACGAAATCCGAGATACTGAATTTCAAGAATGTAGTAAAAACGATTTTTTTGCATAATGCAATGAATATCAAAACTTAGTTATCGACGCAAGCGGTGAAATGTTATTTATGGAATAATAAGCAGTAAAAATAAAAAAGGCTCCCTTGTTCAGGAAGCCTTTTCATCTAAAGCAAGATATAATGCTTATTGAACTACTACTTTTCGTACTGTACTTCCTTTTTGAGTAAGGATGTTTAAAAAGTAAGTTCCAGTAGCCACATGTTGAACATCAAGTTTTAAATTATTATCAGTGTTGTTTGAAGTAGCCACTGGGATAATTTGACCTGCTGTATTCATAAGCTGAACAGACTCAATAGCGTTACCTTCACCTGATTGGACTTCGACAAATTCAGAAGCCGGATTTGGTGCAATTGAGATATTTTTTATTGCATTTTCAACGATAGAAGCACAGTCATCTACTGTGATCATTTGCGTCGCTGAATTCTCGCAACCATTACCGTCCGTATATGTATAGGTAATTTCGTGCATCCCTACACCTGCAGCGTTGGGATCAAATTGATTACCTGTAACACCTGTACCACTGTAAGTACCTCCTTGGGGAGAACCTGTTAGCGAAATGACGTCATCTTGTAAACACAATTGACTGTCATCTCCAAGCGTTACTGTGGGTAGTTCGTTGACAGTTACTGTTACTTGATCCGTCGCAGTACAACCATTATTGTCAGCAGTTGCCGTGTATGAGGTTGTTGTAGTTGCATTAAATGGCGTACCATCAGTAATGCCATTATCCCAAGAAACTGTTCCAATAGATGCTGTTGCAGTAAGTGTTACTTCTTCGCCTTCGCAAACAGTAACATCTGTCCCTGCATCCACTGTAGGGTTTTCGAAAACATTAACCGTTACGGCATCATCATTTTCACAACCGTTAACATCTGTTCCTGTTACTGTGTATGTAACTGAACCAACAGATGGAGTAAAGGCAGATCCCTGTGTAACTCCGTTATCCCATGTATAGGTGTCAGCACCAGTCGCAGTCAATGTAACTTGATCACCGTCACATACATCTTGATCGGTTCCAGCATCAACAGTTGGCAATCCATTGATAGTTACAGTAACAGTCTCAGAGACCTGAGGACATGAACCAGACGATGCAATCGTATTTGTAATATCATAAGTGTTAGGAGTGCTTGCATCCAACGTTATTTCTCCGTTGGTTCCGTTGATCACCAAACCAGAAGGTGTTGCGGTGAACGTTCCTGCGCTCGCTCCAGCAGGGAAGTTAGGTGCTTCTGTTCCAACTTCAGCACAAAAGGCCGACGCACTGTAAGTAAAAGAGGCGTCAGGAGAATTGGTTAAAGTTATCGACTGCGATGAAGAACTTGGACACGTTCCGTTCGTCGTAAACGTAACGTTATACGTGTCAGCATTACTTGCAGATAGATCAATTTCACCTGTAGATGCATCGGCGAAAGTCAACCCTGCAGGGGTAGCCGTAAAAGTACCCGTAGCGTTGATTGTTGGTGTTTCTGTTCCCGTACCTAAACAAAGTGTATTCGAGGAATAAGTAAATGTCGCGTCATCTACAGCAATGATTTCAACCGTTTCTGAGTGTGTTGCCTGAGGGCATCCTGGTGTTGAAGCTACTGTATTAGTAACTGTATAAGTACCAGGTGTACTAGCAGCGATATCGATTTCGCCATTGAATCCGTTAAGTGATAATCCCGACCCTGCTGTAAATGTTCCAGCAGTGGCCCCAGCAGCTAATGTTGCTGAAGCGGTCGTACCATCTCCACAATATTGAGCTTGTGAATAAGAGAATTCAGCTGATGCGGGATCACTGATTGTAACAGTTATAGTGGAAGAATTAGGACAGGTTCCACTGGTCTGAAATGTTATATCATAAGAACCGGTCGCTGAAGCACTGAGGTCAATCTCTCCCGTTGAGGCATCAATAAATGTAAGACCAGAAGGAGTTGCAGAAAAAGTACCTGCACTATTTGTTGATGGTGTTGGGTCTGTACCAGTCGTACAGAATTCAGATGCAGCATATGAGAATGAAGCATCATCTAATGGGTCAACCGTAATGGTTTGATTGACATTATCAATACAGTTTCTTAAAACTCCAGCTAAATTGAATTGTTGGGCAGTGTACGTCCCAGCTGGAGAATAAGTGTGTGTCGTGTTGGGTCCAACAGTTGCTGCAGAACCATCACCGTAAGTGTAAAGATAAGTCGAATCGATGGTTGTCAAACCAAAATAAGTTTGGAAAACATCGTATGTATACATTCTGTTACTGAGGATGTCCTGAGCAGCAGCGTTATTTGTAAATGTTACCTGCTCATTCTCACAAGCGGGGTTAGGTGTAGCCGTGAATCCCGGGTCTACCACATAAGAAACAATAGGTGTGATGACTGCTTCAAAATCTACAGTGCCATTGGTCCAATTCGTTGAATTGTTTGAGAAATCAATAATACTTACCCAGTTTCCGTTAGATCCAGTGTAGTAGTCGGATTTAAATCTTGCTAAGTCCTCATCCCAGGCTTGTCCTGGTACAATATCACTTATCATGATCTCCATCTCACCATTTGGTGAAGTGGGCTGAATAACTACAGCATAATCCGTAGAAACAACTACGGGTGTACTGAGCGATACATAGCGATAAGATTGTGTGGTATCCGTAATCGTTAATGTACCAGCTCCTAATTGAGTTACGGGATCGTTGTTGGCATCAACTGAGTAGATCGCTGCTTCAACATCAACAGAACTACCAAAGGTATTTGGATCCATTCTACCAAAGAACTCCACTTCGCTGATTGTAACATTAGTCCCATTCAAATCATACTTTTGAGAAAATCCTTCAGCATCAGAGGACCACAAATCAAATAAATAAAAGTTTGACGCTCCTAAACGCTGTTCTTTAAATTGTGGGTAGCGCAACGTATCTACACAAGTCAGTGTTTTTTCATTGGAGTTTAAATCAACCGATGGCGCTGCTGTATTTGTTTCTGACAGCGATACGGGCTGAATTTCATTTTTTTGACCCCAAGCTCCGAGACTCGCTAAAGTCAAGGAAGCGATCAGTAGTTTTTTTACAAGCATAATTATTTTATTTTTTATTAAGTCAATCACTAATATTGAGACGACATCGTAAATTATAGTGTCTCGTAGTAGATTATTTTCGAGCAAATATAAACTTACTTCGATGAATCAACAAAAATTTAACATAAGTATTTGTAAAAATGGAGGAACTTCATAAAAGATCAGGTTTTTTTCAGAAAAGTGGTTGTATTAGAAAGCAGAATTCAAGTCACTAATGCAACTTTGTCGTTAAACAATAATCTATCCATTACAAATATAGGGTTTTCATATTTAAACCGTTTTCTTGGTCTTCGATTTAACTTCTCTTCCACAGCCTTAACTTGATCCTTGGAGATCGGTTCAAAATCAGAAGATTTCCTGAAGTATTGCCTAATCAGACCATTTAAGTTTTCATTAGATCCTCTTTCCCAAGAGTGATATGGTCTTGCAAAGTAATAATCAATACCAAGTTGTTCAGTCACATAATGATGATCGGCAAATTCTTTACCGTTATCAGCTGTAATTGTTTTTATGAAGGGAACCCAATCGGATAGCTCCTCTACGATAGCTTTACTTACTACCTTTGCTTCTTTTGACGGTACCTTCCTCATTTTAAGCATTCCCGAGGCTCTATC